>DASRPK010000183.1:0-23461 GCA_035646395.1 Gemmatimonadaceae bacterium | reverse complement strand
TCGGGTCGCAGCCGCAGCAGCATAACGCGAAGCTTCTTGTCGGCGAGGTATTGATCCGCCGTCGCGACCACAACTCCGCGATCGATGTGTGCTTCGATGACGGAGATTGCGCGCGTGGCCGAGTCGACATGCACGAAGGCGATGTGCGAGAAGTTGCCAGGGTAATCGTTGCCGCGCGCGATGAGTGCCGAAGTCGGATACCCACCGCGCGACACGAGAATGTCACCCGAGTGCAGCACGACTCCGTTCGAGGTGGCCCACGGCGTGGCCGAAGAAACGGGAGATCCCATGAGAAGCGCCTGCACGCTGTCCTGATGCTGCAGCATGACTTCTTCGGTCGCTGCGCGACTGCCATAGAGTGACCGGTACAGTCGATCCCGCACGTCACGCGACGTCAGGTCCCATCTCGTTGCCTGCCACTTGATCGCCTCACGCAGGCGGCCCTGGAGGGCGACGTAGTCGTTCGCGAGTGCACCGCAGGCCGCGGCCATCGGCGCGACTCTGAAGAATGTGTCTTCGAGTGAGTCGAGCACTGGTGAAGCCGCCGAGACGCGTTCCTTGCGAAGCCGGAGTAACGTCCGGTCGATTGAATCCGCTGCTGCGCGTGCAACGCGTTCATGGGTGCAGCCATCCGCCCGACCGGCGGCGAAGCTGGACTCGAGCGCGCTCCAGAGTGAATCGCGTCCCCAGACGAATGGCGCCGCACCCGCCGGCGCATCGGCCATAGCTGGCGAACCAGCGGGCGACGCCAGGGCGAGGATCGTTACCGCGATCGCTCCCAGGACGATGAGGTACGGCCGGCGAAGTGTCTTTTTCTCGGCTTTCATGTGACCACGATAATAAAGGACCTGGTCACATGACGATCGACATCGTTAGGACGTCGCGTGAACGCGCGCGCGGTTCACGGTTGACAGCACTCAACAGGCTCGGCTAACCGAAACGTGACCTGGACCGCAAGCCCGGCGCCTTCGGCATTAGACACCCGAGCGACTGACTCCAGACGCCCTTATCTTGGAGTCACGTCAGTGAGGAGCCGATGATGCCTGCCGCTACTCTGGAGCACGTGACCTCGTCGGATGGCACCACCCTTGGTGTCTGGCGATCCGGCACTGGACCCGCACTTGTTCTGGTGCATGGAACGACCGCCGATCACACGCGCTGGTCCCGCGTCATTCCCGGGTTCAGCGAGCGCTTTTCGGTGCACGCAATGGACCGGCGGGGGCGCGGCGCGAGTGGTGATTCCGCAACGTATTCATATGAACAGGAAGGCCGGGACGTCGCCGCGGTGGTTCACCACGCGGGGCGGCCACGGAACCTGGTCGGCCACTCCTTCGGCGGACTGTGCGCACTCGAGGCGGCACTGCTGGTCGAGCTGGACCGCCTCGTCCTCTACGAGCCTCCGCTTCCTGTCGGGATTCAGATCACCTCGAACGACACGGTCGCAAGACTCGACGACCTCATCGCACGGAACCAGCGGGAAGACGCCTTGCTCGTCTTCTTCCGCGAAGTGGTGCGCGCGCCGGAGCAGCAGGTGGAGATGTTGCGCACGCAGGCCAGTTGGCCCGCGCGCGTGGCCGCGGCCCACACGGTGGTGCGGGAGGTCCGTCTCGAGCACTCATATCGTCCGGATTTTGAGCGGCTCCGCAACATGGCCGTGCCAACGCTGCTTCTGTTAGGCACCGAGAGCCCGTCATTCCTGCGCGCGGCGACCGAGCGTATCCACGCGGTGCTGCCGAACAGCAGGATTCACGAGTTCGCCGGCCAACAGCACCTGGCCATGGATGCGGTGCCTGACGAGTTCGTTCGAGTCGTCAGTGAGTTTCTTTCATGATGTTGCCGCTCGTATCCGGCATCTGGACCCGGTCCGGCAGCTCCCCCTGAGCGAGTTGCAGTGAATCAACGTTGACGTCGAACCCTCGAGCTGTCGGAAGACGTGTCGTAGCCCTGACGATCGACAAGATCGTCATCATTCCAGTAGAACGGACCGGCTTTCTTCACCCTCGGATAGATCTCGTCGAGAGAATTCCCGTTGTACAACCGGCCATTCTTCATCACGTAACGAATTGCGGTCGTATTCCGGATGTTGTCGAGCGGATTCCGGTCCAGCACTACCAGATCAGCGAGCTTTCCGGCTTCGACTGTCCCGATGTCGTTGCCTAACCCGATTGCCGTTGCCCCCATGCTTGTCGCGATCCGCAGCGCGTCGTGATTCGACATGCCACCCATCGCGATCGACCAGAGCTCCCAGTGGTAGCCGAACCCCTGCAGCTGTCCGTGTGAGCCGACGCCGGCGGCGCCACCGGCAGCGAGGAGGTCACGAATCGACTCCCCAACCGGCTTCATGATGTGCTGCGTGGGATGGAACCACCCCGCGCCAGCACCCGTTGTGACCGCACCCGTCGAACCGCCGCGGCGCAGGATCTTCGACTCCAGGTCGCTCCACGGGGTGAACCGCTTCAGCTTCTCGTCATTGAGCAGGTCCAGTGTTTCGTACCAGTAGTTCTCCGCCCACGGCCCACCGTACGCCACCAGAATGGTCGGCGTATACACAGTCTTCGACTCGGCGATCATCCGAATCAGGTCGGCCTGCAGCGGGAATGTCGGGATCGTGTGCTCATGACCGCTGTACCCGTCGCTCAGTTCCGTGACGTTCATCCGGATATCGAGCGAACCTTCCGTGGTTGGCATCAGCTTGAGCTCATTTGCGGCCTGGATGACCTACTGCCGCTGCTCGCGATTGCCGGCCACGTATTGCTTGATCGTCTTCGTGTCGTAGTAGTCGCTGTACCGCTTGAGGATCTTCCTCGCGTGGTCGAGGTCGCGGATGTTTTCGCTCGAAAAAACGCCGGGACCTGTCGAGTACACGCGTGGTCCCATGATTCGTCCCGCGACCACCTGGTCCTCGTAGGACAACACGTCGGTCGTACCCGTCTGCGGATCACGCGCGGCTGTTACGCCGTAGGCGAGGTTCGCGACGTAGCTCCACACCGGTTCGCGGTGCACGTTCTGCGACACGCGCAGGTGCGCGTGCGTGTCGACATACCCGGGCACGATCGTCTTCCCGGCGACGTCGATCACGCGAGCGTTAGGCGGTACGGTGACGCTGCCACGGCGGCCGACCGCCCGGATCCGGTTGTTGACCACCACCACGTCGGCGTTCTCGATAACCTCCGTGCCTTTCATCGTGATCACACGTGCGCCACGGAGGACCGCGCTCGCGTTCGGAACGTCGCGCTGGGCAGTGATAAGGATCCGCTTCTCTTCCGGCTGGAACATCGGCGTCTGGCGACTGCCTCCCTGGCGGCCGCCCCCTGACGCGGAATCGCCGGCCGCGGCCTGGCCGCCCCGTCCACCACGTCCAGGATTTGCACGACGAACCGAATCGTCGAAAGCGCGTCCACGAGCGAGGTTGTAAACGACGTGCGCGTTGCCGATCGACCAGTGCACGTTTTCACCGTCGGCGCTCCACCCGGGAAACTGGCCACCGATGTCGGTGATCTTCCGGACGGGGAACGTCGCATTTTCGGGATTCCCGACCGAAACCGTGGGCTCGGTACCGCCGACCCAGGGAATCGTCACGATGTACAGGTCGCTCAATACCTGGGCCAGCGCCTGGTCGCCGTTAGGCGAAATCATCACCATAGACGCGCCCCCACCGCCACCGCCGCCTCCGCCTGGTCCTCCTCCGCCGGTGACACGCAGATGCGTGCGGACATCGGTGCCATCCCACCGCATCGAGACCAGTCCTCGACCGCCACCGTACGCATAAATGCGCGAGGTATCGCTCCTGGTGAAATGCGGATTGCCGACGCCCCCCGCGGGCGAGATCATGCTGACGGCGCCGCCGTTCGCGGGTACCCAGACCAGATCGGTCGCTCCACCACCGGTCTGCTCGCGGAAGTTCCGCGCCGGTGAGCGCACGGCGACGATGCGGCGGCCGTCTATTGAATAGACCGGCTGCGTGAAGGAAGCCGGTTTCGTCGTCAGGCGCTGCGGATCACCACCCGACGCACGGACCCGGTACAGTGCGCCGCCGTCGGCATTGCTCCACGTCGTGTACGCGACAAACTGTCCGTCCGGACTCCATGCCGGCTGGTATTCACCGATGTCCGTGTTCGTCAGCCGCTTCGGTGTCCCG
The DNA here is from genome assembly GCA_035646395.1 of Gemmatimonadaceae bacterium. Lineage (GTDB taxonomy): Bacteria > Gemmatimonadota > Gemmatimonadetes > Gemmatimonadales > Gemmatimonadaceae > JABWBJ01. Next base: position 19,323 of record DASRPK010000183.1, on the reverse strand, counting down.
TTAGGCCAGTCCATCACGTACAGCCGGTCCAGCGCGACGAACGCCACCTGGCGGCCGTCAGGCGACGGCACGGCATCGCGGATCTGCTTGACGACAAACGTGGCCGAATCATGGATCGGGTACTGGAAGTGAACGGCCGGCCCGAAGGCCTGCACCACGTCCGCTTCCATCGGGATCTCGATCGGACGGCCCTCCTCGACCGGCACCTTCCACAACTTCCCGTTCCACGTCGTGATCAGGAACTTCGAGTCGGGCGTGAACGTCATCCCCGGATACGCATCGAGCGTCGCGCGCGACTCCTGGTCGTCACGCTGCACCGGATAGACGAGCCAGCGCTCGTCGCTCGACTCGAGATCCCGAATGCGGAGCCGGGTTTCATCGATATGACGCGTGCCGTAGACGAGCCAACGCCCATCAGGCGAGAGCGTCGGACGGAACGCCGAACCCCAGCGATTCTCGCGCGTGGCCACTTCACCCGATTCGCGATCGTAGACGCGCAGGTCGTAGTCGCTCATCGCGGTGTTGTAGATCCATTGCCCGCGACGTTCGGCGAACCAGACCCAGCGCGGATCCTTCCCGAACGCGACGCCCATTTGGCGCGAGACGTCGGCCGCCCCCGCTCCACCGCGTCCGCCTCCGCCGGCATCGGCCGACGGACGAATCAGTTGCTGCCCTTGTCCGCCGTCCACGTGATACATCCAGATCTTCGTATCGCGCGTGGCGACGATGTACTTCCCGTCAGGCGTGAAGTCCGGTGAGTAGTACGTGTTCGTCTTGCCGCGTGTGATCTGGTTCGTGTCCGACTTGTCGACCGCGATCGTCCACAGGTTCCACCCGCCGTCGCGATCGCTGACGAAGACGACCTTCTTGCCATCGGGCGAAAATCGCGGCTGGCCGTCGAACGCCATGCCGCGCGTCAGCAATGTCGCCTTGCCGCCTGACGATGGCATCGTGTAGAGGTCGCCTAACAAGTCGAAGACGAGCGTTTGGCCGTCGGGGCTGACGTCGACCGACATCCAGTGGCCGACTTTCGTCGTCCAGTTCGCGGTGCGGGTCGGCTTGAGCGGCAGCCCTTCCTGCATCGGATCGCGAGCAGTCGTACTCCCGCGACCCTGTGCTGCGGCCTCGAGCGTGACGGTGGAGGCGAGGGCGAGAGCGCCAATTGCGCTCAGGAGACGGAATCTCGACATGGCGGGCCTCGGGTGGGTTTCCGTGGTCCGGACAGAATGCGGTTTCGAGCGGCATTGCGCCACTCACCGGCGCTCCAACCAGTGTCTGCTTCGACCGAAGATCCCGCAAAACACTTTGATCGCTGAGAACGCAAAGAATGCAGAGAACGGCCGTATTGAGTCTCGGCGATCCCTGCGTTCTTAGCGTTGAAAATGTTTTCCGGAGCTTACAAAATCGAACTGCAGCTAGCGATCAAAATCCCGCGCCCGAACCTGCTCCCCAACCTTCTGCGAGACGCCCATCGCCGGCATCATGTTCGCTTCTGTGAGAAGCTTTGACTGGTACCGCTGTGCTTCGCCCACGCGTTCGATCTCGAGTGCGATCGCATCAACCGCCTGCTCTAATCTCTCGAAGCGCGAATCGTGCTCGGCACTTATCTCCACCTCGCGCCGCGCACCGCGGCGTCTGCGTCGGAACGACCGCCACATGTAAATCGCGGCGATCGGAATCAGAATCGTCGCCCCCAGGGCACCCATTCGCTCGACGTCGTCAGTCCGATTCCCGGAGCTGATCGAGCCGCGTGGCGGGACGAGCACCAATTGTGCCGGCACCTGGCCGGTCCGCAGAACGCGACCCGAGGCTTCGATGTCCGTCTCGATCGCGACGATCCGGTCGCTCAGGACCTGATACTGCTGCTGCAGACCTGCCTCGGTGCCCGCCGGCGCGTTGCGAAGTTCATTGAGGACTCGCTCGCGACGGTTCTGCGCCGACTGCAGTTGGTCGGACATCTCGCTCCGCTGACTGCGGATGATGTTGACCTCCTGCTGTGTCAGCGGCCGCGTCGGACCCTGCGGATTGATTTCGAACAGCGAGGGCTGACCCGGCACTGGCGTAATGACCGTCGCGGGCGCCGGGGTGGGAAGCGGTGGGGGCGGGGCCGGATTCTGCATGCCTAAACCTACGGTCCAGCTTCACCCGGGTTACAGCCCAAGCTGTCCCCAGGCTTCCCGGATCGACGCGCTTTTTTAGCGGTCGAAGTCCCGGGCGCGCACGGGATCGGCCGACCGCGCGCCGCTCATCGCCGGCATCAGGTTCGCCTCGGTCAGGAGTTTCGCCTGAAATCGCTGCGACTCGCCAACGCGCTCTATCTCGAGGGCGATAGCGTCGACCGCCTGCTCGAGTCTTTCCATGCGAGCGTCCTGGTGGGGACCCTGATCTGCCTGTGCGGGAGAATTCCGGCGGCGGCGCCAGCGGGTCAGTCGTGCGATCATGTAGACCAGGAAGATCGGCACCAGCACTACGGCGCCCATTGCTGCGCCGCGAGCAGCCGCCTCTTCCGGACCTGATCCGTTGCCGAACTCGCGAGGACCGACAAGCGACGTCCCGTTGTCGACCGTCAACCCGGTCCGCAACATCTGGCCGGACGCTTCCATGTCCTGCTCGATCTTCACGATTCGTTGATCGAGCATCTGGATCTGGGCGATCAGACCCGGAGCGACACTCGGCGGGGCGTCTTCGAGATCGTCAATCAGCCGTTCGCGACGCTCCATGGAGGATGTCAGCTGACTCGAGATGTCACTCCGTCGACTCCGGATGGCGGAGATCTCCCGCGAAGTGAGCGGCCGCATCGGCTGCTGCGTCAAAACCTGAACCGCGCCCGAAGGCGTGGTCTGTATGGTGACTTGCGGCGCGGTCGCCGGAACGGCAGTGGCTGCGTTCTGCATGGCACAACCTACGCTAGTTGTTGCCTTGAGGTTGCAATTGGGGCATGGGGCGTAGGGCATAGGGCATAGGGCATGGGTGGCCAAGGGCCCCCATGCCCCAGGCCCCAGGCCCAGACCCCATGCCGGTATCAGCCTTCCGGCGACCCCTGCAGCAGCGGCTCCAGTTCCGGCGACGTCGCCCCGTTCTCGTTGCAGAGGGCGTATTTCGTCTCGCCGGCGTGGTACATCGCAACGCCAGCCGTTTCGCCGCGCTTATTGAGCACGAAGAACCTGATGTTGAAGTTCGGGTTGCCTTTCGCGTTCAGCAGGCGCCGTTCGACCGTATTTGCCTTGATCCGCTTGAGCGCCTCCATGCCGGCGTCTTTCGGCGACATGCCGCGCCGCATCGACTCCACGATCAGGAATGAACTGAGGTTGTAGAGATTGGCCTCACCGCGTCCGGTTGAACCGGCGGCTCCGACGTCGTTATCGACATAGAGACCGGCGCCGAGTATGGGCGAGTCGCCCACGCGTCCGGGGATCTTCCAGGCCAGTCCGCTCGTGGTGGTCACGCCGCAGATGTCGCCGTTGGCGTTGATTCCGTCGCAGTTGATCGTCCCCCAGAAACTCCCCTCAGGAATCAGGCCATCTCGCACCATCGATTTGCCTGCCGCGAGTGCCCTCTCCGCGAACTCTGCGTCTCCGCGTGAGCCTTCAGGAGGCTTCCGCGCCGGACTGTTTGGATCGAGCCAGCGCTCGGGGTCGACCCGGCGCTTCCATTCGAGAAAGAGACGACGCGATCGCTCGGTGTTGAGGTCCTCCTCGACCTTGAAGCCCATCGCCCGCGCGAATTCCTGCGCGCCTTTGCCGGCCAGCAGATGATTGTCCGTAAATTCGGCAACCGCCCGGGCGACGAGTGACGGAGTGCGTACGCCCTCAATCGCCGCGACTGCTCCGGCGCGCTTCTTGGGCCCGTGCATGCACGACGCATCGAGCTGCACGATTCCATCCGCGTTAGGCAGCGCTCCGTAGCCGATTCCGGTTTCCTCTGGATCCAGTTCGGGGATGTTGACGCCTTCGACGAGCGCATCCAGGACGTCCCTGCCCTCGGTAATCAGCCGGAAGGCACGCTCCACCGCGTTTTCCTTGCCACCGTTGCGATAATTGAATCCGGAAAAGTCGGAGATTACCACAGGTTTGACACGAGTCCCGGCCTGAACCGCCGGAGCCGGGAACGAAACCTCATTCGAAATCGGCACCACGGCGCCTAACGCCAGCGACGCTGATGCCTGCTTCACGAAGACGCGGCGATCGATGTGATCCTTGCTCATGTCACGCTCCGCAGAATTGCCTTTTAAGATTGCAATCTGCAATTTGTAATTTGCAATTTGCAATACAGTTCATCGCCGTCCTCTTGTCCAGACAATCACGGTCATGATCGTATTGCCCAGGCCTCGCCTCGGAGTGCGCCTCGGAGCGGCCGTTACGGGGCGCCTGGGTTGACCGCGTGCGTCTGCTGCCGGTGGAGCCGTCGACCAGAGGTTTTCGCAATCAGTCCCAGGTTGGAAGAACGGCAGCCGGTCCCTCTCCTCGAGGGTGTTGGGAGGATAGACCTCCAGCGCCTCGATGTCCTTCGGATCGAGATCCTGCAAGAACACGTCGGGACGCGCCTTTCCGTCAACGTAGACGCAGATCGTGTCGCGCGCCGCTCCCGAACCGCTCCGAATGACTGTTCCGCGCGACAGCAGCGAATGCGAGTAACGAATTCCATCGCGGAGGTTCTTCGCCTGCGCGTCGATCTCGTGCTGAGGAATGAACGCTGCCGGACTGATCGCCCTCCGCGTCCGCCAGGTGATCCCACGAAGCTGGTCTTCGTCGATCCGCTGGTACTCCGCGTACAGCGAATCGAGGTTGACCGTCATCTCAACGCCTCCGTCAGGCAGGATCGAGACCGGCACCAATCGTGTGACATACCCCTCGAGCGACACCATCACGCCGTGGGCGCCGGCGCCGAGTTGCGGCATGTTGAATCGGCCATCAGGTCCCGTGGTGACACTATGCGGCGTGTTAACGGCCTCGATTCGCGCGCCGCGCAGCGGGCGCGGTTCGTGTGGCATGAGCGCTATCCCGCGCGTTACCACCCGTCCATACAGGCCCGGTCGGGATGCCCGCACAGTGATCGTGTCGAGCGGAACGGCAACGCTCTGAAGTACGATATCCAGCTCCACCGACGGCGCGGTGACCTCGATCGCGTGCGACTGTGGCTTGAATCCGATGCGCACGATGCGCACTTCGAATCGCCCGGTCGGCACCGTTATGCGATATCGCCCATCGGCGCCCGTTCTTGTGCGCAGACTCAGCGAATCGGGGTCGATGACAATCAGCGCTTCCCGAATCGGAGTGCCGTTTTCGTCGCGCACGACGCCGGAAACGACCGCGGTTCCCTGCGCATGCAGAACGGTGCTCGCGAGCGCGAGACCGACGATTACCGCGAAGACTCGCAGCACAGTGGCCGACTTACCTGCCTTTGATTGTCCAGATCATGATCAACATCGTGGCGTTTCCGCGGCTGCGGACCGACGTGCGGCTGTTGAAACTGCCCGCGCGCCGGCCACCGCCGAAGAGCTTTCCGTCATCGAGAAATCCAAGGTCCGCGCTGCTCCCTGGAACACTGATCGCGTCGTCCAGCGTGTTCGGAGGATATATCTCGATTCCCGCAAACCGGACGAAGTCTTCCTGCTTCAGGTCCTGCGGCTGCAGGTAGGTGCGCACGCCGTCGATGTAAATGACTGGCTGCACCCGGGGATTCGTCAGCAGGATTCCGCGCGACAGGACCGACTGCGCGTACCGGAGTGCTTCGCGCAGGTCTTTCGCCTCGGGATCGAGTTCGTGCGAAGAAACGAAGGTGGCCGGACTCGCGGCGCGGCGTAACCGCCAGCCGATTTCGCGCTTCTGTGACTCGTCTTTACGCTGGTATTCGGCATACAGTGAATCGAGCGTTATCGTCACTTCCACGCCGCCTTCAGGCGGAACGGTGACCGGAATCAGGCGGGTGACGTAGTGGTCCAGCGCGACAAAGATCGAATGGGAACCGATGGCGAGTTCTGGAATGCTGAACTGTCCGTCGCCTTCCGACTTCACTCGATACGGTTCGTTCAGGACTTCGATGTTGGCGCCGCGCACGGGAGTCGGCTCGTGCGGGACCAGCGCAATGCCGCGAGACAGGATCCGGCCATACAGTCCCGGCTTCGAGACGCGTACGGTCACGTTGTCCAGCTGAATCGGGACAGTGCGCAGTACAACGTCGAACGTCACCGATTCCGAATTGACGTCGATCGTCTGCGAGTGCGGACGATGCCCGATGCGAACGACACGAACCTCGTAGCGACCGCGCGGCACGGCAAAGATGCGGTACCGCCCATCGACCGATGTCCGCGCGCGGAGGCTGAGCGAGTCCGGGTCGATCGCCACCAGTGCCTCACGAACCGGCGCCCCGTTTTCGTCGCGCACGAGGCCTGAGACGACCGCCGGTCCTTGCGCGCGAAGGGCACTTGTCGTGAAGACGATCCCCAGCAACAGCGCGACGGCTCGCATCGGATCTCTCGGGCGTTTGTCAGCCCCAAACTACCCAGCCTCGTGCACGTCGTTCCCGAGGATTCCGGTGGCTCTTGTGTCGCGATCTGCTCCCGCTTCGATTCACCCGCATGACGACACAGGCCGTAGCGACCGCGGACCCCTGGTGGAAAGGGATAACGAGAGATCAGTGGCGCGCGCTCGCCGCTGCCAAGCTCGGATGGATGCTCGATGCGATGGACTTCCTGCTGTACGTGATGGCCATCGGCCAGTTGCGCGCGTACTTCGGCTTCGATGACTCCATCGCCGGGCTGCTGGGCACCGTCACGCTCGTCACCTCCGCCGTTGGCGGCATTGTCTTCGGGATCGTGGCCGACCGCGCCGGACGTACGCGCGCGCTGATGGCGACGATCCTGATCTTCTCGATATGTTCGTTAGGCGCCGCCACGTCGCAGACGTTGTGGCAACTGATGGTCTGGCGCATCCTGCTCGGCTTCGGCATGGGCGGCGAATGGGCTTCTGGCGCGGTGCTGGTGAGCGAGACCTGGCCCGCACATTTGCGGGTGCGGGCAATCAGCATCATGCAGAGCGGCTGGGCGTTAGGCTATATCGCTGCCGCTTTGCTGGCCGCGCTGGTCCTCGGCAAGATGAACCTTGGTCCCGAGGCGTGGCGGTACCTGTTTGCGATCGGCGTGCTGCCGGCGCTGTTCACGCTCTGGATCAGGAAGAACGTGAAGGAGCCCGAGGCGTGGGTGAAGCGCAAAGCGCAGAGTGCGAAGGGACCGAATGCATTCGCAGTGCTGTTCGGCCCCGAGTTCCGGACGAAGACACTGATGGCCACTCTGTTGTCGGCCTGCGTGCAGTTCGCGAACTGGGGTTTGTTCTTCTGGCTTCCCGGTTTCCTCGCCCGCCCGGTGGAGCAGGGCGGAGCGGGGATGTCGATCGTGCGCTCGGCGGGCTGGATCATTCCCGTGCAGATCGGCGCGTACATCGGGTACAACTCGTTCGGGTTCATCGCCGAGAAACTGGGACGGCGTCGGACGTTTGTGGCATACCTCGTTACGGCCGCGATTCTGGTGCCCTTGTATGGGCAGATGGCACGTAGTCCGGGGATTCTGATGGCGTTAGGTCCGCTGCTCGGTTTTGTGGGCTACGGCTATTTCAGCTTGTTCGGGTCGTTCCTCGCGGAACTATTCCCGACGGACGTCCGGGCGACGGGGCAGGGGCTGACCTACAACCTCGGTCGTGGCATGGGGGCGCTGGCGCCGTACACGATCGGGTATGTAGCAACGTTACCCAACGTCGGCATCGGTTCTGCGCTGGCCCTCACGTCCGCGTTCTTCCTCGCTGGAGCGGTCTTGATCATGTTTTTTGCCGACACGAGCAAAAAACAGTTGGTGGGCGGTTAGTGTGGTCACGACGAAACGGTTTACGCGGACCACGCCAAACCGGTTGGAGAAGGTCAGGACGAACAGGATTACGAAGGTCAGGATACTTAGCGTTGGGCAGCCAACATGGCATCGTTGCATGACCCGTTGCTAGGTTGAGTCTGTCGCGCCACCTTAGCCCGATCCTCCCTGCCACGCTCCATGGCGTCCGCCCTCGCCGCATCACACACTGCACGCACCCCATGACCCGGCGCTCGTCCTGGCCACCTGATCGCATCGCCCTCATGGTCGCCGTTGCGCTCATCGGCACGTCAATCACGCTGTATCCCGGCGGCACGTTCCTGGACGAATCAACTCACGGCTATTCCTTCACTCACAACTTCCTCAGCGATCTCGGGGGCAGCGTCGCTTTCAACTACCAGCGCAATCACGTGGGAGCGATCCTCTTCGGTCTGGCCATGGTGCTCGGCGTTTTTGCCCTCGGCACATGCATCGTCGCAAGCGTCCGCGTGCTGTCAGCTGTCGCCCGCGCGCGTCCTTTTGCTCGTCTGGGCGCAGTTACCGCTGTCCTCGTATGCGTTGGATATCTCGGCGTGGCCGTTTCCCCTCAAGATCGGTTGATGGGCCTGCACCAAGCTTTCAGCTTGACGGCCGTACACGCGTTCCCGGTGTTGACGATGGTTCTCGCGACGGCCACGATGCGAGACAACCGGTTTCGGCGCCGGGCGGCCGTCGGCTGGGTTGTCTTGAGTTTGGTGCTCGCTGGCTTCCTCGCCGTCGGCCATTTCGGCCCTGGCGTCCAGACCGAGCATGGACTGACGGTCCAGGTGCTCGCGCAGAAGGTGATGGCGTCGTCTGCGATCCTCGTCCTCTGGCTCGAGAGCCACGAGATCGCGCTCGTCCGCAGCCAAACGGATGCGATTTACCATGCTGCGGGCGCGATGTCGCCGACGTCGGCAAGCTGACGGTGTGCCAGCATGCATGCCTTTTATTTGATCCGCCCGCAGCTGAAACTTAGCGTTAGGCAGCAGGTGATGCAGGCCGGCTGGCCTGCGAAAAGCCTCACGATTCGAGATCGAAGTGGCTTTCGAGGCTCGGCGTCGTGTCGGGTGTCAGGGGTGCCGGGACGTGATCACCGGGCGCGAGCGAATGCATCGCGGTGAACAGCGCGATGTGCGTGTCGACGACTCGCTTGCGCTCCTCCTCGTCCAGCTCGAGCGTCCAGATGCCGCGCTGCGAGGTGCCGCCAAGCACGATGCCATCGGCGCGCGGCATCATGTGCACGAAACCGCCGCCGGTGTTCCGGGCGCCGCCGTTCGTCGAGTAGAAGATCTCGGCCTGCGGGATGAGCACGGAAAGCTGACCCTTGAGCGGGACCAGTTCCTCGTCGCCGAATAGCGCGCGCGATCCGAGGCCGGTGCAATTGACAATGAGTCCTTCGTCGATCGACATCAGGTCGCCGGGCGTGTCGAACTTCCGGATGACCAGCCGTCCCCCGAACATCATGAAGTCGCGCATCAGCGCATCCAGATAGATCGATAGCTCGATCCGAAGGGTTGGCCGCTTCGACGCGTATTTCTGGGGGAAGGGATGCTCGCCCGGCTGAAGGATTACCTGCCCGACCAGCAGGCTCGCCGTCGCAGGGGATGGTGCGTTCGCGTTAGGCGGCTGAATAGCGTCGGTCGGGCTGTATTGATCCACCCATGACACGCCGTAATGCGCGCCGACGAACAATTGCAGCTGGCGATACGCGATGTCGGCCGCGCGGCCAAACTGTGCGTCCCACTCCGGCGTGTGCTTGTCGCGGTCGATCAGTCCGGACATCGGCGTGAAGCCCGCGAGCGACATGTTGGACGTCGTGTCGGGCGGCACCGACATCGCATAAATCGTGACGGTAAATCCGCGGCGTTGCAACTGACGCGCCGCCGTCAACCCGACGACACCCGATCCGATTACCGCCGCGCGCCGATCGCCGTGCGCCATGGCCAGGTCGGCTGCCAGGTACCCCGTGCCCCACGAGAGCGACATCCCGGCGCCACCGTGGCCGTAGTTGTGAACGATCACCTTCTCATCGAGCTTCGCGACTCTGACCACGAATCCTGATGGGCGATGCGGCCGGAGGCCGACCGTCGTCCGAATGATCCGGTCCCAGGCGATGTGCACCGGCGGAAGACTCACCCAAGGCCGCGTCGTCGTCAGGCGTGCCAACCCGCGTGACGCGCAGGCGCTGACGCCCAACCCGATCGCGGCCATCCCGCCGGTTTTGATTGCCGTCCGCCTGTCCACGAGAACTCCTTGGTCGAGTGCTTATGATAGATGGATAGCGCTTGCGTGCGGTCAAGCCTCTATCGCCCGCAGCGTGCGAAGGCCGAAAGCGCGAGTGAACCACAGATCGATGACCGACTACGACCAGACCGATATCCCCGCTGGCTACGATCGCGCGCGCGATCACGGCCCAGAGGTGCTCGACCTCTGGATGCACACGATCGCGACCCATCTGGAAGGACACTCGATATCGCGCATTCTCGACCTGGGCTGCGGAACCGGACGCTTTTCGGAAGCGCTGTCCGCTCGATTCAACGCTGAGGTGATCGGCCTCGACCCGTCGCAGAAGATGTTGAAGTTGGCCCGGGAAAAGCAGCGCGACCAGCGTGTCCGCTATCAACTCGGCCGAGCCGAGGCGATCCCTCTGCCATCGGAACATGTCGACCTCGTTTTCATGTCGATGAGCATGCACCACTTCTCAGACGCGATCGCCGCCGCGCGGGAATGTCGACGAGTCCTTCGGCCCAAGGGACACGTCGTCATTCGGACGGGAACGCGCGAACAAATCGATTCGTACCCGTACACTCCGTTCATCGCGTCGAGCCGCCCGATAATGGAGAAGGTCCTGCCGTCCAGCGCCGGGATACGCGATACCTTCGCCGCCGCCGGTCTTTACCTGATTGCGTCACAGATCATCACGCAGACCATAGCCCCTGACTGGTCGGTGTACGCGGAGAAGCTCGCCGCCGGAGGCGATTCCGTCCTCGCACAATTGAGCCGGCAGGACTTCGACGACGGACTTGCGGCCGTGAGGCGTCATGCTGACACCACGGGAGGTCGCCGAGCCGTGGTCGAGCCTATCGACCTCTTTGTCCTGGGCACTGAGACTGGTGAGCAGGATCATCCGATAGCTCGCTTCCGTTAGGCAACCTTCCGAGTTCATGGAGTCCTAATCACCAGGTAAGCAATCGCTCACCACCCTGACTCGCTCCGGCTAATGTTGCGCGCGTAGCACCGGTTTCAGGCTTCGCCCCGGAGGCGCGCATGTTGGACCTATATCTTCCACTTCTTGGAGTATTGCTTGGTGCTGGTCTCGCGCTCGCCTCGGCACTCGTCCTCGGTGCTCGCTTCGGACCACACCGACTGTGGACGCTGGCGCTGTTCATCGCGTACATCGCCCTCATTGTCAATTCGCGGATACGCGATTACGGCATCCCGATTGTGTTCGATGACATGCTGGGGTTTACGTTGTCGCTGACCGCGATTGCGCGCGCAAGCTTCGCCTCTGCCCTCACCATTCAGTGTCTGCGCGCCTCCCGCGCAACCACGCCATGGCAAGTCGGTGCGGGGACCATTGCGGGGGAGGCGACCCTGCTGACGGGGGTTGGATTCATGGACGGTTGCTAGCTGCCTAACAAAGTGCGGACGCAATGATCGGCGTGCGCTACGATGCCAAAGCTGTGCCGCGCTTCGCATCGGCCGGGGGATCGAAAGTCGGTGCCGAGGTCCACCGCGGAGAGCCGCCGGCCAGGTAGGCTTTTTGATCGGCGCAATCACCAGATCCGGGCAATCAGCCTCCAACGGTTGTTCATATCGCGCGAGATAGCTCGCTGCCGCCACCATTGCGAGGCCCGTAGACAAAATTAGAACGACGTTCTAGTTTCTGGGTGTGACCGACGCTACCCAGCTCAAGGTTCCGCTTCAGGCGCGCAGCCAGCGCACCCTGAACAAGATCGTGCAGGCCGTTGAGGAGCTCCTCGAGGTCCGCTCGTTCGACGAGATATCTGTCGCCGATATCATCCGGCGCGCCCGCTGCTCCACTGGCTCGTTCTACGCGCGTTTTCCCAGCAAGGACGCCGTGCTACCCCATCTCTACGCACGGTACGACGCCGACCTCCGCCCGCGAATGGCGGCGAAGATGGCGAAGGTGGACTGGGGGACGTTGTCCCTTCGTGAAACATCTGACCTTCTGGTCTCCGGCCTGGTCGACATGTACGTCGAGCGGCGGAATTTGCTGCGCGCGGTTGCGCTGTTCGCGCGCGCGCACCCCGATGCCATCGGCGAAGACGTCCACCGCCGCCGGGAGAACGCGACCGATATGCCGGCGCGCTTGTTAGCGCGCTTCAAGGCAGAGATAACCCACAAGGACGCAATGGAAGCCGCCCGTATCGGTTTCTTCATCGTGGCCGCGGCGGCGCGAGACAAGCTCCTGTTCCACGCGCCACATGGCACCGCCACGCGGCTCACATACTCGCAACTCAAAGCGCATCTCGCGCGCACGCTGTTCGCCTATCTCACCTGCGGCTGAAGCTTCTTCGAGCTCGGTCGCGTATCTGGAGTACGTTCCATGCGAGTCTTCACACCGATGGCAGTCCTCTCCGTCGCCGTCATAACTACACACCAGCAGACGTCCACCATCCAGTGGACGCCGTTCACGTACACGTCGGCAGCCGGCGAAACGCTGGCTGTGGACAGCGGCCGGGTAACAGTTCCGGAGCGTCACGGACAGAGCGGCGGCCGCACGATACAACTGGCGGTGATTCGGGTCCGATCGACAGCCGTCAGGCCCGGCCCTCCAATCATCTATCTCGCCGGTGGTCCGGGCGGTTCAGGTACCGCTGGAATACGGGGTGATTTGTTTCCAACCGTAGACGCGCTCCGCGCTGTGTCCGATGTCATCGTCTACGACCAGCGGGGAACTGGATCCACTCAACCGTCGCTGGTCGTGCGTGGGACGATTGGCATTCCGATGGATGAATCGGTCAATTCGCCGGCTGCAATGAACGGCGCGGTCGCGCGGGCTCGCGCCGCCGCCGAGGAGATTCGCGCTCGCGACATCGATTTGACGGCGTACAACACGAACGAGAATGCCGATGACCTGGATCTCCTCCGCCAGGCGTTAGGTGTCGACAAGTTCATTCTCTGGGGACACAGCTACGGATCGCACCTCGGCCTCGCGTACCTGCGACGCCACGGCGCACACGTCGAGCGCGCCATCCTGGGCGGGATCAACGGTCTTGACCAGCGGCGCCGCTTGCCCGCCGATGGCGACGTCTTGTTGACGCGCATCGACAGTGCCGTGCGACAGACGCCGAAGCTACGAACGGTCATGCCGGATTTCCTCGGCACAACGCGCCGCGTACTGGCGAAGCTTGCCGCCGCGCCGGTGAAGGTCCGTGTCGATTCCGCTGACGTCCTGCTTGGAAAGGAGGAAGTCCAGTTGCTGATCGCCCTCGCCGGCGGCGAATGGTCTTTTGTGTCGGCGCTCCCCTTACTCCTCGGTGAGCTCGACGCCGGCCGTTATGACATCGTGGCTCGTCAGGTCCGTGACATAATCAAGGCGCGTCCCATGGGCACGGCGATGACGTATCCCATGGACATGTCCTCCGGTGTGTCCCCGGCTCGAGCGCGGCAGATCGCCGAGCAGCAGGCGACGGCCATACTCGGCAACGCCATCAACTTTCCGTTCGATCAACCTGAGTATCAGCAGGCGTGGGGAGTTCGGGTCCTGCCTGACGAGTTCCGTGAACCAGTGAGAAGCAACGTGCCTACACTTTTCGTCAGTGGAACGCTCGACGGACGGACGTCGCTCGGCGACGCCGCCGATGTCATGCGGGGCTTTTCGAACCGGACCTCCGTGATCGTCGACGCCGCGGCGCATAACCCCTATGCGCTCACCCCCATGCTGCGCGATTTGATGCTCCGCTTTGCCCGGGGAGAGCGCGTGAGTGACGCGCGCCTTCCCGTGGCAGCCGAATTCCACGGTCCTGACGAGCCGGCGTTGATCGCGGAGCTGCGTAGCGTCGCGACCTCCGGGGGCGCGGCGGCGGTGAGCACGCGACTTCGTGAGATGGCTGCATCCGGCTCGCCTAACTATGTCAGCAGCTATGTGGTGGGGAACACCTTCCTCGCGCTTCTGCGCGGCGACCGCAAGCCGGAGGAGGCTTTCGCCGTTCTTCAGGTGGGACTCGAGCTGTTTCCGAGGAACAGTTTCCTTCTCACCAGGCTCGCCGAGGTCCATGCGGGGCGCGGAGAAAAGGAACAGGCGATGGCCGCGTATCGCCGGGCGTTGGAGGCGGACCCGTTCAATCGCGTAGCGGCCGTTCAATTGCAGAAGCTCGGCGCCTCTCCATAGCGGATTGGATCGCTCCGCCCTCCAGTCTGGTACGCGCGCATGCTAATCTCAGCGTTTCCTCGCTGGAGGCGCAATGAATCTGAGCGAACTTCTGGGTCTCGAGCTCAAGGACGACAAGATGCTCGAGGTCCTGGAGGGATATGGCATCGGCGAAGTCGTCTACGACTTCGACCGTCTTAACGAGAACACGCCTGACGCGTATTGGGCGGGCTCGAAAAACGACGGGTTTCTCCTTCGATTCAACCAGCACCAGGTCTGCGACGTCGTTTTCTGCCACGTCGCGCCCGCGGAGGGGTATAGCGAAATCGACCCAGAAATCATCGGCGTTACGACATACCCTTCGTATGCAGCCGCGGAGCAGGCATGCGAGCAACTTCAGCTCAAGTATTCTGTTGCCGGACCCGATATGCAGGGCGGCTGGCTTCGTATTGATGAAGGTCCGTTTCAGACACACTTTCAGTTCCAGGATGGCGCGCTATTTCGCGTGACCCTTTCTGCACATGACGCCCAGTAGTGTTGGAGACTGAGATCAGCGACGAAGCAAGGCTGTACAGCGACGAGGAGATCGCCCTGATACTGCGGGAGGCGGCCCAATCCGCCGCCTCTCCCGCCGCGACACGTTCGCCTACAGCGGGACTTTCTCTGCAGCAGATCAAGGCGGCGGCTGCCGAGGCGGGCCTCGATCCGGCCCTCGTCGAGCGCGCGGCACTCCGTATTCCTCAACGTGGTTCGGAGTCCTTTTTCGCCCGAGCAGCGGGCGGACCTCTCAAGTTCCGCGAGACCTTCGATTTGCCCATAGCGATGCGGGAGGAGGTCTCGACTCGTTTGCTGTCAGCCGTCAGAGCGACCGCGGAGGTTCCCGGTAAGGGTAGCGCTGATGCCTCCGGCTTCGCCTGGCATGCATGGTTCAAGGGAAACCCGCTTTCGGTGACCGCTCACGAAGATTCGCGCGGCACGCGGGTGCAAATACTCGTGGAGCGAAAGGGGTCCATGATCAGGACACTGTACTTTACCACAGTGGCCGTCGTTATGACGAGCTGGACGCTCGTCGAGTCGATCAATACGATCTCCGAACTTCTGGCGTGGACCGCAATTCCGATCGGTGCGGTAACTTTAGCGCGGGCGCACTGGAAGACTTCAACGCGCGCAATTCGAGAACGGATTGCAATGCTGACGAATGCCGTGCGGCATGCCCTCCCCACCGGGAACGTCGAGGGTGCGCCGCCTGACGCGGACGACAAGTAATTTTTGGCGTTAGGGCGACCGACGCCCATCTCGCATTACCCTCGATGACCGAGCCACCGTCAGACGCCGGTCACCTCGCTCATCAACCCATACGAGCTCCGCGGCGACGACGGCGCCACACTCATGACGATCTCGCCGAGGGGCTACGCATCCGTGCCGGAGACAGGGAGCGCGGCGTGGATCCGTGCGGACGAGGGCGCGCTACCGGCCATTGCCGCCGCCCTCAAGGCTCATTTGCGCTAGTCGGGCAGCTCTAATTGCAGTGCTCGCTGTGAAGTAAAATTCGCCTCGCGGTGTACAGCGGCCCTCCCGTTTCGAGGTTGCTGGGATGTGTCGACGCCTGCTCCGATACCTGCCGTTTATTCTGACAGCGGCATGTTCACGCGACATCGTGGTGCCTCCAAGCGCCATCGTGGGAATCTTCGGTGGTCGCGGTACGGAACTCGTAGCGACCGCCGACAGCGTCAGGGTGAAATTCGTCTGCAGTTTCGCGAGTTTCCGGCAACCGATTGTGCCGGAACCTGATGGCAAATTTTCGCTCGCACCCGTGCTCATGCCCACGAGTACCGGACCCGCGGCGATCGCGATCAAGGGCGTCTTTACGGAATCGCGGATCGACTTCGAAGCGGTGTCCTTGTCGTCATCCGGTGAGGTGCGCCAGAGCAATCACGTCGTTCACCGCGATCAGCCCGCCGACTATTCCGGCATGGGGTGTCTCGCTTCACAGTAATCAACGTGAAAGCGCCTAACGCGTCACGTCCACAGTGAACGTGCCCGCGGCAGAGGTGGCAGTACCCGTTATGCGCGTTGTTCCTGGCTTGCGTTCCACCAGACCACCGGTCCCAAGCTGGATCTCACCGGCGAAGCTGAGGTTCAGGACAAGAGCTCCCTCCTCCTCTCCCGTCATCGTGACGTTGCCGACGAGCGTACCGGTCAGCGTACCCGCGGGGATGTTCAAGAGCATCATGTTCAGTGCAGGCAGCGCGACCGAGGACGTGTTGTACGAAATCTCCCCATTGTCCGAATAGTTCGCAAAAGCCGTGAACAGCCGCATTCCCTTGTTGGCTGACGCGCCCTGGTCGACCTGGCCGGTCACGGTCAGCGTACCGGACGTCGTTCCATTCGTGGTCTGCGGTGAGATGTTTGCGCTCGATGCGCTATTGAAGCCTGCGAATCCGAGCGTAATGGCCTTGTCGATTGCGAGGTCGAGACCCAGGTACGCATTCCGTGCGTCTTCGACCGACGCCACCGAATCGGAACCGCAGGCGCTCACCGCAACCACCGCGGCCAGGATATATGCTTTCATCGGTCTCCTTGTTCTGATGACGTAATAAAGGGTCGTGGCCCGGCAGTAGAAGTGGTCAACGTCACAGTGCTTCATTGAGCACCCTTTCAGCCGCCGGCGCCTCGCTGCAACTTCGAGCATGTTGAAACGCATGTGGTTTCTCGCGCTCCTGGTGCCTGCGGCGCTGCCCGGCCAGAACGCGCCCCGTGCCCGACCAGGTCCCGAAACGCCGCTTCCGGCGTACGAGCGGATGGCAGCATTCGAGGGCACCTGGACGATGGAACCCGGAGCAACCTACCAGAGCGGGGGAACAACACCGGCCGCGCACGAAGAGACCTGCGCGTTCATGCCTGGCGGTCGCCGCCACATGGTTTGTCGGACCTGGAGCCAGCGGACTGCAGACGGCCCACGCAGCGAGAGGATGTACATCCTCAGTTACCGTGATCGGGACTCCACCTATGTCGCCCACCACGCGTTTGCCGGCGGAGCGACGTTGACGTACCATGGCCGTATCGAGGGGGATCGCTGGGTGCTGAACCTGCAGCCGACTCCCTTCTGGCCCGCGAATGAGCGGCTCCGAACCATCATTACGCCGGTGCCGAACGGGATGCGGTACGTCGAAGAGCATTCCGTCGACGGTGGGCCCTGGAAGGTGACCGAGGATTATCGTTACCGCAAACTGCGTTAGGCGCTCACGATCCGGCGATCCGTACTGGAGACAGTGAAAACGTAAGCTGGTACGCTTTCCGGCCCTTCCTGGTTTTACTCCCAACGGCGTTCCGCATGATCTCCGCCGCCGCGGTAAGGTGTGCGTTCACCGCCGCGATCTCGTCCGGTCCGAGGAGACCCTCGGACCGCCCTGACCAGAGCTCCCGGCGCGCACCTTTCACGCGCAACGTTGTGTCGTCCGCCGCTCTCCGGAAATCACGCTGCGCGTTGCGCATGAGCGCGTCGACGACTCGCGTCACCGCACGACGCCCGTCGCGGGCATCTCCGTAGTCAAGAAGCATCGGACGCCCGGGGACGTCGTAGACCGCCTCGATGCGATCGACACGCGCCTGTTGCTCGACCAGCAGCCCGGCGCGGACCAGCAGCCTCACGTGATAATACAGGCGATCCGCCGGCCGGCTCAACCGCTCGGCGAGTTGCGCGACCGTCGCCGGACCGCTGGACACGATCCAGTCGAGTATCGCCTGGCGCAGCGGCGAGGCGAGCAGCCGGATCCTGGCGGCGTCCTTTATATAGTAGGCGCGGCTCATGGGATCAGGGTGCGAGAGACGAGCCGGAACTCGTGCAAAGTCGCCCCTCGTTTGATCGTGAGTCTCACCGCAGTTCCAGCGGGAGGCATGATGACCTGTTCCCTGATGCCGCGGTCGTCCAAGGTACGAAGATCCCGACCGTTGACCGCGAGCAGTGTGTCTCCACGCTGAACGCCTGCCTCGCGCGCCGGGGTACCTTCGCCCGCTTCGGCCACCACGCGAACGGTCGAGTCCTTCGCGGGAAAAAACACCAGGCCGGTCGTCTGCGCAGGGAAGGGATCTCCGACATTGGCGCGCGGCTGCAGGACGATGCGCTGCCCAGGGTAATCGATCCAGAGATGAAATCGTTCCAGAACCGGGAGCCCGATGCGTCCTTCTCCGCCCGGTTCGTTGTTCATGACGGACGTGGTGATCGCCACCAATGACGCGCGGCCGAGGTCGAGCTTCGACGCGCGAATGATGTCACCACGTGCCTCACCTCGACTCCCGAATCCGACGATCGTGCTGAGCTTCCTGTCGGGCATGGCGCGATGCTTTTCCATCGTGGTGCGGGCAAGGGCCAATGGTTGCCGCGCGCCCGTATCGAGGTTGAGCTCGAGCGACATGGCGATTCCATTCACGGTCACCGTCCCACGTACGAAGGGCTGTACGTTCGCGTCGACGCGCAGTGGAAGGCTGTCTCCTGCCATGGCAAACCGTCGAGCCGTCGGGTTGTGAAAGCGCACGACTTTCTCATCGAAGTCGAACTCGACGACCGCGTTCTGAAAGAGCGCACCGCCGATGATGCCGTCCACTCCCGGAATCGCGCCCTCGACGCTTCCGACAATGCCGGACACGTTCTTCACCTCGAGGGCGCCGACACGGGCAGTCATTCCGATGGCAAAGGGAGCCGTGCGGCGTTCGCCATCTCCGGCGCCGCCCACTCGCGCCTGTCCAGCGATCCGGAGACTGAGCGTCTTCGCGACGGCAGTATCGCGGATGACGACGACGGGCGCCCCGGTGTCGAGGATGAACTGCAGCGGGGCCGATCCGTTGAGCGACACCGGGATGACAACGAGTCCGTGCACGATGCGATACGGCACTTCCACAACCTCGGCGCTGCCGAAGTGAGCCGTCGTGGGCGGGAGCTGTGCTTGCGCGCAGACAGGGGCGACAAGGAGCGCCCCCGCGAGGAATACCAGCGGGATGGATTTCACGAAGCGCCTCTCAAAGGCGGTCCAGGATGCGTCGTTGTAATTCTTCATGAAAATTACAACGACGCCCGAGGCGAGAAGTTTCACCGGCGATACGACGCCTGCGG
>DASRPK010000182.1:0-6152 GCA_035646395.1 Gemmatimonadaceae bacterium | reverse complement strand
GCGGATTGGGCGGCAGCCGTTCCGGGGTGGATCCATGAGATTCGTTCGAATGGACGGCGCCCGATCGTTGTGGGCGGCACGGGCTTCTACCTCCGAGCCCTGTTTGCACCGCTGTTCGAGGAGCCGGCAGTCGACCCGATTGTCCGCGCGTCAGTCCGGGAAGTGCTGGGGTCGATGTCAGGTGAGGAGATCAAGCGTTGGTGCGAGGTCCTCGACCCTCCCCGGGCGGCACTGGGTCGTGCACAACGTGAGCGTGCCGTCGAAGTGGCACTCATCACAGGGCGTCGGATCAGCGAATTACACCTGGAGCGGCCGCGCGCAGCCGCCCTCACCGCGCGCTATCTTCTGATCGATCCTGGTAACAGCCTGGCCGGTGCAATCGTGACCCGTACGGATGCGATGCTCTCGGCGGGCTGGCTGGATGAGGTGCGATTACTTGCCCAGCGGGTGTCCCAGGATGCACGGGCGTGGACGGCGACCGGCTACGATACGATGCGCAGGGTCACAACCGGCGAGCTTACGCTGGAACAGGGGCGGGAACTGGTGATCGTTGCCACGCGTCAGTATGCGAAGCGGCAGCGGACGTGGTTCAGGCATCAGCTCGTTGGCGAGCGCGTGATGCAACTGGATCCTCGTGCGCCTGACGCCTTGGAACGTGCGGTAGAATGGTTCAACAGCGAGGAGCGCGACGGGTGAAGATTGGCATCACGTGTTACCCAACGTACGGCGGCTCGGGCGCCATGGCGACCGAGTTAGGCATCGCGCTGGCGAGGCGTGGTCACGAGATCCACTTCATCACCTATCAGCAGCCTTTCCGCCTTCCGTCATTCCTCCCCGGCGTCTACTTCCACGAAGTGGACGTAGGCCGGTACCCGCTGTTCGAGTATCCGCCGTACGACCTGGCACTGGCCGTGCGCATGCACGAGGTCGTCCGCACACACGGTTTGGACCTCCTGCACGTACACTACGCGATTCCCCACGCCACCAGTGCCTGGATCGCGCGCGAGATGCTGCACGAGTCGGCCGATGACATCGCTGTCGTGACGACGTTGCATGGCACGGATATCACCATCGTCGGGCAGGATCACTCCTTCCACACGATCACGAAATTTTCGATCGAGAAGTCGGATCGCATCTCGGCGGTGTCGCAATTTCTTCGTGACGAAACGATCTTCACGTTCGGGTGCGCGGGTTGCGAGGTGGAGGTCATCCACAACTTCATGGACCCGAAGCAGTTCGACCGGCGCACGCAGCCGGCGGTGCTGCGCCAGCAGTTCCCGGGCAAGCGCATCCTGATCCACATCTCGAACTTCCGTCCCGTGAAGCGGGTGGTGGATGTCGTCCGGGTCTTCGCACGCGTCCGACCGGATTGCCCATCCGTACTCGTTATGGTCGGTGATGGTCCGGACCGCGTGGATGCGGTCGATGAGGCGAAGAAGCTGGGCGTCGAGGACGATGTGCACTTCCTCGGCCGCATCGATGACGTGGCGCCATTGCTCGCATCCTCGGACCTGTTCCTGCTGCCGAGTGACCGCGAGTCGTTCGGGCTGAGTGCCCTCGAGGCGCTTGCCTGTGGCGTCCCGGTCATCGGGTGCAACGTCGGCGGCCTTCCGGAAGTTGTCCGGGATGGCGAAACAGGGGCGCTCCACAAGCCGGGTGACATCGATGGCATGTCCGCATCGGCGTTAGGCATCCTGTGCGACGAAGCGAACTGGCTGGCGATGAGTGAGCTTGCGGCCGCCGATGCGCGGGCGCGGTTTGCGGAGGACGCGATCGTGCCGCAATACGAGGCATTGTATCGCAAGGCGGTCCTCGACCGGCCGCGACCCGTGTCGGCGCGCCCGCTCTCGCCATGACCGAATTCCAGGCGCTGGTCCTCGGTCTCATCCAGGGCCTGTCGGAATTCCTTCCCATCAGCAGTTCGGCGCACCTCGCTCTGACCCCGTGGTTTCTGGGATGGGAAAGCGGCGGGTTGGCCTTCGACGTCGCGCTGCACATCGGCACGCTGGTGGCCGTGGCGTGGTACTTTCGCCGGGAGTGGGTGGCACTGGCGAAATCGGCGCTTTCAATCGTCAGGCAGCGTTCGGTGCGCACGACCGACGAGTGGCGGCTTGTTTTTCTCATTGCCGCCACCATACCGGCCGCCATTGCGGGCCTCACGGTCGAGGACCTCGCCGAAACCGCCTTTCGCTCTCCGCGACTGATCGCCATCAACCTGATGGTGATGGGCGTGTTGCTCTGGGCAGTCGACCGTTTTGCGCGCATGGACCGGCCGTTGGACCAGATGCGATTTCGCGACGCCGTCACGATCGGGCTCGTGCAGTGCCTGGCGTTGCTGCCTGGCGTTTCCCGTTCGGGGTCCACGATTACCGGTGGCCGCTTACTGGGGTTCGATCGTCAGGCGGCCGCGGTCTTCAGCTTTCTGATGAGTTTCCCGGTGACGCTGGCGGCTGCAATCCTCAAGGCGCCCGACGCCTTCACGCCCGGAACAGACGCGTCAACCATCTTCGTAGGAATCGCGGCGGCAGCGGTGAGCAGTTGGCTGGCCATTTCGGTGCTGCTGCGCTTCGTCTCGAAGCACAGTTTCGGAATCTTCGCGGCGTACCGACTCGTGCTCGGCGTCATTGTCCTGGTGACGTTGGCAGTCCGTGGGTGATTCCGGCCTGATGGTGACCTACGATGGGGCGACGGACGAGGAGCTGGCGTCCGATCTCTCGTTGCCGCGGGTCGTCCTGTTCAACGAAGTCGACTCAACGATGGACGTGGCTAACGAGCTGGCCGGCGACGGAGCCCCGGCGGGCACACTGGTGCTTGCGGATGCGCAACTCGCGGGACGGGGACGCGCCGGCCGGCGGTGGGAATCGAAAGCCGGGTCGGGCATCTGGCTGACGCTGATCGAACTCGTAAATGATCCGTCGGCACTCGACGTCCTGTCGCTGCGCGTCGGGTTGCGCGCAGCGCGCGCACTGGACCGTTTCGCGACGGCCCGGATCGGCCTCAAGTGGCCTAACGATCTCTACCTCGGCACCGGAAAGGTGGGTGGTATCCTGGTGGAATCACGCTGGCGAGGAACACGTCCTGAGTGGACAGCGATTGGTGTCGGAATCAATGTCCGCACTGTCGGGTTCCCAGGCGGAGCGGCGTTAGGAGATGGTGTGTCGCGTGTCGAGGTTCTGGGCGAGCTGGTTCCGGCACTCCGATCTGCGGCGTCGGCGCGCGGTCATCTCTCGGCGAAGGAACTGGACGAATTCGCCGCTCGTGATGTCGCGGTCGGCAAGATCTGTCGGTCGCCACTCGAAGGGACCGTTGCCGGTGTCGACGGCGGTGGTGCGTTACTCATCGACACCGCTGACGGACGTCAGCGCGTCCGAGAGGGATCGCTGCTCCTGAAGTAACGCCTAACCGACGATCACTCCAGCCCAGCCCGTTAGCGCGCGCGTCTGCGATAGAGCCCATCGAAAACGATACTCCATCGCATTCCACGATCCCGGCTCGATTGCCAGATCTGCCGTATCGTGCCGTCCGCGTTAGGTGTCCAGGTGATCCGCTCGAGCGTCTGCGTCCCATCGGCAAGGCGTCGCTCGCCTTCCATCACCATCTCGCCATTGACGATCCCGCCGGAAATCATCAGGACGGTCCCTTCGTTGTCCACCCAGGTCTGGTGCCACTTGCTATCACCCGGATCGAAGGCGTTGAAGCTGTGACCCCGCGCTCCGGTTGCGCCTGACCAGGACTCGTACAGGACGCATCCATCGAGCACGCGTTCGATCCGGTTGCTTCCGAGCCGGCGGCTGAGCGAGTCGCTGACCTCCCATTCACCAATCCAGAAGTCGAACTGCCGGTACGATGCCGACGCGCAACGCGAGGGTTGTTGCGCCCCAGGCGATGATGTGAGGAGACAAACCAGCAGAAGAAGCCTCATATTGTGATCACATTGTCGGTCTGTTCGACGAGCGGCAAGCCGCGTTGCAGTGAATATTTCGCACCATAAATTGGCACGTCACTTCGAACCCATGAAACGTCGACTCACGGAGGACGTGATGCGCTGGCTGATGGTCGCCATGACACTTACCGCGGTCAATGTCGCGGCGCAGTCACCGTCGGTCGCGACTCCAACCGCGATCAACACGATCCGTGAGCAGGACTTGCGGACCGATCTGTTCGCGATGGCGGGCGATGCGCTCCGCGGTCGCGAAGCCGGCACACTCGACGAGATGCGTGCCTCGATGTGGACCGCAAAGCAACTGCGACACATCGGGATCGAGCCGATGGGTGAGAACGGGACGTACTTCCAGTGGTTCAACATGCGCAGGACGCGCGTGTCGACGGTTGGCAGCTCGGTGCGTATTGGCGGCAAGCCGTTTGCGATGTGGACTGAGATCACGCCGGCATCCAACACGGTTGGTGACGTCGTTGGCCAGACGGTGTTTGCTGGAGATGGCGGCGATTCCACTATCGACGTTCGCGGGCGCATCGCAGTCGTTATGCTCCGACCGACGTCACAGGGAACACGCACCACCGTCAACACGCCCGAATACCGCGCCGTCAGGCAGGGCATCACCGTGCAGAGTGGTGCGCTCACGCGCCGCGGCGCGGCCGCCGTCATCGTGGTTGCCGACTCGGTCGGCGAATCGATGTTCGATGCCGTCGCAAAGCTGCAGTCGCGTGGAGCATACACGGTCATCGGCGGGGCGAGCCGGTTCGCGCCCCAGGGCCGGGGCGCGGGCGCTGGTGGAGGCCGCGGAGGGCGTGGGGGTGGAGGGCCTGCGCAACCACAGGCAGTTCCGGTCCTGCTGGCGCACAGCTCGGCGCTGAGCCAACTCCGCGAGGACGGCCAGGGCGTCGAGATTCACCTGCGGAGCGAGAGCTTTGACACGCCCAGCGTCAACATCATTGGCGTGGTGCGCGGGACCGATCCGACGCTTCGGAACGAATACGTGGTGTTCAGCTCACACCAGGACCATGACGGCGTCCGGTATACCGTTGCCGGTGACTCCATCTGGAATGGCGCTGACGACAATGGGTCCACCAGCGTCGCCCTGCTGGCCATCGCCCGTGCCTGGGTGAAGCAGCCAGCGCGACGCTCGGCACTATTCATCTATCACGGCGCCGAGGAGCGGGGCTTGTTAGGTTCGCTGTGGCATGCGGCGCATCCGGTAGTCCCGTTGGCTTCCATGGCCGCCCTGCTCAATGGCGACATGATCGGCCGGAACCATCCGGACACGGCATCGTTGTTAGGCATCCAGCCGCCGCACCGCAACTCGACGACGCTCGTCCAGATGGCGCTGGATGCGAACAACCGGACGGGCAAGTTTGTACTGGACTCGTTATGGGACCGGCCCAGTCATCCGGAAGGGTGGTATTTCCGCAGTGATCACGTCCCATACGCGCGCCTGAACGTGCCGGCGCTGTTCTTCACCACCAACTTGCACGACGATTACCACACGCCGCGCGATAACCCGGACCGCATCGACTACCCCAAGCTCACGCGCATGACCAAATGGATGTACCTGACGGGCTGGATTGTGGCCAACACGCGCGAGCGGCCGGCGATCGACGTCGGGTTCCAGCTGGAACGGTAACGCGGCTCATCGCGTGAGCCGCGTTTTCCCCCAGAATCCTTCCGGAAGCGCGGTCAGGTCCTGCAAGCCGGCGCGACGGATGGCCAGGTCGGCTTCGCGCTGCGCTGCGGTGAGGATCTCTTCTTCATTCACGGTCAACACACGACGATCGCGCATGAGGATGCGGCCATCGACGAGAACCGTCGACACGTCCTCCCCGTTCGCGAAATAGACGAGCCGATACAGCGGCATGTTCATCGGGACGAGATGCGGCTTGAACCAGTCGACGAGGATGATATCGGCCTTCTTGCCCGCCTCCAGTGAGCCGATCTCCTTCTCCATGCCGAGCGCGCGAGCAGCATCCACCGTCACCATCTCCAGCACCTTCCCCGCCGGCAGTACGTTAGGGTCACGGAAGTGGAAGCGATGGTACCGCGTCGCCTGGAACATGTGCCGGAACATGTCATAACTCCGGTCCGGTGCCGGTCCGTCGGAGCCGAGCATAACGACGGCGCCGGCGTCGATCAGTTCCGTCGTGGGATTGCGACCACGGATCGAAAAGATTGCACTGGGATTGTGCGAGATCCTCGT
>DASRPK010000181.1:0-6650 GCA_035646395.1 Gemmatimonadaceae bacterium | reverse complement strand
GCCCGGCGCGTTCCAGCGAGGCTTATCGGTGTCGCGTTATCGTCACTCTCCGAGGATCCTCGGGCCGACCAGCTCCACCTGTTTACGTCAGATGATCAGCGCCTTGAATCGGATCGCGACCTGGCCATAGCCCGCACGGTGGACAAGGTACGCAAGAAGTTCGGCGCTAAGGGAATTGTGCCCGGTGCGTTAGTTGGAGAGTAGCGTTTTTGGATAAGGGCCGATAACTGCAACACCTGGGACGCGGATTCGCGCGAACACTTACGGAAACTGCCGAATCGTTTCGAGCGAGATTCGGCACTCATCGCGCGTCGCAAGTCATGACAAGTTGGTTGATCTGCGCCGATCAACCATTCTTGTTGAAGGCTCACGCATGGAGTCCTTCAACGACTCGGAGCGATTCGTATTGATCCGTTTCGATTCGTACTGATCCGTATTCCCGGTTTTGCAGCTTTCCGTAGAAATCATCACCGGAGAATCGCCACAGTCGCCGCACCAACGCGATCACGCAGAGTCGCTGAATACTCACCTCGCTGACTGCGCTTGACGCTGTCCGGCTCGAGGCGACGTCCCGCGCTGTCCAGTGCCGCTGACAAACCACGCAGCTGCGCCGAGTCACGAAGCACGAATACGCGCATGTGCGTCCAGAGGCTGGCGGTGTCCTGCGTCATGTACGTCGTCACGGAGAGGAACGCGCCGCGGCGATGCGCCTCCTCGTCGATTGGTTCGGCGACGTCGCGCACATAACGAGTGTACTCCTCGAACTTTCCGGGCTTGGCGCGCCAGTAGTAGATCTGGGCGATGGTGCCGCTGGCATCGCTCGCGACTTCCGACGCGGCCGACGTGGTGGACCGTGTCTGCACGCCCGCGCAAGATATGATAGCGGCCGTCGAGAGCGCGATGGTGAGGATTCGCTTCATGGCTTCGAGGGCCGGCGTCTACTCGAGGAGTCGTCGCGGCGAAGGATCACCGCCTGCAAAACCCCAACGAGTGACCCCGCTCCGGTTGAGAGTGCGAACAGTGCAGATGTGGAACTGAGAAACCAGACTGTCATTCCCGCCATCAGTATGACACTGATGAGCTGCGCGTTTCGCGCGCTGTCATGCGCCACTGGATTGATCAGGAACGCAAGTCCCGTCATCGTGGCGACGACCAGCGTCAGAAGAATATTCGAAACAGACGTGTCCGGGATCCACAGGAAGCGGATATGACCGAGGCCGCGCCGCAGCGCCGCATACAACGACATGAAGACAGGAGCCTGCGCCAACGCGCCGAGGAAACCTGCCGGGTCGATCTGCTTGATGTTGCGCCTCCGGTAGAACGCCTGGGTCTCCCGCAGCACCGCGACCGGATCGCTCGCATAACGACGCTGCATCCGTTCCAGCTCGGGCCTCAACTCACGGAGCCGCCGTTGGTGGGCACGGGCTCGGCGCGCGAGACGAAGTGTGAGCGGGAGCAGTGCCAGCCGGATCGCAAATGAGACCAGGATCACTGCGACCCCAACGCTGCCGTTGCAGACCTGGGCCACGCTCAGGATCATTGCACGTAGCAGATCGACCAGCTCCGACCAGAACATCACATCCTCCGCGTTGGATACAGTGCCAAAGGGGGGCCGACGCGCTACCTTCCCAGCCGCTGCCCATATAAGGATGCGCACCTCATGACCGGCCGAACAGTAGCCCTCCTCCTCGTCGCGGTCGCAAACACCGCGACGGCTCAATCCAGCGTCAAGGCGTTTACCGACCTCCGGCTGATCGACACCACCGGCGCCACGCCTATCGGCACCAGTGTCATCATCGTTCGCGACGGGCGGGTCGTTTCCGTTGGACCTTCGGGGCGCACGAGCATTCCAGCCGGAGCCCAGCGAATTCCACTTGGCGGAAAAGTCGTCATCGCTGGCCTCATCAACTCGCACGGGCACGTCAACACGCCTGACGATCTGCGCACGTACGCGGCCTACGGCGTGACCACTGTCGTCAGCCTCGGCGGCGAAAACGAGGCGGTCTTCGCAGCCCGGGATTCACAAGACGTTCCAACCCTCAATCGCGCACGCGTGTTCGTCTCAGGACCCGTACTGACGCCGCGCACGCCTGACGAGGCACGCACGATGGTGGAAGGCGTCGCGAATCAGAAGGTCGATTGGGTGAAGATCCGTGTCGACGATAACCTCGGCACCGCTACCAAAATGCCACCGGAGGTCTACCGGGCGGTGATCGATGAAGCGCACAAGCGAGGTCTGCGGGTTGCCGCGCATTTGTATTACCTGGACGATGCGAAGGCGCTGTTGGCTGCCGGCGCCGACTTCATTGCACACAGCGTTCGGGACCAGAGAATTGACGACGAATTCGTGTCCGCGCTCAAAGCATCGAATCGTTGTTACACGCCGACGCTGATGCGCGAGGTCTCGACGTGGGTGTACGAATCGACGCCGGACTTCTTCGCGGACCCACTTTTCCTCAAGCACGCGAACCCGGCCTGGGTCTCGGCAGGCCGTGATCCGGCTCGGCAGCAGGCGACACGCACGAATACCGCCGCACAGACATACAAGGCACAGTTCCCGTTCGCTGTCAGAAACCTGGAACAGCTGGCCGAAGCCGGCGTCCCGATCGCGATGGGGACTGACACTGGACCGACCGGAAGATTCCAGGGCTACTTCGAGTTGATGGAGCTCGAGGAGATGGTGAAGGCGGGGATCTCAGCAGCGCAGGCACTGAAGTCCGCCACCAGCGTCGCCGCGCGTTGCATGGGTCTCGATCGCGACCTCGGCACGATCGAACCGGGAAAGTGGGCGGACTTCGTCGTGCTCGACGGCAACCCGTTGTCGGATATCCGCAACATCCGGCGGATCTCGTCGGTCTGGATCGCCGGCAACCGCGTCGCGCGCTGATCGCCTGACGTGAAGGTTCATCTCGTCGATGGGACGTACGAGCTCTTTCGTTCGTATTTTGGCGCGCCGAAGGCGATCTACAACGGCGTGGAAGTCGGCGCGACGCGCGGCATCCTCCGTTCGATGCACGCGCTGCTCCGCGAGCCGGACGTCACCCACGTCGGCGTCGCGTTCGATACCGTCATCGAGTCCTTCCGCAACGACCTGTTCGACGGGTACAAGACCAGTTACGGGGTTCCCGATGACCTGATGTCGCAGTTCCCGCTCGCCGAACGCGCAACGGAAGCGTTAGGCATGGTGACCTGGCGGATGATCGAGTTCGAGGCCGATGATGCACTGGCGACATTTGCCGCCCGCGCCGCCGCCGACCCGGTGGTTGACCAGGTCGTGATCTGTTCACCGGACAAGGATCTCCGGCAATGCGTTCGCGGAACGCGAGTCGTCTGTCTGGACCGGATGCGGCGCGTGATGATCGACGAAGCCGGCGTCGTCGCAAAATTCGGCATCTCACCTTCGCTTATTCCTGACTGGCTGGCACTCGTCGGCGACGATGCCGACGGAATTCCCGGAGTTCCACGCTGGGGCGCCAAGTCTGCCGCGCAGGTGCTGACGCTCCACGGTCATGTCGAGGACATTCCCGACAACGTGATGAAGTGGAAGGCGCCCATTCGCGGCTCGGCGGCATTAGCCGAGAGTCTGCGCGACCATCGCATCGAGGTTCAGCTGTATCGCAGGCTCGCGACGCTGAGGGAAGACGCACCGTTGCCGGAAACCACCGACGATCTCGAATGGCGCGGTGCACGGCGCGACGAGTTGACCGCGTTGTGCACGGAAATTGGCGACACGGAGTTTCTGGGCCGAGTCGAACGGTGGCGATGAACTCAATTCCAGAGCATTTTCGTGACTCTGGGCTCACGCGGAGCCGCGGTGAGCGCGGAGATTCTACTTGCTGCAGTCATGATTTCCTCCGCGCGCTTCGCGTCTCCGCGTGATAAGATCTTTGTCAGGAACAACACTGAACCGTGATTCGGCGCTCGTGACTCGTCCGCTGTCGTCTCTGGCCACTGGCCTCTGGGCTCTGGCCCTGCTCCTGGTCGCAGGATGTACGAAGGGTGAACGTCCTCCGAATGTTGTGGTCATTCTGGTTGACGATCTCCGCTGGGATGACATTGGAATCGCCCGGCATCCGTTCGTGCAGACTCCAGCCATCGATCGCCTGGCGCGCGCGGGCTCGCGCTTCCTGAACGCGTTCGCGACTACGCCGCTCTGCTCGCCGAGTCGCGCTGCGATCCTGACCGGTCAGTATGCCCACAGGAACGGGATCATCGACAACACCGCGCGCGATTCGGCCAGTCATCGCCTGAGCACATTCGCGATCCCGCTGATGAATGCCGGCTACGAGACCGGGTTTTTCGGTAAGTGGCACATGGGGAACGACGACTCGCGCCGCCCGGGGTGGACGCATTGGGTGGCGATGAAGGGGCAGGGTGAGGCGATCGATCCCAACCTCAACGTGGATGGGCAGCGACAGGTCGCGAGGGGTTATGTCACCGACGTGCTCACCGACTACGTCGTGAACTTCATGCAGCGGTCGCGCGGCAAGCCATTCATGGTGTTCCTCGCGCACAAGGCGTTGCACCCTAACGTGCAGCAGCGCGATGACGGCAGTGTGGCGCAACTCCAGAATCAGTCCGGCGGATTCATTCCGGCGGAACGACATAGCGGTCGTTATGCATCATCCCTCATACCGCGGCGGCCGAATGCCACCGTGCCGCCATCAAAGAAGCCGGCCCTCCAGCGCGCCATTCCCGGCTTGCCTCCACTGAGCCCGGCCACCGGCACTCCGGAACGCGACATCCGCGGCCGCCTGGAAATGCTGCTTGGAGTCGATGAGAGCCTGGCGCGGATCGATAGCGCGCTGCGTCAGATGGGCGAGTATGAAAACACCGTCGTCATCTTCACCAGCGATCACGGTTACTTCTATGGTGAACATGGCTTGAACGAGGAGCGTCGACTGGCGTATGAGGAAACGATCCGCATTCCGCTCATCGTCAGGTATCCGAAGATGCTGCGGCGCAATGCGGCGCCCGCGCAAATGGCGCAGACGATCGACCTGGCGCCCACGATCCTTGCGCTCGCCGGCGTGCGCGATACGGTGCAACGACACGGCATGTCGCTCCTCCCGGTGCTTGGAGACAGCGCACCCGCGTGGCGCACGTCGGTTCTGGTCGAGTACTACACGGACCAGGTGTTTCCGCGGACGCTCACCATGGGGTACCAGGCGGTTCGAACCGCGCGTCACAAGTACATCCATTATCTCGAGCTCGAAGGCATGAATGAGCTCTACGATCTCGAAGCCGATCCATTCGAGTTGAACAACCTGATGGGGACCGAAGAAGGGAAGCGTTTGCTGCCGACCCTGGAGGCAGAGCTCGCAAAGCTCCAACGTGAGACTGGCTACCGCGCCGACTTCCGCGGACTCCGGTAAACAACGTGAGTACGTCGTTCACGCTTCACCATTCACGATTCGCGATTCACGCGTTGAGGACCGCGCTATTACTGAGCGCGGCATGCGTATCAAGCGAATCGCCCGCCACCGAGGCACCGGGTGAAGCTCCACCAGGCATGGTCTGGATTCCGGGTGGCCGGTTCGAGATGGGAAGTGAAAGTCCTGTCGCCGGACCTGAAGAAGGACCGGTTCATACGGTGGAAGTCGACGGATTTTTCATCGATGTGAACACCGTGACCAACGCGCGATTCCGGCAATTCGTCGACGCGACCGGCTATATCACCATTGCTGAGCGCGCGCCTGACGCCGACGACTTGCTCAGGCAGCTTCCACCGGGAACGCCGCGTCCGCCCAAAGAAGCACTCGTTCCTGGTTCGCTGGTCTTTACGCCAACGGACCAGAAAGTCGACCTTCGAGACTGGTCGCAATGGTGGCGCTGGGTGCCCGGTGCTGACTGGAAACATCCGAAAGGTCCTGGCAGTTCCATCGAAGGGCTCGAGGATCACCCGGCCGTGCACGTGGCGTGGGACGATGCGTTGGCGTTCGCCACGTGGGCGGGGGGCCGCCTGCCCACGGAAGCCGAGTGGGAATACGCCGCACGCGGCGGCACGGGACACGCGGAGCACGCGTGGGGTGCAGCGCCTTACGATGCGTCGCATCCGCAGACGCATATCTACACGGGAGCCTTTCCAACACAGGATGCGACCACGGCACCGGCAGGCTCATACGCGCCTAACGCGTACGGTTTGTACGACATGTCGGGGAACGTCTGGCAGTGGACGCTCGACGCCTTCGATCCGCTGGCCTATCGCGCATCCGGGCAGTCACGGAATCCGGTGAACAGCCACACCGCGTCCACTCCGCTGCGATCCATCCGCGGTGGCTCACACCTCTGTAATGACTCGTATTGCCGAGGCTACCGGGTGAGTGCCCGCAGCGGGAACACGCGAGATTCCGGTGCGTCGCATATCGGGTTTCGCACTGTGATGACCGTCGCACAATGGAAGGTCTGGAACCAGCGTCGCATCGCGCGCTGACGGTTGGCCTCGCTTGCCTGCGTCCGTTAGCGCCCGCAACGTGTACGATGGTTGCATAACCTACGCCGTTTGCGAGGAGCCCCATGCGTTGGCAGGATCTCAGAAGGAGCACAAACGTCCAGGATCGGCGCGGCATGAGGGGCGGTCTGCCAGTTACGGGCGGACTCGGGCTCGTGGCCGTGCTGATCATTGCGGCACTGACCGGCATCAACCCGCT
>DASRPK010000180.1:0-61506 GCA_035646395.1 Gemmatimonadaceae bacterium | reverse complement strand
CGCACGGGGGCATGGGGCATGGGGCATGGGGCATGGGGCGAGGAATTTGGGCCCCCGTACCCCATGCCCCATGCCCCATGCCCGTTATGGGACCACTCGAGCCGAGGCTTTGCGCTGGGCAACGAGCTTATCGAAATCAGTCTGATTGAGATACGTCACGTCTATCCACACGTGGGCCATCTCGTCGACCGTTCGGTCACCCCATCCCACCCATTGGTTGGGGTCAGGGTTGTTCGGATTGTTCGCCGTGTTGTCGTGCCAGGCCGTGAACACGAGCATCGTCCCCTTCGGGAGCAATGGCGCGGCGTTTTCGGCGTAGACGTAGTTGACGTGCCAGTTCCACTGGAAATTGTTGACGGCGCTCAGGACTTCCTTCCGTCCGTCGGGATACACCGCTTCGAGCGACATCGCCTTCCCACGCATGTGCATGTGCGGCTGGAAGTTCTCCAGTCGCGCCGGTGCCTGCATGACGTAGAAGTTCTGCGTCATCGCCATCTGGTTAGGCGGAATGTCGAGCTCTGACCCGCGCGACACGTCGAACATGCGGAGCACCGTGCGGCGTTCGGGGACGACTCCTTTCGGGTAGAAATAGATCCCGAGCTCCACTTCGACGTTTTTCATCTCCTCGCCGATGGCATGAAGGTGGACCTCCCAGCGGATCTTCGAATCGGGGAGCATGAGCTTTCCGGCATCGGCAGCGAAGATCTCGCCGACTTTCCCGACGGCCCATTCCATGAACAGTCCCGCGCTGCGCTGCACGCCGTGCGCCTCGTGCGCGAGGTTCGTGATCCCGTCTGTTTCCCGTTGCTCGAGCAGCGTGAGCACGTGGTGCACGATCTTGCGATGCTCAGGCTTCACCGGCTTGATCTCGATGGCGCGGACCCAGCGGGCTTCCTTGAGTCCCGTTTCGGTCACCGGGCGGAACCACTTGTCCTGCGTGCGGGCGGCCATGTCGTACGCCTTGGAACGCAGCACGAGGTCCGGCGGGCCGAACTGGTCGGCATAGTGCCAGCGGTTCGGGTCAGGGAACTTCGGCGCCGGCGGCATGTCGGCGGCGCTGCCTAACGGCGTTCCGTCATCGACCCATTTCACGAGCGTCGCGATCTGCTCATCGGTCAGGCCGCGGTCGTTCTTGAACGACTGGATGCCGACCGTTTTGTCGATGTGCCACGGCGGCATGAGGCGTGCGGCGACCTTGGTCTTGATGCGTCGCGCGTACTTCCGGGCGTCCTCGTAGGTAATGAGCGACATCGGTGCGATGGAACCCGGTTGATGGCACTCCTGGCATTTCTGCTGGAGAATCGGCGCGACGTGTTTGGTGAACGTCACGGATTGCGCCTGCAGCGCGACCGGCAGCAGCAGGGGGAGGGCGAACATCGGAAACAGAAACCGCGACATTCGGACATCTCGCTCGTAACTGGTGTGTTGCGTCGTACTTCTTACTTCTTGCTTCTTGCTTCTCGCTTCTCGCTTCTTGCTCTTATTCATCTCACTTGAACAACGACAAACCCATTCGTCCAACAACATTGCGAATGACCCGCACTGGCCATTGCCGAATCATTGGCACGAATGCGCACGACGTACGTGCCTGGCGCGGAAAACGTCGCGGCAGTCGTTGCCTTCCCATCGGCGGCCGGGGTCCCGCCGGAAGACGTGAACGTCACCGCACCCGGGCCCTGGTGCTTGAACCATGTCAGCGTGACCGCGGCGCCATTGCCACGGGCCCCGGCCACCGAGCCGGCGCCGCGCCCGTCGTCGGTCGCCCAAATCGTTAGGTCGAGTGGCTGGCCGACAGTTGCCTGCAACGGCCCACCGGTCGCGCCGCCGGGACCCTGTGCGGCTGGTCCGTCTGGCGAAAGTCTGATTACCGGTGGCGTATTACCCGTGCCGGCTTCGCCGGCCAGTGCGTCGATCTCCCAGTCTGGATGCAGGCTCGCCGGGATCGCGAACGTCTCGCCCTTCATGCGTAGCGTCCACGTCACCTTCTGCGACGCCCCGAAGTTGGCGGGAACCTTTATCGCAAAGACGCCCCAGTGGCGTCGCGCCTCGAAGCGCGTGGGTTGAGCTTGATTGGAATCGCCCGGCCTGATGAAATTGTCCGCGCCTACCGGAATCTCGATGACCTCCGACGCGTTCCGGTTGTAGTAGCCGAACGAGATGCTGAACGTCCCGTCCGGATTCCGGTACCAGCCTTCGAAGACAGGGGTGACTGACTGGCCGGATTTGGCAGCCGGCGCCAGCGGCAGTTGTGCGGACGCGACGGGAGCAAAGCCCGGGATGAGGCACAACAGGAGCAGTCGAGTCAGGCGCACCGGAACTCCGTGGCTGCGTGGACGGAAAAAGCTCGGTTCGGCCGCCGACGCGCGCAAGAGAAATCCGCCTGCGATCGCCGTCGTGGTGCCGGATCCGCCCGCTAATTTCTTCCTATGACGAACGCCCGCACCCGCACGCCGCGCATTCGCATCGACGTCGCCACGCCCGACGACATTCCGGGCATCGTGGCGGTTCGGGTGAAAGCCTCCGAAGATCTCACTCGGCGGTTCGGCGCGGGACACTGGTCCGGCCTCGCCAGTGAGCGCGGGGTGGCGTGGGAGATTCGGCAGGGCGGCAAGACGCTCATTGCTCGGCGCGGCAAAACAATCGTCGCCACGCTCAAGATCGCGACGCGCAAACCGTGGGCGATCGATGTCTCCTACTTCACCCAAAGCAAACATCCCTGGTACCTCACCAACATGGCGGTCGACCCGGCACATCAAGGCCTGAGCATCGGCAACCGCTGTGTCATGGCGGCCATCGAGGCGGTTCGTGAGGAAGGCGGCGACGCCGTTCGCCTTGACGCGTACGACGCCGAAGCCGGCGCCGGTGCTTTCTATGAGAAATGCGGATTCACGGAGCGCGGGCGCGTGACGTATCGGATCACGCCGCTTGTTTACTACGAGAAACTGTTGACTCGGTGACTCGGGGTCAGAGTGGTGTCTGACCCCGGTCTGACCCTGGTCTGACCCTTACCTTGAACAACTGGAAACTCTCACGGCGCCGATGCGCGTCGAATAGTTCGTCGCGCCGGCCTTGAGGTAGTCGCCGACGTACCAGATCGTGCAATCGTCCGTCGGGTCGACCGCGGTCTGGGTGTAGTCTTCCCAGCGGAGCGTGTTCGTCTGCGATGCCTCGCCGGTCGCGAGGATCGTCTCACGGAAGGTCAGCCTGCCTGACGAGTCAGACGCAATGCGCGCGGCGATACGCTGCCCGGCGAAGTGTGGCGTTCCACCGAACGAATAGCCGATGACGATGTTGCCCATGCGATCCATCGCCGGACTGGCCATCCACCGATAGAAGCTGTCCGGCGCGTACGTCGACTGCTGGATGAGCGTCAACGACCGGTTGCGCGCGACGTCAAACTCGTACCACCGTACACCTCCGCCAGCTGCTTCGGTGTTGACCGAGTGGACGGCCACAATTCGCTCGCGGCCGTTCACATTTCGATAGACTACGCGCGCCATCAACTTGTCGCCCTGCGCGTCGAGTCGGCGTTCAGTGCCAGGTTGGGGCACGCAGTTGGTGAGCTGGCCGCCACACAGGTAGCGATAGGGAGCGACCCTGACCTTCTCCGGCCCGGTCACGCGCGTCCTGGCTGGATTCGTCCAATCGACGTGGAACGACCAGGCATAGATC
The DNA here is from genome assembly GCA_035646395.1 of Gemmatimonadaceae bacterium. Lineage (GTDB taxonomy): Bacteria > Gemmatimonadota > Gemmatimonadetes > Gemmatimonadales > Gemmatimonadaceae > JABWBJ01. The sequence goes on along the minus strand of DASRPK010000180.1, from coordinate 57,834 downwards.
CCATCGTCATCCAGGTCACCGCGCAGCTGTGTCCCGCCGGTTGCCAGCATCGGATTCGGGGCACCACCAGGCGGGAGCTGCGTGCCATCGAGGTCGGCGTTGTTCAGGAAGTTTACGCCGTCGATGACGACGCACTGCTCGGTGGCGGCTTCGCCTTTCAGCATCCGGACGCGGTCGACCACGCAGGCGTGCTTTTCGATCACGTCGTCGCCCGTGCTCGTCGGGATGTAATACCCGTCGGGCCAGACAGCCGGCCGGGGATAATCCGGGAACAGCGGCCGCAGGAATTCGTAGCGATACCAGCTGCCTAACGGGTCGGGACTGGTGCTCACGGCGTAGCACATCGAGTACGGTCCGGTGTCGGCGGCCGGCGGTGCTCCCGCCCCCCGGCCGCGTCCTGGCGTTGTCGTGTCGCGGGGCGGCACCACAAGCGCCGATGCACCGCCCGGCTGTCCCTGGACGCCCGACGGCGCGAGGTACACCGAATCAGAGCCTTTCCATTGCGGCGGCTGATCAGCTCTCGCCGCCGCCCGGCGGAAGATCGGCATGACTACCAGCCAGCGGTTGGCCAACTGGTCGTAGCGCACCACGGCGTCGCCGTTATTCCGAGCTTCACACGTGCCTGTGAATCCCGAGAAGAGCGTGTTGGTTGGCACGCTCCCATACAGCACTCGGCCGGTGGTATCGAAGCGCGTACCCTTTTTCGTGAAGATCGCCAGCCGCGAGTTCACGGTCTGGATGATGTGATCAGGTCCTACAGCGAGGCTGTTGTCGGATGGATTCCTGCCATTGGACGGACCTTGTGGACCGTCGAAGCCCACGCCGAGTCCATCGAAGGAAGCGACCAGTTCGAGGGCCGGTCGATGACCTGGCGCTCGCTGCTCGACACGAGCTCCGGCAGTATCGTTAGGTGCCGACGCCGGCGAGCCGCCGCCCTGTTGCGTCTCTCCGGGTGCGAGGGAAGACCCCGGGCAGTCGACGCAGTTCGCTACCGCTGGCGCCGTCGGAATGATTGACGCAAGGGTCGCGGAAATGTCCCGGGCCACCGCATGCCTGACGACCGCTCGATCCGTCCGCCCGCATGCCATGACCAGCGCAAGTAGTGCAATGGCGCGTGTCAACAAGATGAAGTTCCGCGAGCTGGGCACCAGAAAGCCTCTGACACGGAGGTCACGGGGGTCCAGAGGGTAATGCCGCGGCGTTAGGCTGAGCAGCGATGTCCCTCCGTGATCCCCGTGTCCCCTGTGGTAAAATGTTCTTCTGAACTCAAAAGCAGGTCAGGAGCCGTTCGAAAGCGCTATGAAATAATTCGACCAGCATTCACCTCAGTAAGCCCCAACCGCTTCAACTCGGCGTTCAGCTTCGGCAGCTCGGTATTCAGGATCTGCTCGAGCCGATCGGTTTCCACTTTCAACTCCTGCACCAGGTCGTTGAAGATCGGTTCAGCGTTGGCAATCGGCGCGCCGTCACCCGTGTTCACAGAACGATTCAAGGTGCCGATCCGGTTGTTGATCTTGATCGGGAAGTTGAGCGGATCCTGGCCGCTCTGGTTCCGCACCTGATAGATCGCCTCTTCAACACTGCTGATCTGCTTGACCAGCGTGTCACCGACAGTCTTCAGGCGGCGGTCCTGCGACTTGCCGAGGCGATCGGTCACCTGGCCCTTGATGTCGCGGATCCGGATGACGGCCTGGTTTGCCTCACTCAACTTGTCGCGGATGCGAATCGCCAACGCGAACTGCGCCTCCAGGTCCGCCTGCGTTACATCCTTATAAAGCGGATGCTTGATGACTTCGAGCGGTTGGGTCAGCGTGCGGCCGTCAACGTTCATTCGCACCGTGTAAGTCCCGGGCACTGCCAACGGTCCGGAGGTCGACGCGCCCCAGAGTATCATGCCAGGGAACGTCGTTGCGCCCGGGTACTGAAGATTCCATTGCACCGTATTCAGGCCGGCTCGCATTGATGCCTGTGCGACACCGCCGCCACGTCCACCGCGACCGCCTCCAGCTGCTTCAGCTCCTCCTCGGCCACCTGGTGGTTCGGCCCCGCCCGCGAGGGTAAATGCGGTGCGTCCGGCAGCATCCACGACCTGAATCGACACGCTTTGCGCCGGACGCTTGAGCCAGTACTGGATCTGCGCGCCGCCGCCGGAACGAATCGCCTTCGCCGGGCGGAAGAGGTACGGATCCGGCGAACTCGAAAGCGCCGGCGTCATCTGGCGCAGGGGTTCGATGTTGTCGAGCACGTAGAAGCTGCGGCCGTGCGTGCCGAGTACGAGCGCGTTCTTTTCGACGATCATGTCGTTCACCGGCACGCGCGGCAGGTTGAGCGAAAGCGATTCCCAGGTCCCGCCGTCGTCATACGAGAGGTAGACTCCGAATCGCGTACCGGCATAGATCAGCCCTCGGCGGGTGGGGTCCTCGCGCACGGTGTGGACGTAATCGTTAGGTAGGATCCCGTTGATTATCTTCGTCCACGTGCGGCCGAAATCGTGTGTTCGGAAGATGTACGGAGCCATATCGTCGAGGAGTGGACGCTTGACCGCCACATACGCCGACCCGTCGGCGAACGCAGAAGCATCGATCTGGCTTACGCGTCCGAACTCCGGCATGTCGCGCGGCGTGACATTGGTCCAGGTCCGACCGCCGTCCTGTGTAACGTGGACCAACCCATCATCCGTTCCTGCCCAGATGACGTTCACGTTCCGCTTGCCAGGCGCGAGCGAAAACACGACGGCGTAAATCTCCGGCCAGTTCATGTCGTGCGTGATCGGGCCGCCGGAGGGTCCCATGGTCCTGGGATCATGCTTGCTCAGGTCCGGCGAAATCGGATCCCAACGCTGGCCACCATTGGTCGTTTTCCAGACGCGCTGCGACGACGTGTAGAGGACGTTCGAGTCGACCGGCGAGAAGATGATCGGATACGTCCACTGCCACCGTTCCTTTACTTCGCTGGACGGCTCGCCCTGATACTGGCGCGGATAAGGATTCACTTCGCGCAGTTGACCGGTCTTGCGATTGTAGTACGTCATGAAGCCGCCGTTATTCGTGCCGGCGAAAAAGACGTCGATGTCCTTAGGATCCGGCGCGATGTAACCGGGTTCGCCGCCGCCAACCTGGTATGACTCCCACCGCGGACCCGCTGCGCCGCCTCCAACCACGGGCGAAAGAGCCGGCTGCCCACCGCCGCCGCGCCCTCCACGGCCACCGCCACCAGCGGAACTCGGCACACATGCCGTGCTGTTGTCCTGCTGTGATCCGCAGACGTGGAACGGCACGTGGCCCGTGGTGATCACGTGATAGAACTGCGCGGTGGGAATGTTCTGGTTCGACCACGTACCCGATCCCCCCTGCATTGAAACCGCGCCGCCACCGTCGTTCCCGTTGACCAGGTGCTGTGGGTTATCGGGATCGATCCAGAGGTCGTGGTGATCGCCGTGCGTTCCGCCGCCCACGTTGGTCAGCGTCTTGCCGCCGTCGGTCGACTTGAACAGCGACGTATTCAGCGCGTACACGACGTCGCGGTTCTTCGGATCAGCGGTGATGTGCGTGTAATAGAAGGCGCGCTGGCGGATGCTGCGGTTGCCATTGACCAGCGTCCACGTGTTGCCGCCATTGTCAGAGCTGTACAAGCCACCGTTCTCGTTTTCGATCAGCGCGTACACGCGGTTCGGGTCTGCGCCGGAGACGTCGACGCCGATGCGGCCTACGACGCCCGTTGGAAGGCCGGGGCGCCGAGTGATTTCGGTCCATGATTCGCCGCCGTCCGTCGACTTGAAGAGTCCGGAGCCGGGGCCGCCGCTTTCCATCTTGTATTCGTTCCGGTAGGCCTGCCACAGCGCGGCGTACAGGACCATCGGGTTCGTCCGGTCGACCGAGATGTCGATCGCGCCGGTCTTGTCGTCGCGATACAGCACCTTGCGCCAGGTCCGGCCGCCGTCGCTGCTCTTGAACACGCCCCGTTCAGCGTTAGGCGCGGCGTGGAATCCGAACGCGGCGACCCACACGATGTCCGGGTTGGTCGGGTGGACGCGGATCTCGGAGATGTTCTGCTTGTCGCTGAAGCCGACCTTTGTCCACGTCTTGCCGGCGTCGGTGGATTTGTAGACGCCGTCGCCCGGGATGATGTTGCCGCGAATACACGTCTCGCCGGTCCCGATGTAGACGACGTCCGGGTTCGATTCCGAAACCGCGACTGCGCCCACTGACGTCGACCCGATCTGGCCGTCGGTTACCGGGACCCAGTCGTTCCCACCGTTGGTGGTCTTCCACAAGCCCCCGCCGACGGCGCCGAAATACGCTTCCTGTGGCCGGCCCTTCACGCCGCTGACCCCGATGGAGCGGCCGCCCTTGTCCGGACCGATCTGGCGCCACTGGTACGTGCGCAGGATGAGCGAGTCGAGTGCGGTGACTCGCACAGGCGGCGATCCGCGCGATACACGAGAGCCAAGGCTCCAGGCTCCGGTCAGTGTGAGCAGCGATGCCGAGGCTGCGATCGCGATGCGTCCGTGAAATCGAAACATGTCACCCTCTCCGCGTGGGCGGTTGTGCGAGAGAGTGTAGCTCGCGCGTCAGCGCAGAGAAAGCCGGAAACCCTGAAGTCGCTTCACGCGCGGCGTCCAAAACAGCCGCATTTTCGTACCGACAGCGGATTAGCTTTCAATCACCTCAAATTTGGTGGTTCCCGTGGCTCCTCCGCGCTCATACAAGGGTTTCGTTCTCACGGCGCGGACATTTCAGGTTCGCGGGTCGGGGCAATGGACGCTCGACGTCATCATCAGTCGCCGTGGTTCACTTCGCGCCTTCAGCAGCCCCACGACCTACGAAAGCGAGCGGGACGCGACCAACGCCTGCATGCAGATGGGCTGCCGGATTATCGACGCCAGCCCGAAGGATTGCCACGTGTCAGACCTGACGCGAGTCTAGCGCTCTGGATCGACCGGCGCGGCTAGGGTGGCTGCGGCCGTCCGCACCCTGCGCACCCTAAGCACCCTTCGCACCCCGCTTTAGTCCGTCCTGAGCGCCACCAGTGGATCGACACGCGTCGCCCTGCGCGCGGGAATCATGCAGGCCGACAGACCAGCCAGCGCCAGCACGACCACCACGGCCCCGAAGATCGACGGGTCGCGCGGTTGCACGTCGAAGAGGAGGATCGTCAGCAGCTGCGCCACGCCGGCCGCCAGCCCGAGCCCCAGAACGAGGCCGACGCCGAGCTGCCACGCCCCCTGCCCGAAGATCATCCTGATCACGTCACCCGCCTGCGCGCCTAACGCCATGCGGATCCCGACCTCGCGTACCCGGCGGCTCACCGCGAACGACATCACCGCGTACAGTCCGACCGACGCCAGGAACAGCGCAATGAATCCGAAGATCATGAACATCGTCCCGAAGACGCGGATGAACCACGTCGGGCGCGCAAACGCTTCCTTCATCGAGTACACGAAGTAGATCGGGATGTCGGGATTGAGCGAAGCTACCGTCTGGCGCACCTGCTGGGTGATCGCCATCGGGTTCCCGGTGGTCCTCACCGCGAGGCTGGCGAAACTCGAATGGCGCTGCGCCAGCGGCACGTAATACTCGGCCTCCCGCGGCTCATCCGGGTCGCCGCTGTACAATGTCGGGACGATCCCGACGATCGTCAGCCAGGGTTGCGGGCTGGTCCGGCCACCCTGCCGGATCCGGCCGCCTAACGCGTCCTTACCCCGGAAGTACTGCTCGGCAAAGGCCTGGTTCACGACCGCCACCGGCAGGCCGGCCTCCCGATCATTTTCGTCGAGCAGGCGACCCTTGATCTGCCTGATCTCGAACGTCTCGAAGAACCCGGGTGAAACCGCGTTCCAGGAGGAGTTCGGTACATCCCGTTCTTCGTTGTACGTCACACCTTCGACGGTGAAGTTCCCGCCATTGCCCCCGACCGCGGGCAGTCCGGCCATGATCGCCGCCGACTTCGCCCCGGGGATCTGTAACAGCCGCTCCCGCAGCTGCTCATGGAAACGCTTCTGCAGCGCGGTGTCGGTGTAGGTCGCAGGGAAACCCACGCGAGCCGTGAAGATGTCCTCGGTCCGGAACCCGGGATCCATGTTCCGCAGCCTGGTCACGCTCTTGATCATCAGGCCGGACGCCACCAGCAAGCCGCATGACAACGCGATCTCGAACACCACCAGCGCCTTGCTCATCTTGCCGATCTTGAGGCTCGACGAGCCGCGCGATTCATCCTTCAGCACTTCATTCAGGTCCGCGCGCGACGACTGGTACGCCGGAATGACCCCCGAGAACATCGTCGCGCCAAGGGCGATCAGCACCACGAAGCCGAGTACGGGCGGATGCAGCGCGATATCGATGAAGAAGGGCGGTTGCGAGTCGACAATCGCCGCGTTGAAGAGCGTGATGCCGACCCAGGCCAGGATGGTCCCGAACACGGCGCCGATAGTGGACAGGACGAACGCCTCGGTCAGGAACTGGCGGATCACCGCGCTGCGGGTCGCGCCTAACGCGGTCCGGATGCCGACCTCCTTGGACTTGTGTGCGGCCCGGTCGAGCAGGAGGTTCGCCACGTTGGCGCAGGCGATGAGCAGCACGAAGATGACCGCGCCGAGCATGGTATAGAGCAGTTGCCGCGGCTCAGGGCCCATCTCCGCGTCGACGAAGTTTACCACGCGCGCGCCGATATTTTCGTTCGTCTCCTTGTAGTCCTTCGCCAGGCGCTGCGCGATTGCGTTCACTTCATTGGATGCCTGCTCGATCGTCACGCCGTCCTTGAGCCGCCCGGCCACAGTCAGCCAGTTGCCCTGCCCACGGGGCAACGCGACCGGATCGAGCTGTAGCGGCAGCCACAACGCCGCGTCGTCCGGGAACAGGAAGCCTTCAGGCATGACGCCGACGATCGTGTAGGGAATCCCGTTGGCGCGAATCGCCTTTCCTACGATCGCCGAATCGCTGCCGTACCGGCGCTGCCACATGCCGTAGCCGAGTACGACCACGCGGGGTCCGCCGGGAACGTCGTCTCCGGGCTGCAGGTAGCGTCCCAGATGCGGGGGGACGCGCGGAATTTCGAATGTTGAAGCGGTGACAAAGGCGCCGGTGAAGCGTTCCGCTTCCGCATCGCCACTGACGTTGACGGTGCCTGTGTAGTACGCGGCCAGCGATGACATCGACTTCTGCTGGTCGCGATAATCGACGAAATCGCCGATAGGCGTCCCCATGTTGTTACTGCCATTCGTCGGATTGAAGCGCGTCATCTGGACGATGCGATCGCCTTCCACGAACGGCAGCCCCTTCATCAGCGCGCCGTAGATGATCGAGAACATCAGCGCGGTCAGGCTGATGCCCAGTGTCAGGGCGAGGCTGGCCACGAAGGACAGTCCGGGGGCCTTGGCGAGCGACCGGATGCCGTAACGGATATCGCGCAGAATGGATTGCATGATGGGCTTGGGGCACGGGGCACGGGGCATGGGGCCCGGTCCGCCTTACGCCCACGTGTAGATGTGGGTTTCGGTTGCCCAATCCGGAGGACAGTTTTTCGCACGCGCGCGGTACCCCGTGCCCCATACCCCATGCCCCGTATCCAATGACGGCTACCGCACCGGCTCAACCGACTCTCGTCAAAGCCATCGGTCGCTGGAGCTTCGCGGCCCTGGTCTTGAACACCATCATCGGCACGGGCGTTTTCGTGCTGCCAGGGACGCTCGGCGGCACGCTGGGCTGGTCGTCGATGTACGCCTGGCTGGTGGCCGCTTTGCTCACCGGCACGATGATCTTCTCGTTCGCCGAGGTTGCCTCGCGATTCTCACGGGCTGGCGGTGCGTACCTCTATGGAACAGCGGCGTTCGGTCCGTTCATTGGAATCCAGTTCGCGTGGATGGGATATTTCGTCCGCTGCATAACGGCGGCGGTGCAGGCGAACCTGTTCACGACGTACCTGGTCGAGTTGTGGCCGGCTGCGTCGGGACGCCCGGCGCAGGTGGCGGTGACGGCAGTCTTCATCGGGCTCCAGGCGCTGGTGAATATCCGCTCGGTGGGATCGGGCGCGACGGTAAGCAACGTCTTCGCGATCGTGAAGCTGCTGCCCCTGATCGCCTTCGGCACACTCGGCATTATCTGGCTGACGATGGGGAAGGCTGTGGCGCCCGCCGTCGCAAGCGACCCAACGTTAGGCGGCTGGCTCAACGCGATGGTCCTGCTGATGTTCGCGTACGGCGGTTTCGAGTCGGCGCTGATCCCGATGGCGGAGGCCAAGGACGCGCGCCGGGATGCGCCATTCGCGTTAATCGCCGGCCTGGCGCTCGTGACCCTGGTGTACCTCGCCGCGCAGTTGACCGTGCTGGTGACCCTGACCGAACCGGCGGCGACGAACCGGCCGCTGGCGGCGTCGGCTCGGGTAATGTTCGGGCCGGGCGGTGCGATCCTGATTACGGTGGCTGCGCTGATTTCCGTCTATGGCTGGGTGGCGTCCAACATGTTGAACGTCCCGCGCCTGACGATGGCGATGGCACAGGAGGGTGTGCTGCCTGCCTTTTTTGCGAAGATCCATCCGACATTCCGCACGCCCTACGTCTCGATCCTGATCTTCGCCGCGATTTCGCTCGCGCTCGCTCTCCAGGCGGATCTGCTTCGAAACCTGAGCCTGTCGGCGGTGTCGAGACTTTTGCTGTACGGTGGGGTCTGTTTGTCGCTGCCGGTGTTCCGCTGGCGCGAGTCTCGGGGTGCCTTGCCGCCTGGAGTGGAGCCGGCATTGTTCCGGGTGACCGGTGGTCCGTTCTTCGCGGCGGTGGGGGTGGCGCTGTCGCTTCTGTTAGCGACGCGGATGTCCGGCTCCGACGCGATCAAGATGGCTGTGGTGATCGGCTTTGGCGCGCTCCACTGGCTGGTGATCCGTTCCAGACAAAAGACGGGAAGCAATCGACCGTAGCTCCGCGGAGGCGTTATGCGGCGAATCATCGTTCTTGCGTTTGTCATTGGCCCCTCGATCGGTTTGGGCCAGGCACCACCAAGGCGGGTCGCCCTGCCGCCGCATAACGGGCGGCTCGCGACGGGGTTTACCGTCATTACATCGGTTCGCGAGCTCAGCGACGGTCGGATCCTTGTGACCGATCCACAGGACTTGCAGTTGGTCGTTGCCGACTTTCGCGGCGGAGAGCCCAAACAGATATCGCGTCGCGGTCAGGGGCCGGGTGAATACGGAATGGCCGGGCCGCTTTTTGGCCTGGGTGGCGACTCGAGCCTCATGTCCGACTTCATGGGGCGGCGCGTACTCCTGCTCGACGGAGACAAGATTGTCGCGACCGTGCCGGCCGATAATCCAGTTCTCCGGGCGACGCAGGGATTCGTTCGCTTTGCGGATCGCTTCGGACATGTCACGTCGCTCAAGTCGCCCGATGTACCAACCGGAGCGTCAGTCACGGGCGTGAGGGATTCGTCGACCGTGCTACGGTTTCACAGGACAACGGGCAAAGTCGACACCATCACCAAGATCCTCGATCGGCCGTCGGCTAGAACGATTACGCGAGACGCCAAGGGAGAGATTTCATCAAGCAGCTCGCGCGCGCTTCGACTGCGTGTCGGCGAGCAATACATCATGCATCCCGATGGATGGATCGCCGTCGTGCGGATCAATCCGTTCCGCGTCGACTGGCGCTCGCCCGAAGGTCGCTGGACACTCGGCACACCACTTCCCGTGCCGGTCATCCGAATGACCCAGAAAGAGAAAGATGCGAGCCGGGCACGAACGGCTGCTTCACGCGCGGCCAATCCGTCATCGACGCCTCTTCCACCGCAGTTGCAGACCCCGGACGACGAGTGGCCGGACGTGATGCCGCCGCATATCCAGGGCGAGCTGACGTTCTCGCCGGACGGTGACGTCATCCTCCGGCGGCAGCCGTCAGCCGATCACCCGGGGACTGCGTATTACGTCGTGGACCGTCGCGGACGCTTGCTCGGCGTTCTGGACCTGAAAGACAATGAACGGATCATCGGCTGGGGTGCCAAGTCGCTTTACATCGTGGAGACAGACACCGACGACCTGAAATACATCAGGCGTCATCCGTGGCCGAGCGTTCGACTGCCGGGTTGACCTGCCCTTTGGCGCAATTGCGAATGAACGTGTCGCCCAATCGATTTCGCTGGTCGAGGACGCTTCCCTCCGCATCTCATTCAGACTCAATGACCTCTTCAATGATTGCACGGTTGGTTTGTGGATCACTTCTGGCCACGTCGACCCTGCTCGGCGCCCAGGACAACGGCCCGAAACGGTGGACCGTCGACGACGTGATGTCGATCAAGGGCGTTGGCGACATCGCCATCAGTCCCGACGGCAAACGCATCGCCTACGTCGTCACTGAACGCAACACGGCCGACAACGTCAACAACTCCGACGTCTGGATCGTGTCGACCACTGGCGGCGACGCCCGTCGCGTCACGTCCGGGCCACGGGCCGATCGGGCTCCGCAGTGGTCCACGGATGGGTCGTGGCTCGCCTTTATTTCCGATCGCACCGATAAGCGCGCACAGGTGTTCGGCATCGACCCGAGCGGCGGCGAAGCGTGGCAGATCACGAAGCATGAATCAGCCGTCTCGAGTTTCAAGTTGTCGCCGGACTCGAAGCGCCTCGTGTATACGGCCAACTCGCCTGACTCACGCGCCGAACAGGATCTCGACAAGGCCCGGGGCAAGGCGATCGTTCGCGACAGCGCGTACGCCTCTGATTTCGCGCGCCTGTGGGAAGTTGTTCTTACGGAACGTGAGCCCGAGATCGGTCGTCCGGTCTCTCCGGAAGGACTCCACGTCAGCTCCTTTGTCTGGGGCCCTGACTCGCGGCAGTTCGCGTACGGGGCGCGACCGCAGCCGACACTTGTCTCCCAGAGAGACGGCGCGGTCTACCTGCAGAGCGAGCCGGGCGCCGAATCACGCGCGCTGACCACGATGCCCGGCAGCGAGGAGGTCGTCGCCTGGACGCCAGCGTTAGGCCTCATCATTTCCGCGTCCGGTGAATTCCAGGGAACGGAGAACACGAAGCTCTGGACTCTTTCCATTACCGGCGGACAACCGGTGTCGCTGACGGATGCGCTCGACGAGGATGTGAACTTCGTCGCGGCAACGGACAAGGAGCTTCTCGTGGAAGCCTCGGTGAAGACCGCCCGCGCCCTCTTTCGTATTCCGATCGCCCAGGGCAAGCCAGCCGGTCCGCCCCAACGGGTGAGCAGTGACCGCTTCAACTCGAACTTCCAATCGGTTGGTGGCACCGTCGCCTTCATTTCTGAGACGGCGAACGAGCCGCCCGACGTGTACGCGTCGACGGGAGCCACGTTCACGCCGCGCCGCCTGACGAGCACCAACCCCCAGGCCGCGGAATTCGGACACGGCGCGCAGCGCGTGGTGACGTGGAAGTCAGCGGCTGACTCGGAATCGATCGAAGGTGTCCTGACGCTCCCGGTGGGGCATCGCGAAGGGACCCGCGTACCGCTGCTGGTCGTGGTGCACGGCGGACCCGCAGGCCTTTCTTCGGCACGTTATCCGTCAGCGTCGTCGGCGTACCCGGTTCAAGTGTTCGCCGGCATGGGATACGCGGTGCTGCAGCCGAACTTCCGCGGTTCAACCGGATACGGAAAGCGTTTCCGCTCGCTGAATCACGGCGACATCCTCGGGAAGGACTGGATCGACGTGAATTCGGGCGTGGACGCGATGATTCGGACCGGCATTGCCGACTCCACAAAGATGGGCCTGATGGGGTGGAGCTATGGCGGGTTCCAGACGTTCTGGGGGATCACGCAGTCACGGCGTTTCGCCGCTGCCAGCGCCGGTGCGGGCGTGAATGATCTCACGGCCTTTTTCTCCCAGACCGATATCTCGGACTACCTCGGCATGCTGCTCAACTCCGCGCCGTGGGAAAAACCCGAGCTGTACCTCGAGCGCTCGGCGTACCGGAAGGTAAAGGACGTCACCACGCCACTCCTGATTCAATCAGGCGAGGCAGACCGTCGCGTGTCGCCCGAACAGAGCATCCAGTTCTACGAGGCAATGAAGCGGATCGGGAAAGCACCGGTGAAGCTGGTGCTCTATCCCGGTCAGGGCCACGGGGTGAACGACCCGCGCCTGAGCAAGGACCGGATGCTGCGCAACGTGGAGTGGTTTTCGTACTGGATTCCGGTGGTGGGCCAGAAGCCAGTTATTCGAATGAATTAGCTGGTTACGCGCTGTTAAACACAAAAGGTCAAAACACTTTGCACGCAGAGAACGCGAAGGATTCGCGGAGGAGCGCCGAGTAACCAAATCATTCTCTGCGACCCTCTGCGAGTACTCCGCGAAACTCTGCGTTCAAAGTGTTTTGATCTTGCTTTTATCCTAACGATCCAAGCTCGCGTACCAGCGCCCGCACGCCCTCGGGATCCAGTTCGCTACGCTCCGGAACTGGAATCGTCGCACCGAAGACGATATCGCGCGTCGCGAAGGCCGATTTCGCTCGACGCTTGGTCGGCCGGGCATGAACTTCGCGGACGCCGGAGACTTCCAGCAGTTCGGTGACGTGACCCGCGCGCACGCCGCCGCCTGCGATCAGGCTCATCGAGTCTCCCGTCTGTTGCGCCAGCCGTGCGATCGCGCCGGCGCCGACCAGTGCCGTGGATGCACCACCGGACGTGAGAATGCGATGCACGCCCAGTAACCGTAACATCGCCAGTGCGGTCTCGAGTTCGGGCGTCAGGTCGAACGCATGGTGGAAGGTGAACGACAGGGGGGCTGCCGCCTCGATCAACGCTTTCGTCGCATCGCGATCGATCACGCCTGTCGATTCGAGGACACCGCTCACGATGCCGTGCGCTCCGGCGCGTTTCATCGCCGAGATATCCCGCCGCATCACGTCGAGGTCGTTGTCGTCGTACGTGAAGTCGCCGCCGCGCGGTCGAATCATCACGACAACCGGTATCCGCACGCGCTCCAGAATCGCCTCCACCAATCCGATGCTTGGCGTCGTGCCCGATTCTGACATGGCGGCGCAGACCTCGAGCCGGCCCGCGCCGGCTTCGGTGGCCTGAAGCGCCTCGGGGAGCGTTTCTACGCAAACCTCCAGTAACGCTGCGGCAACACGATGGGATGTCATCGAGGGTTTACTTGTGTGGTCAGACGGTTGAGAGTTGTAAAGCGCAAAACGCAAAGAGAGTTGAATGAGTTATAAAGTGCAAAGCGGCCCAAGTCTCGAAAAACTTTGCGCTTATTACTTTGAGCTTTTCAACTCATGAGCCAATTCGACCTCTTTCCGGAACGCGTGACTGTTGAGCGCGTTGATGCGCGGTCATCCGCCGGCGAACGCTCTCGCGTGAAAGCGATCTTCATCGTCCAGTTCGAGCGGCGACCGGGACGCCACCAGGTCTTCCACGACCAGCACGGTTGGTACTGCGTGGAGCATGGCCAACAATGCCCCGCTGTAGATGCCGCCAGGCGAGGCCAGAGGCCAGAAGCCAGAGGCCAGAGGGACGTGAGACCCAGGAGCTGAACCGCTTCCCGGTTTCTGGGGCATGGGGCAAGTTGGGACAGGTGATCCCCCATCCGCCAACCCCCATCCGCCTTCGTGGTAGCAATTCGACGCCCCGACATCGATGACCAGCAACTGCTGGCCTCGGAACGCGATCGCGCCGAACGACTGCTGAACGCCGTTCGCCTCGTGGTGCTCGCGCTCCTTTGCGGCGCGGCGCTCGCGTATGCGCCTTCGATCCCGAGGCCGCTGAATGTCGTCAACGCGTCGCTCCTGGCGATCACGCTGACGTGGACGGTTGGACAACACCGCCTCTTCTACCACCGTGACCGGCTGCCGGGCTGGCTTTCCGTCACGAACTTCATCGTCGACATCACCGCGGTCACGGCGTTGATCGCGGCGTACGGGTTTTCGTACATGCCCGGGATGGCGCTGAAGGCACCCATCATCGCGGCGTATTTCATCATTCTCGCCGCAATCCCCGTTGCTTCGTCCACTCGTAAGGCAGCATGGGTGTCGGCACTCGTGGTCGCCGAATACGCGATACTGATGGTGGCGTTCCTCGCCAGTGGCCGCCTGACGACGGTCGTCAGTCCTGTCGCCGCGGCCTCGTCTGCCGCGGTGTCGCTACTCGACGAAGGAGCCAAGATCCTCCTGCTCGCCTGCGCGGGCGCCGTCGCCACGTACGCGGCGCACTGGCAGGAGCGTCTCTCCCGGCGCTTTTCCGAAGCCGCCCGCGAGAGCGAGGAGCTCCAGGGGCGGCTAGACCAGGCCAGGCTGCAGGCGCTCCGACTCCAGCTCCAGCCGCACTTCCTGTTCAACACCCTGAACACCATCACCGCGCTGGTCCATCGCGACCCGCCGTCGGCGGAACGGATGGTGACGGGGTTGAGCGAACTGCTGCGCGTGTCGTTAGGTAACGCCGGCGAGCAGGAAGTCCGCGTCGACCGGGAGCTGGAGGTGCTCCGGCACTACCTGGACATCCAGCTCGTCCGCTTCTCCGACCGGCTTTCGGTGCGATTCGACATCGACCCGGCGGCGCGGGACGCCATGGTCCCCAGTCTCCTCCTGCAACCGCTCGTCGAAAACGCCATCAAGCACGGGATCTCGCCTCGCGTCGCTGCGGGCCACCTGCACATATCCGTCCGGCGACACAACGAGAAGCTTTCGCTGGAGGTCGGCGACGACGGGGTAGGCACTCGGGGCTCGCAGCCGTTGGCCGAAGGTGTAGGATTGGGGAACGCGCGTGCCCGGCTTGCTTCGCTGTACGGTGAGCAGCACCGGCTGGAAGCAGGACCACGACCAGGAGGCGGATTCACCGTGAAGATCGAGATTCCCTTCTACACCGAACCGCGCTGGCCGCGTGAGGCAGTCGGCCGATGATTGCGTCACGTGTTCGCGCGCTCGTGGTCGACGACGAGCCGGTCGCCCGCAGTCACCTGCGCGCACTTCTCGAGGATCGAGGGGACGTCCAGGTGATCGGCGAGTGCGGTGATGGCGTAACGGCTGTCGAGCGTATCCGGTCACTCGGCCCGGATTTCGTGCTCCTCGATGTGCAGATGCCCGAACTCGACGGACTTGGCGTCGTGCGTGCCGTCGGGCCCGATCGAATGCCACCAGTCGTGTTCGTGACGGCCCACGACCAGCACGCGGTCGATGCGTTCGAGGTGCATGCGCTCGACTACGTGTTGAAGCCGGTGCACCGCGCGCGATTCAACGGCGCCATCGACCGGGTGCTGGAGATCATCAAATCGGGAACGGCATCCAGTCGCAGCCGGCCGCTGGCTGAAGTCCTCGATCGTCTGGCGACTCCTGGCGCCGAACGTATTGCCGTGAAGTCGGGAGATCGCGTGCTCTACCTGCGCGTGTCGGACATCGACTGGGTCGAGGCATCGGATGACCTCGTAAAGCTTCATGTCGGAAAGACGGTTCACGATCATCGTGCGACGATGACGCAGATCGAGCAGCGGCTCCCCGCATCTCGATTCATGAGGATCCACCGCTCGACAATCGTGAACGTCGAACGGATCCGCGAATTCCAGCCGTGGTTTCAGGGCGACTGGATTCTGGTGCTAGCCGACGGAACGCGCCTGCAGTCGGGAAAGAGTTACCGGAAACGCATCCGGGACTTGATCGACTCGTAGAACTTCACCGTCCGGGAAGACCCGTTCACCGCTGCCGGGCCGGCCTTTGCCGCGGAATGGTATCGTCATGTGGTTGACTGACTTACCATCCCGGCGTAGCGCACGGCAGGTTGAATGACGAGGTGGAATCGGTCTCGACACTTCCGGAGGGGAGCATGACAGTCGCTCGTTGGGCCTGCGTTGTTGTCACGTCGGCGCTGCTTGGTTGCGGAGGAGGCGGGGACGATGACGGTGGCACCAACCCACCGCCTCCACCACCGCCACCTAACAACCAGACACTGGGTTCGATTTCGACGAACGTCACGTCGCTGAACCTGGTGGCGGGCAACACACAGACGATCACGGTCTCTGCGTTCGATACGCAGGGCGGAGTAATCGTGAATTTCGGAACGCCTACGTTCACCGTCGTGAGTTCGACGGTTGCTGAAGTTGATGCGGGCGGGACGGTGCTTGGACTGACGGGCGGTTCGACGACAGTCAACGTCTCGGTGACGATGGGAGCCGTGACGCGAACGGCACCGGTTGCGGTTGTCGTCACTGGCGCACTTCCAACGCTGGCGAATGTCTCGACGCAATCAGGAGACATCTTCACGCCGGCCAAGGTGGCGATTTCACAGGGCGGGCAGGTGACGTGGACGTTTGGCGGCGTGGAGCACACGGTCGTGTTTTCGAACGCGGGTGCACCGGGCGGCATTACCAGTGGCGGATACTCATCGTCGCACAGCCGCACCTTCGGGTCGTCCGGCAACTTCAACTACGTCTGCACGATCCACGCGGGGATGAGCGGTCAGGTGATTGTCAGGTAAGTTTTCAATCCTGAGCGCATCATGGGGGTGTACCGTTGCCGATTGTGGGGGCAGGGCAATACACGTGTCGACGGCGGTACATCACCACCCGTGCGGTTTCGCACGGCACAATTCTAGGCGCGCTCTGTTGCGCATTCGGGACCGCGCTCCCGGCACAACGAGTTCTCGAGCGCCATCCGTTTTCCGATCCCGAAGGACGCCTCCTCGCGTTCTATTCGGCGGCGATGGCGTTTTCACCAGCGGGTCACGCGCCTGACGACACCCGGCTCTCGGTAAGCCTCGAGATCTCGCACGTCCCGTCTCTCGACGAGGACCAACGTCGTCCGTCGATCGACAAGCCGGAGTCCACAAACCTCGCGCCGTTTTTCCCGCGGCCGCGTGCGGCGCTGCGCATCGGGTCGTGGGTCGCCGAGGCGAGCTGGATTCCGCCAATGCGCGTGTTCGACGTCGAGGCGAACCTGGCCAGCTTCGCGATTGTCGCGCCACCGCTGAAGCTCGGGTCACTGGCGATTTCGCCGCGAATGTGGGGCACGTTTGGCCGCGTACGTGGCTCGATGACCTGCTCGTCGCAGACCATGATTGGCAACGGCGCGGACCTCGAGCTCTACTACTCCACGGTCTGCCACGGACGCGAGAGCGACGACTGGTTCGAGCCACGGATGCTGGCCGGCGAGGCGGTCGCCAGCCGGACGTTAGGCAGCGGCGGCGGCCGGCTCTACGCGCTCGCCGGCGCCCGCGTCGACCGCACGCGCTTTGACATCGGCGTACTCACCCAGGACGGCGTGCGCGACACGGATCACCCGATCCTGCAACTGAAAACCGTGCGTCCACATATGGCGCTCGGTGCGTCGTGGCTCGTGCGCCGCGGCGTGCTGGCCGGCGGCGAGCTGTTCTACGCGCCGGGGAGCGTGCTGACAGCCCGGGTTTCGGGCAAGTGGGTGGTGCGGCGATGACACGCTGGCGAGTGATTACGCTGGTCGCGGCGGGCTTCATTGGAGCGTGTGCGGATTTCGACGGAGTCTTGAACCCGACAGGTGGTTTGCCGGACGTCGTGGTCGCGGTGCCGCAGTTTTCGCGCGACATCGTTCCCATCTTCGAGCGCCGCTGCGGAATCGGTGGCTGTCATTCGGACGCGGCACACCAGGCGGGGCTTGTGCTCACGCCAACCGCGGCCCACGCCGCGATCGTGAACAAGCCCGCCCAGACGCGGATTGGCCAGATTCTCGTGCGACCGGGGGACGCGGACAACTCGTGGCTGGTGATCGCGATTCGAGATGACGAGGCTCGGCGGATGGGACTGGCGCGCATGCCGCTCGCTTCAGGACCGCTGACGCCTAACCAGATCCAGACGATCGTGAACTGGATCAACCGCGGCGCACCGAACGACTGATGGACACGCCCCGCGCCGTCCTGGCGGTGGACCCGGGCAATGCCAGCGTACGGTTCAGCGTACGCTGGTTCGGCTTGATCACGGTGCGCGGATCATTTTCGGTGATCCATGGAACGCTGGAGGTGCCTAACAACGGCGACCAGCCTGGCATTTCAATCGCGGTCGACAGCCAGTCCATACGCACCGGCATCGGCCTGCGAGACCGGCACCTCCGCGGGATGCGATTCCTCGACTCGGCGAAGCATCCCGAGATCAGGTTTGAGAGCGACCGGGTATCCCGGCACAACGGCGTCTGGGATGTGAAAGGGCGGCTGATGTTGCGAGGCATGGAGCGGAAAGTCGCGATCTCCGTGCTCGACGAGGAGGCGTCTCCGACCCAGCGTCGCCTGACTGCGCACTTCTCCGTCCCGCGTCTCCCCCATGCTATTGGATCGGCGGGTGGAATCCGTAAGCTCAATCCGCTGTTATGGGCAATCGGCCGCGAAGTCGCGATACAGGTCGAGCTGATGGTGCCGGCAGCTATGCTGGCTCCGGAACACGCCCCCGCGCGCTGACTGGCCACGTCGTTTCCACGACGGCGCCGCGCACGCCGTGCATGACGTCGTTCAGGTGCACCACGATGCAGACATGGTTCGGCACGATCCGGACCAGGTCACCCACGTGAGGCTGCCAGTCACTGGTCCGGAGGTCGAGGATGCCGTGTTCCTCCGACATTCGGATCACACGGATGTCCGGACGGTCGAGCAGGCAGCCGTACCCCGCCTCATCGCCGGCCGGCAGCGGCTCCCTGCCTAACGCCTTGCTCCCGGCGTCGACGACCGCCTGTCCCGGGACGGCGGTGCTGATCACGGTGGCGAGCACCGTCAGGGCGCAGTCTTCCCACCCGCAGGCTCCGACGTCGACCGTGGCCCGGTCGTTGTAGACGTACGTGCCGGGCCGGACCTCGGTCACGCCCGTGACTTCGTGCATGCGCCACGCCGCCGGCGTCGAGCCGCCGCTGACCACGTCGGGCGCCAGCCCCGCGTCACCTAACGCCGCCAGCCAGCCGGTCAGGTCGTTTCGGAGCCGGCCGAGGGGCTCCTCCTGCCGCATGAGGTGCTGCCGCACGTGGCCCGGATAGAACGTGATCCCACGATAGCTCAGCGGCGGCAGGCCGCGCACACGCCGGGCGATGGCGATCGCCTCGTCGTGTGTCGCCACTCCGACGCGGCGCATCCCGACGTCAACTTCGACATACACACCCACGTCCCGTCCGACCGCGTCGGCCGCCTCGGCGAGGGGCTCGACCGCTTCCAGGGAGTCGATGGCCACCGTCAGTTGCACGTCGCGATTGAGCGACATGACGCGGTGGAGCTTCGCGGCGCCGATGGGAGGATGCGCCAGGAGAAGGTCGTTGCTGGTCTCGGACATCACCTCGAGCTCGCGCGGCGTCGCGCAGGTCAGCCCCGCCGCGCCGAGTCGCAGCTGTGCGGCGGCGATCCGAGGCGACTTGTGCGTCTTCACATGTGGCCGCAGCGCAAGACCGTGCAGCACGCAATACGCCGCCATGCGCTCGAGATTGTGAGACAGTCGATCGAGATCGACAAGCGCGCAAGGCGTTTCGAGCATGTCGAGGAACTGTGGAGACGAGGTACGGAGAACGGACATACAGGATTAATGGATGGCGGATGGCGGATGTCGGATGTCGGATGTCGGATGGGAGAAAACGGCTACTGACGATAAACACAAAGACGCTTGGGCATTGCGCGGATAGTTCCTTTCGGCATCGGTTGATCGTGCTGCACTTGTCTCCCATCCTCCATCCGAGATCGGCCATCCGTTCGAATTCACCACCATCCCAGAATCTTCCACCACGCCGATCCCAGCACCCCCCACAACGAAATAGTCAACAGCGACACAATGAACCCGATCCGCCACCACTCCCGCTGCGTGACATACCGGGCCCCGAAATAAATCGGAGCGGGCGTTGTTCCGTAGTGCGTCAACGCGGCGCTGAGGTTGGAATAATAGGCGAGTCCAAGCACGGCCAGCGTGAGTGGAGCCCCAGCGTCCCTGATGACGACCAGGAACGGGATGAACATCGCTGTGGCATGTGCCGTGATACTTGCAAACGCGTAGTGGGCGTAGAAATAGATCAGCAGCAACACGATCAGCGCCGCCCACCAGGTCCAGCCCACCGTCCACGTCGCTACGGTCTCGGCGAATTTCTTCGTGATGCCGGTCTCGCCTAACGCCTCTGCCATGCGGACCAGGCCCCCGTACCAGATGAATACGTCCCAGGCCGGCCGCTGTGACATGATGTCGTCCCAGTCGAGCACCCGAGTGAGCAGCAACACCGCCACGCCGACCAGGGCCACCACGGCATAGTGGATGCTGTGCCACGCCTGCGTGATCCAGAGACCGGCGACCAGGGCGAAGACGAACTGCATCATCCGCTCGTCGCGCGTCATTGGTCCCAGCTTCTGCAGCTCTTCGTTCGCGAACTCGGTCGCGTGCGGCGTGTGCTTCACCTCGGGCGGATAGATCCGGTAGATCAGCAGCGGGACGAGCAGCAACGCGACGATACCTGGAACGATCGAGCCGAGCATCCACTTGGCGTACGTGATTTCGTAGCCGGCGGCATCCAGCGCGAACTTCGCGATCAGGACGTTCGACGCCTGGCCGGTGAGGAACATCGCGCAGGCAACGACGTCGCACTGATACACGGTCGCCATGAGGAACGCGCCCAGTCGACGGGAAGTCGGACCCGGCGTCGAGTCATACGCCTCGGCGAGGCTCCGCGCGATAGGGAAGACGATGCCGCCGGCTCGCGCGCTGTTCGACGGCACGATCGTCGCGAGGACGGCATCGGTGGAGACGAGGGCGTACGACAGGCCTAACGAGCGCTTGCCGATGGCGCGGATGAACAGGAACGCGAGGCGCCGGCCCAGTCCCGTCTTGAGCACCCCTCGGGCGATGAAAAACGCGCACAGCACCAGCCAGACGATGGGATCCGCATACCCGCGCAGCGATTCGGCCGGAGTCATCGTGCCGGTGACCGCGATGGCGCAGACGCCAAGGAACACGACGGCGCCTGCCGAGAGCGGCTGCACGATGGACCCGATGATCGTCGCCGCGAAGATCGCGAACAGCCGCCACGAGGTCGCTGTGATGCCCTCGGGGGGCCCGAATGCGAGGATCACTCCGGCGGTCGCGAACACCGCCGCCCAGCGCCAGATCAGGAGTGGCGGTGTCGAAGGGTGCGGCTCGCCCGGTACTCCTGGTGCCGCAGCTGGGGTTGGCATGCGCAAAATTGCAGACGGGGGCCGGGAGGCGGGAGACGGGTGCCACCGCAAAGTCCAAAGCGCCAAGCAGTTGCCAAACAGCCCAAGCACGCAGCATCACCCCCAGCAAGCAGCAATCAGCACGCAGCCGCCCCTGTATCGCGAAACCATCCTGGCTGGGGCTGTGTCAGAAGGGCGCCTCAGCAACACGGGGCAAAAACTCGACCCGATTCAGTGTCCGAATCCCAGCTCGTCGCCCGGGCCATAGAGGGCGATCAGGCCGCACAGCGCGCTCTCTACGACGCCCATGTCGACCGGGTGTACCGCCTCGCGTACCGCGTGGCGGGGGATGACGACCTGGCACGGGACTTCACCCAGGAGGCGTTTATCCGCGCATTCGATCGTTTGCCGACGTTCCGACGCGAGTCGTCGTTCGGAACGTGGCTGTACACGATCGCCATGTCGGTGTCGCTGAACGGCATCCGCTCGATCAAGCGGCTGCGGACGAGGGAAGTCTCGATCGACGCGGCGGAGTCGTTAGGTAAGCGGGACCGGCATGCCGATCCCGATTTGAAAGACCGGTTGAAACGGGCGATCGAGGACCTGCCGCCCGGTTATCGCACGGTGTTCCTGATGCATGACCTCGAGGGCTACACGCACGAGGAGATTGGCGAAGTGCTCGGCATCCAGTCGGGCACCTCCAAGGCACAGTTGTTCCGGGCCCGGGCCCGGTTGCGCGAAGTCCTCGCGGACTTCGCTGGAGCATGGTCAGCATGAGTGAAGAAAAGTTCGAAGCCTGGTTGAAGGAAAACGCGGACGACTATCATCGCCCGCCGACGAACGTTCCCCGCGAAGAGATGTGGGAAACCATCGCCCGCGCTCGACAGGCACAGCGGCTGTCGCTGATTGCGGAGCGGTCGCCGGTCGCCAGTCGCCGGTCGCACGTTTCTGGTCGCTGGTCGTCGATCGCCGGTCGCTGGCCCATGGCCGTTGCCGCCACGCTGCTGATCGGCGCCGGCATCGGGCTCGGATACTGGATGCGTGGGCCGAGTGCGGAGCAGGCGCCCGTCGTCGCGTCGCTGACGTCCGCCGCGGATTCTGCAATCAGCAGCGCGACCTATGACGTTGCCTCCGTCGCGCACCTCACGGCGGTGGAAACGATGTTGACTTCGTTCCGTGGCGATCAGCAGACGGAGACCCAGGCGAGCCTGCAACGGCTGGCGCGGGACCTGCTGGCCACGACACGCCTCTTGATGGATTCACCGGCGGCGGAAGATGCCAGCCGGCGCCAATTGCTCGCGGACCTCGAGTATGTCCTCGCGCAGATCGTTGTACTCGACCCCAATGCCCCGGCGGAAGATCGCGCCATGGTTGATCGCGCGATCGCTCGTGAGCAGGTGCTCACCCGCATTCGCTCTTCCATTCCCGCCGGTTTCTCGCGCGGTAACTGAGGATTCTCTACCAATGAAACGCACGTTCCAGGTAATTCCCGCAATCACCATGATGTTGCTTGCAATGCCGGCGGTGCTGGCCTCGCAATCGGTGTCGACTCGTGAGGCGCGCTCGACGCGCGACGCTCGCGAACGGTCGATTGCAGCATCATCCGACATCGCGACCGCGCTCAGCATCGCGAACGCGCTGGGGGTGAACATTGCACCGACGGTTGTTTCCGCGACGGCGATCGCGGCCCAGGCGCCTGCCCTCGTCTCGCAGGCCTTGTCCGGTGCCAGCCAGGCCCTGATGTCGACGTCGATCGTCTTCCCTTCGAGCTACACCAATGAGTCCGAGCGCCAGGCGGATTCGGCGTTGAGCGTTGCCAAGCGCACGCTCGAAGACGGTGACTTCCGCGAAGCGGCTCGGCTCTTTGCGCGCGTGGCCGATCGGTATCCGCGCAGTGCGCAGGCGCCGGAAGCGCTCTACTGGCAGGCCTTCGCGCTGTACAAGGCGGGGAACTCGAGCAATCTGTCGTCGGCGCTGTCAGCGCTGAACGACTTGAACCGGCTCTATCCGTCGTCGAGCGCCAACAAGAATGACGCCGGCTCGTTACGTCAGCGGGTCTGCGGTGAGCTGGCACGCCGCGGCGACGAAGCGTGTGCCCGCGAGGTGATGTCGACGGCCACCGCCTCGTCAGGGTCATCTTCGCAAGGGTCAGGGCAGAGCTGTCCGCGCGAGGATGACGACAACGATGAGCGCATCATGGCACTCAACGCGTTGTTGCACATGAACTCCGAGGCGGCGGTGCCGATCCTCGAGCGCGTGCTCGCCAAGCGCGATGATTGCTCGAAGGCGTTGCGCAAGAAGGCTGTCTTCCTGATCTCACAGAAGCGCACCGACAACGTCGTCGACATCCTGATCAAGACCGCACGCGAGGATCCATCACCCGACGTGCGTGAACAGGCGGTCTTCTGGCTGAGTAACGTCCGCGACCCCCGCGTCGTCGACCTGCTGGCCGAGATGGCTATGAACTCGAACGACCCGGCCATCCAGGAGAAGGCAATCTTCTCGCTGTCCAACACGCGCAGTGAACGGGCGTCGCAGATCCTGCGAGACATTGCCCAGCGCGAGGGCGCGTCGAAGAACGCCCGTGAGCAGGCCATTTTCTGGTTAGGCAACCGTCGCGACGCTGCGGCCACGGAGTTCCTCAAGGGACTCTACAGCCGGCTGACGGACAAGGACCTCAAGGATCGCGTGATCTTCTCGATCGCCAACCAGCGTGGACCGGGGAGTGGCGAGTGGCTGATCGGGATCGCGACGAACGACCGCGAGTCGATCGAGGTGCGCAAGCAGGCGTTGTTCTGGGCCGGCAATCAGCGCGCCGCGTCGCTGTCCGACATCGCCGCCCTCTACGACCGTATCGGCAATAAGGAGATGAAGGAGCAGGTCATCTTCGTGCTCTCGCAGAACAAGGCCGATGCAGCAGTCGACAAGCTCATGGACATCGCGCGCCGCGATACCGATCGCGAATTGCGCTCGAAGGCAATCTTCTGGCTGGGACAGTCGCGCGACCCGCGCGTACTCAAGTTCCTGGAGGAGGTGATCAACCGGTGAACACAATCCCAGGCACCCTCCGCACCCTATGCACCCTCAGCACCCTGGTCATGCTGAGCGGTGCTCAGGCGAGCGCACAGTCCGTCGCCTCACGAGTCAACAGCGTCCGCGAAGGTGAAGTCCGCATGACGTTCGCGTTGAGACCGGGCGTTTGTGGAAACGGTAGCAATGTCTGGTACGACAACAGCCGCAACTACAACAGGAATGACAGCCGG
This sequence comes from Gemmatimonadaceae bacterium, assembly GCA_035646395.1. GTDB lineage: Bacteria > Gemmatimonadota > Gemmatimonadetes > Gemmatimonadales > Gemmatimonadaceae > JABWBJ01. The sequence goes on along the minus strand of DASRPK010000180.1, from coordinate 33,507 downwards.
TCGAGTCGCGACGTGGAGTACGACATCGACTGCAACACCGGCCCTGGCCGACTCGTGGTCGTGCGTCGCGACGGCGAAACGACCGACCTCCGCTTCTACGTCGGTGGCCGTTGGCGCGCGTCGGGCACGGCGACGGACATCGGATCGGTCAGCTCGAGAGCGGCAGTCGACTACCTGATCGGTCTCGCCGAGTCACATGACGGGAAGGCTGGCCGCGAAGCCATTTTCCCGGCGACGTTGGTTGACAGCGTCACGATCTGGCCGATGCTGCTCCGAATCGCACGAAACGACACTCGCCCCCGCTCGACGCGCGAGCAGGCGACGTTCTGGCTAGGGCACCTCGCCGAAGAGCCTGCGACGCGAGGTCTGTCGGAGTTGGTGGGGGACGCCGCCGTCGACCGCGAGGTCAGGGAAAGCGCCATTTTTGCGTTGTCGCAGCGGCGGGGCGAGGGAGTACCGGCACTGATCAACGTGGTCCGGACCAGCCGCGACCCTGAGCTCAGGAAGAAGGCGCTGTTCTGGCTGGCGAATTCAAAGGATCCGCGCGCCCTCGACCTTATCGAGGAGCTTTTGACGAAACGCTAGCCCATTGCTGCATTAAAAATGCCGTTGCTGGTGGGACCCAGCGACGGCATTTTTGCGTTTCCGGCATCCTTGACCCCGCCTTTGCGCTGCGTGTACTTCATTGACTTGGCGCTTCGAATGCCTCCGGATCCCTGGTCGATTCCGTGAAAGCATTTAACCACAGGGGACACGGAGTACACAGGGGCCGCAAATCGTTCATTAGTCAGTCCTCTGTGATCCCCCGTGTCCCCTGTGGTTCAAGCTTTTTCAAACGTTGAACCTCAATCGAAAGTCACGTGTCAATCGTTTATCTGAACGGTCAGTTTCTCGCGCGTAATGAAGCGAAGCTTTCAGTCGATGAGCGCGGTTTTTTCTTTGGGGATGGTGTCTATGAGGTGACGCGCGTCGTGCGCGGGCGGCTCTTCGAATGGGATCGTCATGCGCGTCGCTTGGCGCGTGGGCTGAAAGAGCTCCGCATCGATGCGGGCCTCGACCTCGACACGATTCGATCGCTGCAGGAAAGGCTTATCCGCGAGAACAACCTGGTCGAAGGCCAGGGTACCGTGTACCTGCAGATCACCCGCGGCGCGGCGCCGAGGACGCATCACTTTCCACCGGCCGGCACACCCGCGACCGTCTTTCTGTCGGCCGCGCCCTTCGTGCCCGCAAGCGATGTCCGCGCCCGCGGCGTCGCGGTGACGACGTACCCGGACTACCGCTGGTCGCGTTGCGACCTCAAGACCGTGAACCTGCTGCCCGCGGTCATGGCGAAGCAGTTCGCTTCGGACAACGACGCCTTCGAGTCGATCTTCGTCCGCGAAGCGGTCATCACGGAAGGCTCGCACACCAACGTCTTCGGTGTCATCGACGGCGTGGTGCGCACGTATCCCAATTCGAATTACATCCTTCCTGGCGTCACCCGCGATGTTGTCATCGAGTTGGCGCACGCGTCAGGCATACCTGTGTCGGAGACCCCGATATACCGTCATGAGATCGCGCTGCTCGAGGAATGTTTCCTGACGGGCACGACGAGTGACGTCATGCCGGTGGTGTCGATCGATGGCAAGATGGTCGGCACGGGCAAGCCGGGAAGCCTGACGATGCGGCTCTACGAAGCCCTCGCCAGTCGACTTGCCGAAGCAGCCGCCCAGCCAAGCCCGGCGTCGGCGGTCGTGTGAAAGTCGCAAATCTCACGCTCGTCATAGCGGTATCGGTAGGGTTCACGCTTCCTGTGTTCGCACAGGCGGCTAAGCCACGAGTCCACATCATCGCGACTGGCGGCACGATCTCGAACATGGGCAACGACCCGCGCCGCACTGCTGATGAACTCGTGGCAAGTGTGCCCGGGATGGCGGCAGTCGCTGACGTCACCACCGAGCAGTTCAGCAACGTCGCATCGAGCGCGGTAACGCAGGAGATGCTGCGAGACTTGTCGAAGCGCATTCGCGCTTTGTTCGCCGAATCGAATCCACCGGCCGGCGCCATCGTCACGCATGGCACCGACACCATGGAAGAAACGGCGTTTTTCCTCGACCTGACGGTGGGCGGCTGCGCTCCCGTCATTGTCACCGGCGCGATGCGACAGGCGAACTGGGCCGGCGCGGACGGGCCGGCGAATCTCTACAACTCCGTGCGCCTCGCCGCATCGCCCGACGCACGTGGTCGCGGCGCGTTCGTGTTGATGAACGACGAGATCTTCCTCGCCCGCGAAGTCACCAAGTCGAACACGACCCGACTCAACGCCTTTTCGGCGCCCGAAGCCGGCCCCGCCGGGGTGACGGATCCGGACGGCATCTTCTTCCGGAGTCCGCCTCCAGCGAACTGCCCGTCGCCGCTGGTAAACGTCGACTCGATCAAGAGCTTCGCCCGCGTCGACGTCGTTTACAGCTACATCGGTGCCGACAGCGCAGTAGTTGATGCGCTGGTCGCGGCGGGTGCGCGCGGACTCGTCGTCGCCGGGGTTGGACGCGGTGGCACGACCTCGTCGCAAAGCCGTGCCCTTCGCCGCGCGACCGAGAAAGGCGTCATCGTCGTGACGAGCAATCGCACCGGCGCCGGTCGCGTCGGTCGCCCGACCAACCCGGAGTCGCTCAGGAATCTCGCGGCTGGCAGCGGTGCGACGATCGGCGCCGGCGACTTGAATCCGCAAAAAGCCAGAATGCTCCTCGCTCTCGCGATCTCGGCGGGCATGACACCGTTCCAGATCGCCACACTCATCGCTTCCGTTCAATGACACTGCTTCGTTTGACTACGGCGCTGGCGGCGACGGCCGTCGCGCTTGCACCATCCGCCGGCGCGCAGGGAGATGCGTCGCCTAACGCCGCGGTCCGCGCCGCCATCGACCGGATCAAGGCCGACAACGCCTGGACGATCGAACAACAGATCTCGATCTGCGAGATCCCGGCGCCGCCGTTCAAGGAAGAGCGCCGTGCCGCTGAGATGAAGAAGCGTTTCGAGGCACTGGGCCTGCGAAACGTGCGTATCGACTCGATAGGCAACGTGATCGCCGAACGGCCAGGAACCGGCGGAGGGCCGGTCGTCGTCATCGCGGCGCACCTGGACACGGTGTTTCCCGAAGAGACGGACGTAAAAGTTCAGCGCACCGGAACACTGCTGAAGGGTCCTGGCATTGGCGATGACTGCCGCGGACTCGCCGTGCTGTTGGCCGTGGCGAAGGCGATGGGAACGGCGAACGTGCGGACGCAGGGGACGATCTACTTCGTCGCCAATGTCGGCGAGGAAGGTCCCGGCAACCTGCGCGGCGTCAAGCATCTCTTCGCGAAGCCGCCCGCTCCGAAGATCGACTATTTCATTTCAGTTGACGGAACAGGACTGGGCCTGACGAGTCGCGCCGTCGGCAGCAATCGCTACAAGGTCTCGTACAAGGGACCGGGAGGTCACAGCTACGGAGCGTTCGGTATGCCGAGCCCCATCCACGCGATGGGCCGGGCCATCTCGAAGATTTCGGCGATCCAGGTTCCGCTGCGCCCGAAGACCACATTCAACGTGGGAATCGTCGAAGGCGGCACCTCGGTCAACACGATTTCACCGCTTGGCGCGATGGAAGTGGACCTCCGCTCCGAATCGCCGGAGGAACTGGCCAAGGTCGACGCCGCGTTCAGGAAGGCGGTCGATGAGGCGTTAGCCGAGGAGAATGCGCGCTGGCCGCAGTCGCGCGTGAAGGTGACGGTTGACGTGGTGTCCATGGGCGTCAGGCCCGCGGCCGCGCCACCGGATTCACAGCGCATCATCCAGACCGCGCAAGCCGCGGCCCGCGCGTTAGGCTTCGAGACTCCCGGCTCGGCATCGAGTACGGATGCCAACTGGCCGATGAGCCTCGGCATCCAGGCAATCACGCTGGACGGCGGTGGTCAGGGGCAGGGCGCACATTCCACGGCCGAGTCCTATGACGATGGGGATCGCGGCTGGCTCGGACCGCAGTGGGCGCTGTTGACCATCGTGATGCTGGCGGGACCAAGATAGATGTGAGAGGTGGGATGTGGGAGAAACCAGATATCGGCGGAAATCGCTGTCACATCCGGTTCCTCCCACGTCCCACGTCCCACATCCCACATCTGGTTCATCTGGTCCAGATCAACACAATTGCGCACGTTCCTCCCAGCGCCTGGAACCTGGGAGGCGCCAACGCGCCGCGCGGATAGACCTCGACGCCGGATACACTCGACACAGGAATCAACTCATCCACTGCGGGCGCCGCGCCCATGTCATTTGAAGCGGCAGAGAGCGGGTTCAATCGCTGACCATCGAGGAAAATCGTCGCGACGCATCCGTTCTGGCCGTACACGCGAAAGCAGGTCACGATGATGTTGCAGCCACCTACGCGACGCACGGTGATCCCGCGTTTCCCCTCCAACATCTGGCTCACACGATTCGGACTCCGCATTTCGATTTCTTCAGGCAGCACGTAGTCGCCATTCAGTGCGCCGTTTTGCGTTTCCAGCATGCGCTCATAGAAGCCACGAAGCTCCAACGTCCGGACTTGCTGCTGGGCGCGCACGATCTGGGTCTGCATTAGCACCGCGAGCTGCTGCATCGGCACCCGAATGGTGGTGTCAGCACCCGGCTCCACCCGGAACTTGGCAGGCAAGAACCCAATGCGCCGCACCAGCACTTCAATGCCGAGGTTTTGGGGAACTGAAAGTCTGAATTCCCCGACCGCGTTCGTGATCGCCCGGTATTTCGCTCCACCGTCGACCGTCACGTAGGCGATGTGCCGGCCTCCCGAGTCAGTGACCGTGCCAGAAACGATACGCATCTCCTGCGCTTCGGTTGCCGTCGCGGAAACCAGGGACAGACACACCACCGCGAACCGAACAAGGCCTGACTGAACAACACGCATTGGCAGATTCTCCTCCCCTGAATGCCAGAACCTTATGCAACGCCGCACTGGCGAACAGGGCCGTCCAAAGGACCCGCAACTCGCTCTTTCGGTCCACGGAACCGGTGGTCAACTTCGTGTCGGGCGCAGCCGGTCTCAATTCCACATCGAAAACCCGCGGCTCGTCCCAGACCCACGCCGCTCACACCGGGAATTACCAATGGCCACGATCAAGCGAATGACCGAAGCGCTGCTCGCACTCGCACTTTTGCTGGTTGCGATTGCGCCCGCCTCCGCGCAGGACGCCAACGCCAGTAGTATCGAAGCGGCGAAGGAGCTCCTGGCCAAGGAGTCCTACGTCCGGCCGCCGGATGTCATCGCGAAGCTCGTAACGGCGCCCCGACACTTGAGCGTGTCATTGACTCAGCCGAGTCCTGATCGCCGCCACTTTCTGAAAGAGCAGAGTGAAGGGCTACCGAGCGTGAAGGAGTTCGGGAAGCCACACATCTACTTCGGTGGACTGCAGGTTGATCCGGCAGCGAACAGGGCTCGCGCATTGACCACTCGTGGCGCCGCGGGACTTTCGCTGATCGACGCAACGACTGGTGCCTCGACCACGATCGAGACCCCGAAAAACGCGACCATCTCGGGTTCGTCATGGTCGCCAGACGGCAGACAACTCGCCTACATCGCGAACTTCGATCACGCATCGCACGTCTTTGTCGCCGACATCGCGACGAAGAAGTCGGTCCAGGTGACGAAGACGCCACTGCTCGCCACGATGGTGACAACGGTCGACTGGACCGTCGACGGCAAGAATGTCGTCGTGGTTCTCCTGCCGGAACCGCGCGCGCCGCAGCCACAGAAACCGGCCGTCGCTACAGGCCCGCAGGTCCGGGTCTGGATGGACGGAAGACAATCACCACAGCGCACGTTTTTCAGCCTTCTCGAAGAGCCGTTCGACAAGGAGCTGATGGAGTGGTACGTGACCGGCCAGCTCGCAATGATCGACGTGAAGTCGAAGGCGATGAAGAAGGTGGGGTCGCCGGCGATGATCCAGAGTGTCGACGTCTCTCCCGACGGCCAGTTTTTCCGCGTGGCCACGTTGCAGAAGCCGTTCTCGTACATCGTGCAATACTCGGCATTCCCGGTGAACGACGAGCTCTGGGACAACTCCGGTAAGGTCGTCGCAACAATCGAGAAGCGCGCCCTGCGCGAAGCCCCCGATACCAGCGACACACCGGCCACGGGACGGGGTGGCGGAGACGGTCCGCGGCGCGGACTGGCCTGGATGCCTAACGGTCCGGGCATGTACTACATCGCCTCGGATGCCCCCGCGCGCGGCGATTCCAGCGCGGCTGCGCAACCAGCCGGTGGGCGTGGCGCGGGTCGCGCCGGAGGTGGCGGCAGTAACCGCCCGGATCGGGTCATCAAGTGGAACACACCCTTCGGGCCTAACGACACAACCACCATTTTCCGCCATACCGGCCCGCTCAGCGGTGTCGCCTTCACCGATGACGGGAAGCTGCTCTTTGCCGCCGCATCAGCGGGCGGGCAGGGCGAGATCTTCGCGGTCCGCGTCGATGATCCGTCGAAGCGCTACACGGTCATCCGTCAGCGTGGCTACACGCCGTCACTCGGCGGCGCCGGTGGTCGAGGCGGCGGCGGCGGCCGTGGTGGCGCGGCGGGCGATGACTCCCTCTCCTTCTACAACAATCCCGGCGCGCTCGTCACCAGGCGCGGCATGGCCGGCGGACAGGTCGTCATGCTCGGTGCCGACAGCGCCGTGTACCTGCGTGGCACGCAGTACTCCCGGGACTTCCTCCAGCACCCGCCGCGGGACTTTGTGGACCGCGTCGACATCCGGACGGGAACCAAGTCGCGAGTCTTCGAAGCCGCGCGTGGCGCCGCCGAAACCGTTGCCGCGCCGCTCGATGACGACTTCACGAAGGCGATTGTCGTTCGCGAAACGCCGACCGAGGTACCGAACTCGTACCTGCGCGACATGAAGGCAGGGACGATGACTCGCCTGACGAACAACGTCGATCCGTCGCCGGAACACACCCGCGCGATTCGCAAGCGGGTCACGGTCACTCGGCCCGACGGCATCGCGTTCGTCGTGAAGGTCACGTTGCCCGCAGACTACCGCGAGGGAACGCGCCTGCCAGGCATGTTCTGGCTGTATCCGTACGAGTACACGACTCAGGCGGAATACGACCGGACGCTGAGGACGGAGAACGTGAACCGCTTCCCGACCGGTGGAACGCGCAGCATCGAATATCTCGCGACCCAGGGTTACGCGGTGGCAAACTTCGATCCGCCGATCATTGGTGAATCGGGACGCATGAACGACAATTACGTCGCCGACCTGCGCATGAACCTGTATGCAGTGATCGATGAGCTCGACCGGCAGGGCTGGATCGACCGGTCACGGTTAGGCATCGGTGGACATAGCTACGGTGCCTTCACCACAGCCAATGCGCTGGTGCACACGCCGTTCTTCAAGGCGGGCATCGCCGGCGACGGCATGTACAACCGCACGCTGACGCCGACAGGATTCCAGAGCGAACGTCGCGACCTGTGGGACGGGCAGGGAACATACCTCGAAATGTCGCCCATGCTGTACGTCGACCAGATGCAGGGCGCGCTGCTGATGTATCACGGCATGGAAGACCAGAACGTCGGGACGAACCCGATCAGTTCAATCCGCATGATGCAGGCGCTCCGGGCTCAGGGGAAAAACTCTGCCCTGTACATGTACCCGTATGAGGATCACGGACCGGCGACGGAAGAGACGTTACTCGATCTCTGGGGACGCTGGACAGCGTGGCTCGATATCTATGTCAAGAACGCCAACCGGAAGACGCAGAAGGTCGTGCAATAGGCCAGAAGCCAGAGGACAGAAGCAGAAGTCAGAGGTCAGAGGTCAGAGGGGCTCGGACTTCCGAGCCCCTTTTCCTTGCCGAGGAAAGCCGCGAGCACCATCGTAGTTGCAGTTCCCCCAAAATCTCACTCGCCATGTTCACCGCATTGTCGAAATCAGTCGGAGCGATCCGCATGAATTCGCCAGTTTCCGTCTGGATCCGCATGCTGGTTCTAACCGCGTTGATCCCGACACAAATCCACGCTCAATCAAACTTCGGCAACCTTGCCGCCGGCCCGTACAACCGGCTTGTCATCCGCGGCGCGATGGTGATTCCCGGACACGGCGGTCCACCGGCCGGGCCGTACGACATCGTCATCGAACGGAACATGATCACCGAGATGATTCCATTCGATCCGGTGACTGCCGAACGACGCGGCGCAGCCGCTCGGCCCAGCGGCGACCGCATCATCGACGCCACCGGGAAATACGTGATGCCGGGGATGATCGACCTGCACACGCATATCCGCACCGCGCCGCAGGAAAATGAATACGCCTGGTACCTCCGCCTGGCGCACGGCGTGACCGGCATGGTGAACGCAGCCGACCGTGGACTCGATTCGGCACTCTACCAGCAGAAACGCTCGTCGGACAACACAATCCTCGCTCCACGCATGTGGCCGATCTGGGGCTGGGGCTCCAACACCACGTTCAGGCGCGACCAGCTCGAAGATCCGAAGATGGCGGCGCAAATCGCGCGCGAGATGGTATCGAAGGGTGCACGCGTCGTCTCGTTAGGTAGCGTCACCTGGGACACGACACTTTTCGGCGCCGTCGCGAAGGCCGTGTGGGCTGCCGGAGGAATCACCACGATTCACCTCCCCCCATCCACGAACGCGGTCGTCAACGCTGTCAAGGCGGCCTGCCTCGGCGCCACGATGATCGAGCACCACTATGGCTACGCCGAGTCGGCGCTCAACCGGCAGACGCAGGATTTCGTGCGCACGTACAATTTCGACGACGAGAACGATCGTTTCCGCGCGGCGGGCACGGTCTGGCTCGAGGCGGATCGTGGACGGTTGCTGTCGCAGGTTGCCGATTCGCTGGTGAAATGCGGCGCGACGATGCTTCCGACTCGCGTGGTATACGAGGCAAACCGCGACTTCATCCGTTCGTCGAGCCTCCCGTGGCTGGAGAAGTACACGCACCAGTCGTTGATCAACTGGAACCTGCCGAATCCTGCCTATCATGGTGCGTTCCATTACGACTGGACGTCCGACGACGAGTACTACTGGACGTACGCGTTCCGTCTCTGGGGTGACCTGATCGCCGAGTTCAACAAACGAGGCGGTCGCGTCGCGTACGGCACCGATGACAACTACATCTGGGCCACGCCGGGATTTTCCGCGATTCGCGAACTGCAGCTCCTGCGCGAAACCGGGATGCACTCGCTCGAGGTGTTGAAGGCAGCGACAAAGAACAGCGCGGAAACACTGCGTGAGCCGAAGCTTGGTCTCGTCAGGCCCGGATACCTGGCGGATCTCGTCATCGTGGACGGCAACCCGGCCTACAATCTCAAGTTCATGTACGCCTTCGGCGACCTGATGATCGACAAGGATCGCAAGATGTTCCGGACGAAGGGCATCGTGCACACGATCAAGGACGGCATCGTGGTCGAGAATGCGCGCCTGATGGCCGAAGTGGAAAAGATGGTGACGAAGTCGAAGCAGGGAGTGCCGGCGAGCAATGCTGTGACGTCACCGTTCGTTGGCGGCGTTCGCCCGATTATTCCAGACGGTCGCCGTTAAACAAAGACCAAAACACTTTGAACGCGGAGGCGCACGGAGGAAGCACGGAGGCGCGCAGAGAACATCTTTTCTTTGGTCGGTACCTCCGTGATCCTCTGCGCTACCTTTGCGCGCCTCCGCGTTCAAAGCGTCTTTGGCCGTATCCGTGTTTATCCGCGGGTCTTTAACCGTATCAGTGTCTATCCGCGTCGCCGGCGTGCTGTAACCAGCACTTCGACGTTGTCGTTGCGGGGATTCACGAAGTCCAGACGAACACGTCCGTCAGGTTGGACGCTGACGGTCGCCGGGATCGAGCAGTTTGTTAAATACCACCCAGCCGGCAATACCATCGCGTTAGCTGGGCGGCCGAAAGCGCGATCCCACACGAGTTCGTCCCCGACCACACCGTATCGACCGGGATCCGCGTAAGTCTCGGAAATGCGGAGCCGAACCGATTGCCCCTGCTTCACCGGCGCAAAGCGAATCACCACTACCTCGCTCTGCGGAGTCACCGGCTCACCGATGTCGATCTTCGCGTCGGTGATCTTGGCACCACGCAACGTCTCGACAACCAGTTTCTCGCCAGTATCCAGGATCAGCGCCGACGGGTTCGACACCTTGCTGCCGCCGCGGACGATGTTGAGGTAGTTGTCCACCCCCGGCCGTGACTCGGTGTAGTCATGATAGAGATCGAACGCGTGCGTCTCCGGCGGTTGCAGGAAGTACACGATCTCCCGATCCTGGCGAGCGCGTTCGGACAGACGGCCATTCCGGTTCGCGCCTAACGTCGGCGGGGTGGCTTGCGCGTCGAGGAGCGACGGAGCAATGAGGGCGAGCACGAAAACGACGCGCCTCATTTGAGCCTCCTGCCCCTGACCACGTACGGGACCTGCGCCGTGCCAATGTTGATGAAGCTCACCTGGATCCGGCCATCCGCCTCCTGACGGACCTGCGACGGATAGTTGACGCTCGTCAGCTCGTATCCGGCCGGGAGCACGACCGAATTCTTCTTGATGCCTAACGGGCGGGTGAACACGAGCGTGTCGCCGCCGGTGATGTAGGAGGTGGCATCCTCGTACGTCTTGTCGATCAGGATCCGCTGCTCGCCGCCCTCGGGCACTGGTCGCGAGAGATGGACCATGATGTATTCGCCCGTCGAGTCGGCGCCGCGCACGCCGCCGGCACGCGCCACGTCTCCCTTCACCACCTCGAACCGCAACGGCTGGCCGGTCATCCGGTCCATGACCGACTCGTCCGTCGCAATGCTGCCTCGGCGAATCGGGTTGAAGTACTTCGTCGCGCCGGCGGTAGTGGCGGTTACTTCGTAGATGATCCTGAACTTCGCGCTCCCAGGCGCCAGCAGCTCATACCGCGTGTAGTGATCGGCGTCGGTTTGTGCCGCGACCTGCCCGAGCGCCGGTGTCGCGACGAACAGGATGAGCGATGGGAGATGGCGGATGGGAGATCTCATGGCTAAGAGCGTAAATCGGAAGTTTCCGGACCACACCAGTCTGCCATCGCCCATCCGCATTCCGCCATCCCTGCTACGGCCCTGCCGTCCCCGTCTGCGTCTTCCGGTAGATGAAGAGCACCAGAAGGGCGCCCAGCACCGAGGCAATCAGCCCGGCGCCTTCACCCGGCTCGTACCAGCCAACGGCGCGGCCGAGAAATCCTGCCAGGACCGCGCCGACGATACCAAGCAGCATCGTCATCACCCAACCACCGCGATCTGGTCCTGGCATGATCCACTTCGCCAGCGCACCCGCCAGTAGCCCGATAAGGCACATCCAGATCAGTCCCATGTGCTGTCCTCCTCGGAAGAATTGTGTCTCCGACTCCGACTACACCGCGAAACGCTGATCAGCGCGCCGGACTGAGCGAAAACGCCTGGAGTGTGGCTCCTTCGCCGGACCCGGTTGCTATGACCAGAAACTGGATTCCATTACGGGTTCGATAGGTCATGGGATTCGCATACGCACGCTGGCCCAGGTCGGTCGACCAGCGAACGCCGCCATCACGGGTGTCCACGGCGTAGAGCGTCGACCCTCCACCACTGAGGAACACGAGTCCGCCGCGCGTCACCGTCGCGCCAGGTGCGCCAGACACGCCCAGCATGGGAGGGAGCGCCACGCCCTGTAACGCGGGGTGATTCCGCACCTCCGGCGAATCACCGATCGGGACCTGCCAGCGGAATTCACCGGTGGACATGTCGATCGCGGTGAGAGTTCCATACGGCGGCTTATTGATGGGGAGGCTTGGCCCACGCTCGCCGTTCGGTCCGGGCACGCGAACACCGATCGACGACCCGCCGAGATCGGGAGCATAGTCGTAATCGACCGTGTCGGACGGAGCATCGCGTTTCACGATGCGCCACAGCGTGGGGTTGCTCGACGCCTTTACGTACAGCGTATTGGTTTCGGGATCGTAGGCGCCGCCGCCCCAGCCGACGCCGCCGATCGATCCAGGCACCGTGATCGTTCCCTGCATCGACGGCGGCGTATACAGCGGTCCAAGGCGATAGCGCGATGCAACCGCGCGTGCCGAATCTCGAATCACTGGCGTGAAGTCGATGACGTCGTCGAGCGTAAAACCCTGGGGTGAGACAGGCTTCGGCTTCGAGGGGAAGGGCTGCGTGGGCCACGCTTCTTCGCCGGGCACGTCGCTCGCCGGCACCGCGCGTTCTTCGATCGGCCACAGCGGTTCGCCGTTCACGCGATTGAACGCGAACAGGAACCCCTGCTTGGTCGGCACGATCACCGCATCGACCGGGCCGCTGGGCCGGCGGATGGTCACCACGTTAGGCGGAGCAGGGAGGTCGTAATCCCACAACCCGTGGTGTGCGACCTGGAAATGCCAGACGCGTTTTCCGGTTCGCGCATCGAGGCAGAGCACGGACTCGGCGAACAGGTTCTCGCCCTTGCGCCGTCCGCCGTACCAGTCATTGCTTGGCGTTCCGACCGGCAGGTACAGCAATCCGCGCGCGCTATCGACGGTGAACGGCGCCCACACATTCGTGTGGCCTGTGTGTTCCCAGGAGCCGTCCTTCCAGGTGTCGTTTCCGTATTCGCCGGGACGCGGCACGGTGCGGAATCGCCAGACGCGCTTGCCCGTGCGCGCATCGAAGGCCTGGATGTCGCCCGGCGGATCCTTGCGATACATCAAGCGATCGCCGACGCCATTGCCGAGGATGACGAGATCGCCCCAGACCACCGGTGGCGACGTATTCGTGTAGTGCAGCGGATTTATCGACCACTCCAGCCCCGCGGTCACATCGATTTCACCGTTCGTGCCGAAGCTCTGTACGCGTTGGCCGGTGGCGGCGTCGAGCGCGATCAGGCGCCAGCGACTGTTGATGAAGACGCGACGCGACCGGACTTGTCCGTCCCGGACTTGTCCGTTGCGGCCATCGGACCACAACGCGACGCCGCGATGCACGAATCCTGTCCCGTTGGACGGTTGGCCGAACGTGTGCGCCCCGGGATCGAACTTCCACAGCTGTCGGCCCGTCGTCGCGTCGAGCGCGACCACACGGTTGTACGGCGTGCTGAGATACAGCGTGTCGTTCACCATCAACGGCGTCGCCTGGAACGTGCCCGGTCGCGCCGCTTTGGACGAATCAGTCTGAGGGATCGGTACTTCGCCCGTTGCCCAGGTCCAGGCCCTCGTCAGGCGGGTGACGTTGTCGCGATTGATGTCGGTGAGCGCCGAGTAGCGCATGCCGCCAGGATCGCCACCGTACACGGGCCACTCGACCAGACGATTCTGCTGTAGCTGAGCGGCCGCTACCGGCACGAACAGGACGGCAACCGCAACCAGAACTTTGACGATTCGTCGTGGACGGGCTGTCGTCTCGGGATTGATCGCTTGTGGCGGATCCACGACCTCGAGCCTCGACCCTGGACCTTCGCTGCTGAAGTTCATGGCGTGTTGCGGTAAATCTTTCCGTCGCGCATAACGAACACCACGCGACGCATCGCCGTGAAGTCGGCCATCGGGTCGCCGCGCACTGCAATGATGTCGGCCAGGAGGCCCGGCTTCAGGGTTCCGATCGAGTCGCCCATCTTCATCGACTCGGCCGCGCGCGATGTAGCGGAGACAATCGCATCCATCGGCTTCTGCCCCGCTTCACTCACTCGGCAGAGCAGGTCTTCCACGTTTCGTCCATGCGCGCCGGCGACGGCGTCAGTGCCAAAGACCAGCTTCAGCCCCGGCGTATTCGCCGCGGTCCGGACGGCCGCAACCGCCATGGGCACAGCTCGCTCCATCGACGCGAACCCCTCGGCGTTGTAGTTGCCGATGCCTTCGTACTTTGCGCGATTGTCGAGGTAATTCCGGAAGACCAGACTGCACTGCGGTGAGAAGTACGTTCCCTTTGACGCCATGTGGGTCAGGACGTCCTGCGTCGCGAATACCCCGTGCTCGATCTGGTCACACCCCGCGTCCACCGCGAGCATCATGGCCTCAGCGGCATGCGCGTGCACCATCGCCCGTAACCCCTGGGCATGCGACTCGCCGCACGCCGCCCGGAGCTGGTCGATGCTCATCGTCGGGCCGCCACCGTCCCGGATACTGCGGGAGGCGAAGATCTTGATGAGGTCCGCCCCGCGCGCCTTGAAGTCGCGAACGCGCTGCCGGATGGAATCGGGCGACCCCCCGCTGATGGAGCCTAACGACGTGAGGATCCGGGGCCCAGGCACCGCCCCGCGCGCGATCGCATCGCGGAGATCCTTGTCCTCGTTGGAACCAGGGCTCTGCAGCGTTGTGACGCCGGACATCAGGGTCTGGTACGCATTGCCCGCCGCGGCCAGCGCGCCCTGCACCGGCGTCTCGCCATCACTGCTGGTGTGATACCGGCCCTGCGCGTTGAAATACCACACGACATGCGCGTGCACGTCGATGAGCCCCGGCATGAGCGTGGCATCCCCAAGGTCAATCCGACGGCCGGTAAAGGAAGCAGGCAACGGACCAACACTCGTTATGCGGTTCCCTTCGACGATGACCGCCGCGTTGCCGAGCTGTCGTCCCGCGCCATCGAGCACCCGCTGCGCAAGGATGGCGACGGCCTCCGACTGCTGCGCGCCAATCGGAACGGCTGTCAGCAGCGTCAATAACCACGAAACGGCAGGCAGTAGTCGCATTGGTTTGATAGGGTCAAACATTCCTGGTTCGAATGTTTTCATAAACGTCAAAACATTCTGAACGCAGAGAACGCAGAGGTTGCGCTGAGGGGAACTGTGCAGTCCAAACTGCCAGCATCGAATGTCACCCCATGTGAGTTTCTGGTCTTTTTCTGTTGGGTTTGCAGTCCTTTGCGTTCTCTGCGAATCCTCTGCGCTCTCTGCGTTCAAAATGTTGAAACTGTGAGCATCGGAAGTTCAGATTCGCTTCTGAGGAAACTCCTTCCCGATCGCCTGCGCGGACCGTAGCGAAAGCGCGCAAAACGTCAGTGTCCCATTCGCACAACTCCCGCTCACCATCGTCGGTGCGCCTATAACAAACAGGTTCTCGTGCTCGAACGCACGCCCCCACGAGTCGACCACCCCTGTCGATGCATCTTTTCCCATTCGGCAACCACCCGCGGGATGATCCTGAAAACTGTCGCTCGCTGTCCGGATCACTCGTCCATTTCCAGCGCGCGCCATCGTTTCGAAAAGCGCCTTGAGTTGCTCCTCAGTCCATCCGCGAAGGTCCCGCGACACTGGATCATCTCGCCAGGCCAGCCTCGGTAGTGGATCGCCCAGTGCGTTCTTGCGAGCCGAGTCGAGCGTCAGCTCGCTGTCCCTCGCCGGAATCACGTCGTAGTAGCTGCGAACGCGAGCTGTCCCGGTCTGCGTGCGGTCACGCCAGTCCTTCAGGATAGCGTCGCCAAGCATGAACTCGCCGGCATCGTTCCTCAGCCGCGGTCCCTTGTCGACCGCTGATTCCCAGACACGCAGATCATGTCGAAGGTAGCGATCGTACCGCGGCTTCCGCATGAACTGCTTGGAGACAAGAGAATGTTGCTCATTGATCCCGGGATACAACTTGAGCGGCAGGGAGACGAAAGCGCTGACGTTGCGATGACCGGTCAGGTACTTCCCAACCAGTCCACCGCGATTTGCCAGGCCATTCGGGAATCGCGAGCTCGACGACAGCAAAAGAAGGTGCGGGCTCCAGACGTAGCCTCCTGCCACCACAAACGTACGCGCCCTGATCTCGATCGGATCGGACGGACGATCGCGCGAAACAGCCTGCGCCACTTCGATGCGATCACTGCCGGTTGCGGGCACCAACCGCCTGACGAGTGTCCGCGTGAGGAGCGTGACCTTGTTTCCGTTCCGCAACGTGCGCCACGTTGCGTCAGGCGAGTACTTCGCACCGATCGGGCAGATCGGCGTGCACGTGTCGTTACGACAGCACGCGCTGCGCCCCTTGTAGGGAATCGAGTTCTTGGCCGACGGCTGGCTCCACATCGGGATTCCAGCGGCCGTCACCCAGCCGTGCAGCTTCTCCAGGTTGTATGAAAGCGGCAGCTTCGGCAGCGGAAATGGCTTACCCCGCGGGTCGATGTCCGCCGGACCCTGTTCACCGGAAACGCCCATGCGTTCTTCAGCTTCCTGGTAAAACGGATCGAGGTCCTCGTAGGTGATGGGCCAGTCATCACCGACGCCGCTCGTCGTCTTGAGCTGAAAGTCCTCCGGGCTGAATCGCGGAGTGACACCGCCCCAATGCATCGCCAGGCCGCCGACACACATCGACCGCGACTGGATTCCTTCGACCGACGCGTCGTCGAGATGATCGGCGGGCCACGGACTTTCGCCGTAGTCGAGGAAGCGACGGCGGAGTCGATACCAGTCCTGCACCGGCGGCATGTCGTCACCGGCTTCGACAACGAGTATGCGGACATTGCGTTCGTCGGCCAGTTTCTCCGCGACCATCGCGGCGCTGATGCCCGAACCGACGATGCAGACATCGGTCTCGATGACGCGGGCGGTCATGAGGGTCGCCCCCCATTCTTCAGCGGAAGCGGTTCTCTCGCCGAGTGAACCAGAGGCCGGCACTGGTTGCGTCCGATTTTCGCGTTGTAGCAGAGATCCACCGCGTCCGGCGTCGCGAAATACCAGGCGAGCAGCGCCATCGCCACGTGGTTCGCCTGCAACGGATCGGGGAGCCGGTTCAGCCGCTCGTCGCCTAACGAGGACATGACCAGGTCCCGCCGTTGGTCCCTTGTCAGCGCGGGAAACGCCTTGCGATGTTTCTCGCGCGCGGACGCGTCGAGTGCCGCGAGCTGCGACCGCCATCGTCCAATCGGTGACGCGCCCGTCTGTCGCAGCTCGGTGCTGCCATACGGATGCACCAGCTCCACCCCGGATCGATAGCCGCCGATCCATTGCGTGAATGCACGGCTGACGGTGGCCATCCCATCATTCCCCAATTCACTCGGCAGCACTGCATCCGCAACGCCTCGTATGATCGCGGCATCAAGGTTGCTGTTTTGCTCATTCGATACCGGCGTTGCGGCTTGCAGCACCCTCGCGCGAACGCCAATGCCGAGTGCGGCAGCAAGCCCGCTCAGCCAGCCGACAAAAGTACGGCGGGTCGTTGTTTCCATTTCGCGAATGTATGGTGGAATGGCGAAGAGCGCAGGGGGCGGTCGGTTGAAGGTCCTCCGATCTCAGGTCCTGCGGTCCTGGGTCGTGCGTTCCCAGCTCCTGCGCAGTTAGTGTCCGAGCATGCTTCTCCAGCTGTCAACCGGTGTGGTAAGATCCTGGCAGCCGAGCGACGCCCCGTCGCTCGCCCTCCACGCCAACGATCGGGAAATCTGGCGCAACCTCAAGGATCGCTTCCCGAACCCGTATTCGCTCGCCAACGCCGAGTGGTTCATCGAGCATTGCCGGACCGAGGTACCCGAGAGTTCGTTCGCGATTGTGGTCGATGATGAGGCAGTCGGCGCAATCGGGTTCGAGCATCGCGGCGACATCTGGCGGCGCTCGGTGGAACTGGGCTACTGGCTCGCGCGACCGTATTGGGGAAGGGGAATCACCACCGAAGCGGTGAAGGCGATGACGACCTGGGCGTTCGAGACGTGGTCCCTGAATCGCATCTGGGCCGGGGTCTTCGCCTGGAATCCGGCGTCCGCACGCGTGCTGGAAAAAGCCGGCTACAAGTTGGAAGGGCGACTACGCCACAGCGCCGTGAAGGACGGGGAGACGGTGGATGAACTCATCTACGCCGTAGTGCGATAGCGACCAGCGACCAACGATCGCCCTAGTGCGCCTTACTTGCAAAGATGGGCAAACTCCGGCGGCGCCTTGCACGTTCCCGTCGGCGTTACGCGAGTTGGTGCTTCCGCGATCGCGTTCACTGCGCGTCTTCGCGCTGGCGCGGCCGCGTTCGACCAACGGGCGCGCGTGCCGCGCACGTCGATGTGCGCAAACGGTCCACTCGGACCCATCGCGCGGTAGAGTCCCAGTCCGCCGACGAGTTGCGGATACTGCTGTTCCACTTTTTCCACAGCGTGGTTGATGACATCGGTGTCGCGGAAATTCACGACGCCGTCGCGATTCAGGTCATCCATGCGGCCGTCGCCGTCGGCATCGATGATCAGGTCAGCGGCATCGCCGAACTGATGCCGGCTCGCCCAGGCAGCCCCTTCAAACGCGGCGCGACGATTGTATTGCGGTGTGCGGAAGCCCGATAACACCACGACGTTTCGCGTCGGCACGCCTTGCTGCTGCAGCTCCGCCAGCACCAGCTCGAGCTTGTCGAGGAGTTCCTCGCGCATAACGACATACTTTGGCCAGACCTTGTCCTGGTCGTGCGTGATGAAGCTGCGCAGGGTGAAGTGCGTCGATAACCGGAGGTCCATGGTTTCCGGCGTCACTTCGATGAACCCGATCGGGTTTTCGTAGTTATCCGGCATGTTGCGCCGCTCGCCGGGCCATCGGCCGACGTGATACGTGTTGACGTAATTCCCCGCCTTTTCCGCAAAGGGCTTCAGGGTCACGAACGCAAAGTTGGTATTCCCCTGCGGCAGGGTGATCGATCGAACGCCCGGCAACATCACGTCGCCGCCAAAGCGCTTGACCAGCGCCGGCACCTGCTCGACGTCTTCCCGGGTCAGGAATGCAACCCGTAATGCTCCGCTGTGTCCGTCCAGCGAATCAATGGTCGTGGAAGGGACGACGCTGCGCGTGGGCAGGTTCACGAGCTCAGCGCGTGGGCCACCGTCGCCACCTAACGAGGTCGCGGCCCAGGCGATGGGCACGACACACAGGACCGAGGCGCCGATAGCCAACGAGCGAAAAGCACGCCGCGGGCGGGCGGGTTCAATGATGGTATGCATCTACCCGAAGACGAGTTGCGCGAATGGCTTGCAACCCGCAATCGGTGTCCGTTCGCCTCACTTGGTGACGTACCGCACAACGTCTTCACGCCGTGGTCGACAGCGCGTCGTGCGAGCCCGATCGTGGCCCAGATACGTGCCGAATCGTCCAGTGCACGATCTCACCTGCGACTACATGAAACCCGCCCCCGCCCCCGCCCCCACGTCCGCCGACCGCATGATGGACGCCGCCGCACTACTCATGGTGTTAGGCGGTATTTCCCTTTTTGCCTTTGCGCGCCAGGCGCTCACGGGTATCGGTGCGGGCACGCGCGACATGCCAAGCGGAATTTCGGCCGTCGCCGTCACCGACTTTCACGTCGCCCAGTCGAGGATGGGACTGTTTATCGTCGCAGTGGGCGTTCTCGTCGGCGTTGCGGCAGCATTACGTCACCGACTGCGGAAATAGGTCCCTCTGGCCTCCTGGCCTCTGGCCTATCTTCTGAGATAGTCGTCGGTCTTCTTGAGCCAATCCTCTCGCGGCGGTGAGAAGACGTCGACGTCGAGCGTATCCTCCAGCGCTTCCGCCTTGTGCCAGACGTTCGACGGGATGTAGAGCACCTCGCCGGCCCGCACGTCCTGCACGTGTGATTCGTCCTCGCCGATCCAGAACCGCAGGCACCCTTCGAGGATGTACGTCAGTTGCTCGTTATGGTGCTGATGCCGCGCCACGATGCAGCCCTTCTTGAGGAAGACCTGCGCCAGCATCATCCGGTCCCCCGTGATGAGCTTGCGATCCAGCATCGGCGTCACCGTTTCGAGCGGAACGTCGGACCACTTGTAATAGGTGACTGATTCGGCGGCGTTCATGGTTCGGATGGCGGATGGCGGAAGTCAGATTGGGTGGACATTGCTTGCTTCTTGCTTCTTGCTTCTTGCTTCTTGCTCTACCTGACAATCTTCCTGTACGACTCCGGATTCCACTGCGGTCGCGCCTCAGCATTGCCGACTGCCGTCATGATATGAAAGATGAGCCGCACCACGCGCGATTCCTTCTCGGCATCGATCTTGTCCGGTGAATCGCTGGGCTGGTGATAATCCTCGTGGACGCCGTTGAAGAAAAAGATCGCCGGGACCCCGCGGCGCGCGAAGTTGTAGTGGTCGGAGCGCCCGAAGAAATTCTCCTGGGGCCAGGGATCGCGCATCGGGGTGATGCCTAACTCCGGGTGCAGCGCGCTGACTTTCATCACCGTGTGGCCCAGGTCCGAGTGCTCGAGGCCCACCACCACGATCGAGTCCTTCCAGTTCCGCCCGATCATGTCGAGGTTGATGTTCGCCACGATCTTCTTGATCGACACCGGAGGATTGCTCGCGAACCACGCGCTCCCCCACAGCCCGTGCTCCTCGCCGCTCACCGTCAGGAAAATGACGGAGCGCTTCGGCGGTGCCTGCGAAAGCGCCTCGGCCAGCGCCAGTACACCGGCGGTGCCGGATGCGTCATCATCGGCGCCGTTCCAGATGCTGTCCTTTGTGCTGGCGCCATTCGTTCCCACGTGATCCATGTGCGCCGACACGACGATGTATTCGTCGCGCAGTACCGGATCCGAGCCCATGAGGATTCCGACCGAGTTCGGCGCTGACGCTGCCTTCGCCGCTTCGCGACCCGCGGGTGGTGACTTGGTCAACGAGTAACGCTGGATGTAGCTGTTCGAATCGCCGCCGGGCTTGAGCCCCAGCCGCTTGAATTGCGACGCGACATACGACGCGGTCATCTCCAGTCCACGACTCGGCGTGTTGCGCCCAAGCATGGAGTCGTCGGCGATGACGTTGACGTGACGCCGGATCAAGGCCTCGGTGATCACGCCTTCACCACGGGCGAGCGGTTTCTGCGCGCACGCGATCGACGGGGCGGCGACAATGGCAGTCAATGCGACATTGAGAACACAACGAAACGACATCGAAACTCCCATACTCATTTCGCGAACGGCAACCGGTTGAGTGCCACTCGCCCGTTACTGATTACCACGAGCACGTCGGCCAGAGCACGAGCGTCCTGCAGCGGGTTTTTCTCTACCACGATCAGGTCGGCTTCGAGGCCGGCTTGAATCGCGCCGGTCTTTCCGCCCAGGCCGAGCAGGTCGGCGGCGACGGTGGTCGCGGAACGTAATGCCTCGACCGGCGTCAGGCCCAGTTCCACCAGGGACATCACTTCACCCGAAACGCGGCTCAGGCTTTCCGGACCGTACTGCGTGTCGGCGCCGGTCACGATCTTCACACCCATCCGGTGCGCCCGCTGCACCGTTTCACCCAGGCGCGGCAACATATGCGCGCCCCGCAAGGTGAGAATCGGATCGTCGTAGTCGCCGCCGCTGCGTGTCAGGTCCACGACGGTGATATACGTGGGGACGAGGAAAGTGCCGCGCTGCCGCATGAGCGCAAGCGTCGAATCGGAGAGGTACGTGCCGTGTTCGATCGACCGTACGCCTGCCTTGACTGCGGCGTATGCTCCTTCGTCCCCGTGCGCGTGCGCCATAACGGGAACGCCGCCTTTTGTGGCTTCGTCCACAATCCACGCCAGCTGCTGTTCGGAGTACGACTGCTTGCGTGGATCCGTATTGGGGAGACCGGCGCGCTCCGTTCCTCGCGTCTTGATCACGTCGACGCGATGCTCGAGGTTGACGCGCACAACCGCGCGTAATGCCGCCTCGCTGGTTACGCCATCCCGGAATGCACCCAGCTTCGGATCGGCCAGCATCGTTTCGCCCAGCTCTGGCGTGACGAACACTCCGGCGGCGACAACGTCTGGACCGGGAATGGCGCCCTGCCTCGCCAGCTCTCGCAGCGAGACGTCCTGGTAGTTGTTCGTGCTGGCACTCCGCACCGTGGTCACCCCCGACTCGAGAGCCCGACGCGCGTTCGCCAGCGTGGAGATGTGTGTATGTGCGTCGATGAGCCCCGGCACGACATACCGGCCTCCAACGTCGATCACCGTTGCACCGGCGGGAGGAGTAAAGGGCTCACTCTCGATCTGCGCTATCTGGCCATTGCGAATGACGAGGGCGGCGTTCGTCGCGATCGCCCCGCGTGCTCCATCAGCCAGGTTCGCGTGCCGCAGCACGACCACGGCTGGGGTCTGTTGTGCCCCGGCGACGCTTCCGGTCGCGCAGAGCGCAACCAGGCAAAAGATTTTTCTCACGGCTCTTCCCGGATCGAATGACGAGAGGCCAAGCTACCCCCAGCCTCGCTTTGCATCAATCGAGAGTTAATCCTTCCCTGCTTCCTGCTTCCTACCTCCTCGCCGTGCACCGAAAGGCCATAAATCACCTGAAGAAGGTCGACCCCATCCTCCGCGATGTCATTGCCCGGGTTGGGCCGTGTCGTCTGCGACCGATGACGGAGGGTTCGCATTTCGAGTTCATCGCCCGCTCGATCATCTATCAACAGCTGTCGGGAAAGGCCGCCGCCACGATTCACGGGCGCGTTCAGGCGCTCTGTGGTGGTGCCCTCTCCACCGAGCCGCTCAGCACTCTTCCTGACGAAGCGCTGCGCGGCGCCGGACTGTCGCGACAGAAGTTGAGTTACCTTCGTGACCTGGCCGCACACGCCGCCAACGGGACGCTCGATACCGTTCACCTGCCCGACCTGCCTGACGAGGAAATCATCAGGCAATTGGTGCAGGTGAAGGGCGTCGGTGTGTGGACTGCGCAGATGTTCCTGATGTTCCGGTTGTGCCGGCCGGATGTACTTCCCGTGCTGGACCTCGGAGTGCGAAAGGGCGTCCAGCGCGCCTATCGATTGAGAAAAATGCCGGATGCGCGACGCGTTGAGAAAATCGCCGCGTCGTGGGCGCCGTACCGGACCGTCGGATCGTGGTATATGTGGCGCGTCCTGGAACTCGACACCAGGAAGGCGGCATGAGCCCGATCAAGGGACCGCGACGGATTGCCATTGCCGGAGCCTCAGGCTTTATCGGGTCTGCCCTCGCCAGGCACCTCGAAAGTCTCGGTCACGCGGTGATCCGGATCGGACGGCGCGAAGATCCGCGGCACGGCAACATCAAGTGGGATCCAGTCAAAGGCGTCCTCGATACCGAGGCTCTCGCCGGCGTGCGCGTCATCATCAACCTCTGCGGTGAAAACACTGGTGCGCGCCGTTGGACCCCGGAGTTCAAGAAGCAGTTGATCGACAGCCGAGTCATTCCCACGGAGCTGCTGGCCCGTACGATGGCGAAGATGGATCCGCATCCACGCGTGCTGGTCAATATGTCTGCTATCGGCTACTACGGCGATCGTGAAGACGAAGAGCTGGACGAGGAAAGCTCGGCCGGCTCCGGCTTTCTGGCGGAGCTGGTGCGAAAATGGGAGGGAGCGGCCGATCCAGCACGAGACGCCGGGATCCGCGTCGTGCATCCGCGAACCTCGCCGGTGCTTCATCCGGCTGGAGGCATGCTGGAGAAACTGATCCCATACGTAAAGCTCGGCGGAGGGGCGATCATCGGCGACGGACATCAATGGATCTCGTGGATCAGTCGCACCGACGTGATTCATGCACTCGCCTGGATGTCGCTGCATGAATCGTTGACTGGGCCGGTGCTTGTCTCTTCGCCGGCCCCGGTGCGGAACGCCGAGTTCATGCGCACGCTGGCGAAGCAGTTGCACCGACCTACGATTGCTCGCGTTCCCGAGTTTGTGGTGCGGGTGATGTTCGGTGAAATGGGTATAGAGACGGTGCTCTCCGGACAGAAGATCATTCCGCGACAGCTCATCGACTCGGGTTTCCAGTTCGAGCATCCCGCGCTCGACGAGGCCCTCAGGTACGAGATGCGATCGCGCTGATCATGTCTCTCCGGCGGTACTGCTGTTTCGGGCTGGCCGCGGTATCGATTGGCTGTGGCTGTGCCGATATCGCGACCGACGGGCCACTCGTGGTATTCACGGCGGGAAGTCTCGCCCGGCCAATGCGCGCCGCGCTGGACTCGTTCGCCGCGTCAAACGGTGTGCGATATGAGCTCGAGTCGGCCGGCAGCCTCGAGACCGCGCGAAAAGTCACCGAGCTGGAAAAGGTTCCTGACCTCATCGCCCTGGCCGACGAGGATGTCTTCCCGAAGGTCCTGCTTCCCAGGCACGCGACATGGTACGTGCGGTTCGCGGCGAACCGGATCGTGCTCGCCTACACGGACCGCTCTCGTTATGCAGCGGAGATCGATTCGACGAACTGGTGGCAGGTCCTGCAGCGGCCGGACCTCGAGATCGGCCGCTCGAACCCCGATCTCGATCCCTCTGGATATCGCACCTTGATGGTATGGCAGCTGGCCGAACAGTTGTACGCTCAACCGGGGCTCGCGGCGGCGCTGGAACGGGCGGCGCACCTCCGCAACGTGCGGCCCAAGGAGATCGAGCTCGTTGCGCTCCTTGAATCGGGTGACCTCGACTACGCCTGGTTCTATGAGTCGATGGCCAGGGCTTCAGGCGTGCGTCATGTGACGCTCCCGGCGGCGATCGATCTCGGCGCTGCCGATAACCGCGATGCATATGCGCAGGCGGCCGTGCGAGTCATCGGGTCTTCCGCGGCCGACACGGTGATCATGCGCGGCGCGCCAATCCGCTACGCGTTTTCGATTCCGCTGAATGCAGAACACCCGGCGCTCGCCGAACGTTTTGCCGCCTTCCTCTTATCCGCGGACGGACGCCGCGTGCTGGAGCGTGAGTTCCTGTCCACTCTGGATGCGCCCGATGCCGTGGGAACCGGCGTTCCTGTGATGGTTCAGTCGGCGCTCAGCCGCTAGCCTCGTCCAGAGTGGATGGCCCCACGACGTTTTTATCGCGGATCACCGCGAAGGAACCGGGCGAATCCGCGCTGATCAAATGCAATGTTTTTGTGGTGTCGTATTTGCGGAGATTCGCCCTGAATTAGCGCAAATTCGCGTTCTACAATGTCGTGGGATCTTCTGGCCAGCGCCGTACCGGTTCGATTGCAAGGATTGCGATCGTGGCAACGACAAAGTCCCGTCTATCCTGCGAGCCAGCGGTCGAGTCGGTCCCTGACGAAATCGTCGTCAGTGAGGTGCGGGTACGCTCGCAGCACGCGGTCGATCTCCGCCGACTGACCGGGTGACAATCGCTCTTGTGGGTCCAGGCACCACGTCCCGCGAAGCAATCCCTGACGTCGCAGCACTTCGTGGATTCCCGGGATGCATCCGGCAAAACCGTGCCGGGCATCGAAGATCGCACTGTTGGCATCCGTGAGTGAGGCTCCGTCGGCGATGAGGCGCATCGGAACGGTTCGCCGTGCCTGTTTTGCGCGGTTCAGCAATTCCACGGCGCGTCGCGTCCAGACCGCCCACTGTCCCAACAGCCCGCCCACAATGCGTCGCTCCGCGGTCCGCCTGCGAACGGTGGAACGGAAGGGCGTCACCAGGTCGCTGACGATCGCGTCATCGTTCCCGGTATAGAGCGCGATGTCCGAGCGCCCCGATTCGGACACCGCGCGTACGACGTCCAGCGTCGCATAACGATTGAACGGCGCGATCTTGATCGCGACCACGCCGGGGATGTCGGCCAGCTCACGCCAGAACCGCCAACCTAACGAGCGTCCACCCACCGCCGGCTGCAGGTAGAACCCGAACAGCGGGATGATGTCTGCGACGCGGCGGCAGTGCCGGATCAACTGGGCCTCGCTGGCATCGGGCATGGCGCCCAGGCTGACCAACCCGGCGTGGTATCCCAGGGATCGCGCCAGCTCCGCCTCGGCGAGTGCCTGCGGTGTACGACCGACGACGCCGGCGATCAGTGCCACGCCGTTGTCACCGCGCCAGGCGCGTGCCGTGTCGGCGGCCAGTGCGAGCACGGGTTGCAGCAGGCCATGTCGCGGTTCCCGGATGGCGAACTGCGTGGTGTGCACTCCCACCGCGATGCCGCCGGCGCCGGCATCGATGTAATACCGCGTCAGCGCCGCCTGTCGTTTCTCGTCGAGTTTGCGGCGGGCGGTCAGCGCCAGCGGATGTGCCGGTATGACCCATCCGCGCAGCAGGTGCCGGCGGACGTTCAGAAGCTTCCCTCGCGCTGCTCGAAGTGCGTCGGCCGGCCTAACGTCACGCCGCCGCGCATCACCCACTCGGCTACCCAGCCGATCAATCGTGTCGCCGACACGGACGGCGGTCCCCAGAGCGACTGGGCACGCGTCGTGTCGCTCAACAGCGCGTCACCGGCCTCGGATCCCGCGAACACCGGCTCGCGGCCGAAGAGGCGGCCGAACTCGTGGGCCACGTTGCGCACCGACAGCACTTCCGGACCGGTCACGTTGACCAGGAACGGAGGAACAGATGCCTCGGCAAGGCACTGGATCACCTGCGCGGCGGCATCACCCTGCCAGATCACGTTCACGGCGCCCATGCGGAGGTCGACGGGCATTCCCCTGGACACCTTGAGCGCGAGGTCCACCAACACGCCATACCGCAGGTCGACCGCATAATTCAGCCGCACGATCGCGACCGGCGTGCCGCGGGCACGTGACGCGTGTTCGAGAACGCGTTCGCGTCCCAGGCACGACCAGGCGTATTCGCCGATCGGAACCGGCGGGTCGTCCTCCCGCGAGCCACCACGTCGGAGTGACGTCAGGGGGTAGACGTTGCCGGTCGACAGTGCGACGATCCGCGATGCACGGAAGCGATCGGCAACGAGCGCCGGGACGACGGTGTTGGTCACCCAGGTCGTCGAGGGGAGCGATCGCGTGCCGAACTTCTGTCCGGCCAGGAAAATAACGTTAGGCATCTCCGGCAACGACGCCAGGGACGCCCAATCGGTCAGGTCGGCGCGGACGACCTCGATGCCGGCTTCGGCCAGTTGATCGGCGGCAGGTCCGCTGGAGAAGCGCGAGACCGCCAGGACGCGGCGTGGCTCTCCGGTCTGGTCGACGGCACGACGGACCATCCGGGCCACGGAAGGTCCCATTTTGCCCCCGGCCCCCAGGATAGCGACGTCGCCTGGGCAGGCTTCAAGCGCCCGGACTACACTGGCCGTCGGCCTGGACAGCCGTTCTTCCAGCTCCGATTCGCTGCGTGGGGCGTGGTCATGCGCTTCACTCACGTCGGCTCTCCTGGCTTGTCCATACGCGCCACGTCACCGGGATTCGCGACTTCGAAGCATCCTGTCCACCGCGTTGTGCCGTCGAAGCCGCTTTCGCGATGGCTTCGGTCGCAAAAAGGCTTTGTCGACGAACTTCCGCACCGGCACAACGCGATGGAACGACCCGGCTCGGGGAGGATGACATTCCCATCCGCGTCGATGACGGTCACCTCCGCCGCCTGTTCGGCGGCAATCACGTAGGGGCCGTTTCGCTTCAACTTGATCGTGATACCCACGGGAATCCTGGAATCGAATTTCGAGCCTAGAGTATCGAGACGGTCCCGCAATCACAACGAAATTCACCAAGGCTGAACTCGCCTCATGGAGGTCAAGGCGCCATACTTGACTAAGAATCAATTAAACGATTAGTTAAAACCGTGGAAAAGTCTCGTGCTACAGCCGAAAAAATTCTGGACGTCGCGGAGCGGCTGTTCGCATCGCGAGGATTCACCGCCACGACAATTAAGGCTATAGCGGCAGAATCGAGTCAGAATGCGGCTTTGATCTATTATTATTACGACAGTAAGGCGACTCTATACAGACATGTTCTGGAACGAGTGGTTGGCAAGATCGCGTCCGAGGCGGCGAGCCGAATCTCCTTGGAGTCGAAGCCCGAAGACGTCGTTTCGGCGGTCGTGCAAAGTCAGGTTGCGGTACTCGCGGCGAATCCACACCTGCCGATCCTCCTCGCCAGGGAGTTGATCGACTGGAAGGCAGCCCATGCTGAACCAGCCATACGGTCGCTTTCTGCCGGTCTCTTTGAACGTTTGAGAACCGCGATCGAATCCGGCCAGAAGCAGGGCACCTTCAGCCCGACTGTGAATCCACGGTTTGCGGCGATTTCGGTAGTTGCGCAGGTGGGATACCTGGTGCTCGCCAGTCCCGTGGCCGGAATCCTTCTCGGACGTGGCCCTGAAGGACCGACCGCCGATGACGTAAAGGCGTTCGGCCACCACGCGGCCGCCTTCTCCCTCGCCGCCCTCCGCGGCTCAGGATCCCGCACTGACCCAGTCACGAACCACTCCTACCACCAGGTCGCGCCATGAACCGAGCCCTCGCTGGTCTGATGATCGCGATCCTTGGTCTGGGCTGCCGGGAAACCGAGGGGTACGACGCAAGCGGCACAATCGAATTCACCCAGACCGATGTCGCCGGCACTGTCCCGGCACGCGTCGAGAAGATTCTTGTTGAAGAAGGCAGGGACGTTTCGGCGGGTGATACGTTGGTCATCCTCCGGCAGACCGGCTTGCCCCAGGACATCCAGCAACGCCGGGCCCGCGTGTCGGCGGCCACCGCCGAACTTGCGGATCTCGAACGGGGCGCCCGACCGGCGGAGCTCGATCGAGCGCGGGCTGACCTTCGGAGCGCAGCGAGTGAAGCCGAGCGCACGGGGTCCGACTCGTTGCGCATGGCGCGGCTGCTGGCCGCGGGCGGTATCAGCCAGTCGGAATTCGATGCCGTGGCCGGCGCTGCGCGTGTGGCGGGTGCACGTCGCGACGCGGCGAGGGAAGCCGTGCGCCTGCTCGAGGCGGGCGCCCGTCCCGATCGGATCTCAGCCGCCCGCGCGGCGGTTGCGGCGGCGCGCGCCCAGCTGGCGATGGGGCAGGCGGCTGTCGAGGAACTGGTGCTGACGGCGCCAGTGAGTGGCCGGGTCATGGCGCGGCACGTCGAGAACGGCGAAGTCATTGGCGCCGGGATCCCGGTAGTGTCGTTAGGCGACACGCGACAGGTCTGGGTGCGCGTCTACGTCACGGCACCGGTGTTCGCGTCGATCCAGGTCGGTGACACGGTACCGGTCACGATCGACGGACTTGGGGACACCGTGTTTCCGGCGCGCGTGGCGGCCCTGGCGACGGCCGCCGAGTTCACACCACGGGTTGCGCTCACAGAAAAGGAGCGATCGGACCTGCTGTTCGGCGTGAAGCTCGAGCTCAGGGACGACACCGGTCGACTCAAGGCGGGTCTGCCGGCCACCGCGCACTTTGCACCGGATGGCGGAGGTCGGGCGCCGGATACCGGCAAGCGTGATTCGACATCGGACCGCTGACCCATGACCGCGTCATCTCTCTCTGCGATGCACCCGCCTCACGGCACCGGGGAGCCGGCGGTCCGCACGACGGATCTCCGAAAGGTGTTCGGGTCGCTCGTGGCCGTGGACAGCCTCGATCTGGAGGTCCATCGCGGCGAAGTCTTCGGCCTGCTCGGGCCTAACGGGTCCGGCAAGACGACGACGATTCGCATGTTGTGCGGCTTGCTCGAGCCGACCGCCGGGGAGGCGATCGTGGCGGGCATCGACGTCGCCCGGGACCCCGAGGGTGTCCGCCGGCGCATCGGCTACATGTCGCAGCGATACGGCCTGTACGACGACCTCACCATCAGCGAGAACATCCGCTTTTACGCGTCGATGTACGGCCTGCGCGGCGCGCGTCGCGACGCGCGCGTGCAGGCGCTGCTTGACGACCTCTCACTGCGGCCGCGAAAGGACCAGATGGCCGGCACGTTGTCGGGTGGATGGAAGCAGCGGCTGGCCCTCGCCTGCGCCACGGCGCATGAGCCGGACATGCTGTTCCTCGACGAACCGACGGCCGGGGTCGATCCGGCATCCCGGCGGATGTTCTGGAACTGGATCTACGAGCTCGCGAAGTCCGGCACCACGATTCTCGTGACCACGCATTACATGGACGAGGCGGAACGGTGCCAGCGGCTCGCCTTCCTGTCGCGTGGCCACCTCATTGCGTTAGGCACCGTGGCCGAGATCACCCAGGCGTTCGGGCAGCCGACGATCGAGGACGTGTTCATCGAGCTGCAGCGGCGAGATGAAGGCCAGAGTCCCGAGGCCACAGGCCAGAGGGCAATGGCCCGGGAAACCTCATGATGCTCGCGTCACTCCGAAGCTCACCGCTCTGGCCGATGCTCTGGAAGGAGCTGGTCCAGATGCGTCGCGACCGGTTCACGCTCGGCATGCTCGTCGGCATTCCCGGCATCCAGCTGCTGCTCTTCGGCTTCGCGATCCGCATGGAGGTCCGCCACCTCCCCGCGGTGGTGCTCGATGAATCGAAGACCACGGAAAGTCGCGCCCTGACGCAAGCGATGGTGAACACGGGGAACTTCGACGTCGTCGCAACCGTGGCTGATCGTCGGGAGATGCAGCGGATGATCGAGCGCGGCGATGCCAGGGCGGCCGTCGTCATTCCACCGGACTTCGAGACCGACCTCAAGCGCAAGCGGACCGCGACAGCCCAGGTGATCATCGATGCCGCCGATCCGCTGGCGTCGCAGGCCGCGATTGCGGCGGCGGCGCTCGCGTCGGCGGCTCGCAACGCGGCGCTGGCCCCGCCTAACGCCGGTGGCGCGCGACTCGAGGTGCGGGTGCGTCCGTGGTACAACCCGGCCCTGGAAAGCTCGATCTATATCGTGCCAGGGGTCGCCGGGCTCATCCTGACGCTCACGCTGTCCGCCATCACGTCGATGTCGATTGTCCGCGAACGAGAGCGCGGCACGCTCGAGCAACTGATCGTGACGCCGGTGACGCGCGCGGGCCTGATGCTGGGGAAGATCCTGCCGTTCGTGATCGTCGGGTACGTGCAGCTCACGGTCATCCTCCTGCTCGGCCGGTTTGTCTTCGACGTGCCGCTGCGCGGGAGCCTGCTGCTGCTGTACGCCAGCACGGCGCCCTTCATCCTGGCCAGCCTGGCGTTAGGCCTGTTCATCTCCACCGCGGTGAAGACGCAGATCCAGGCGATGCAGCTGTCCTTCCTGGTCATCCTCCCGTCGGTGCTGCTGTCGGGATTCATGTTTCCGCGCGAGGCCATGCCCGTGGCGGCCCAGTGGATTGGTGGCGCGATCCCGCTGACGTATTTCCTGCGGATCCTGCGTGGCATCTTCCTGCGCGGAACCGGCATCGAGGCGATCTGGAAGGACGTGCTCTCGTTATGCGTCTTCGCGCTCGTGCTGGTAACGCTGAGCGCGACACGATTCCGTAAGTCGCTCGACTAAGACAGGCTGCATAAACGAATGAAAACCTCATCGTGAATCTGCCTTTCCAGGGTTGACGAAGCGGCACAAAACGGAGCGACTCCACGCGAAAAGGCGTGGAGTCGCCCGAAAACGAAACCGGACGGCCCTTTCGGAGTCGCCCGGTCTTAGTTCACCGCGGAATCCTATTAAGAATCGGGGCTGGCGGAACGGAAGTCAGTCCGGCCATCCGTGCCACCGAAGTGCCCAGGCTTCCAATACGCGTGATTACTCCCGTCGTCGTATTGATCGACGCCAACTTGTTTTCGTTCGGCAGCGCGGCGAACAGGACATTGCCATCCGCATACGCTAACGAAGAAATCCGCGCGTTATCGTTTGCTCCGGCGGCCGTCTTCAATTGCAACGTCGTGAGAACCTGGCCGTCTGCGAGGTTAACTGTGTGAAGGACGCCCGGTGAATTGCCACCGCTCGAGGCCCAAAGATTTCCCGATGCATCGAAGGTGAGGCCGCTGATGTGGAGCGATGAGGAAACCCGGGTGAGTACCACGCCGTTCGACTTGTTCACGGTGAGTAGAGAGCCGCCCGCAGTGCCACCATTCCACCCACCCGCGTACATGGTGCCGTTTGCAGCGATCGCGATCGCGTCAGACCCGCCAGTACACGGGAAGGGAGACCCTCCAGGTTGACTGCCATCGAAGCCCGCACCAACCAGGCTTCCGACTGCCGTTCCTGCTCCCGTTGAGGGGTTAATGGTGATTAGTGTCGCGCCGGTGCACGCGCTGCCGGCGATCCCGTAAAGCGTCCCAGTCGTCGGGTCGAAGTCGAGGGTGCTGAGTTCGAGCTCGGCCGTCGGACTGGTCACGCCGCTCGAGCCAATCAGCGAGGCGAGACCGGTTGATGCGTTAACACTGAAAACGCTCCCTGGATTCGGCTCAATCGTGCCGCTCTGGCCACCACCACTCGACGAAGAGCCCAGCAACGAGACGCCCGTCGCGCTGAACGTGACGGATCCAACCAGCACGAGCTCCTCAACCGGACCGCCCGTCGGATCGGCGGCATCGAATGGCGTCTGAATGGGCTGGAACGGATCGAAACCTGCTCGGGGTCCGTTAGTCGATTCATCCGCGTCCGCCAGACCGCGACCGCATGCGACGAGCGTGTTCGACCCCTGACTAATCGTCCACGACGTGCTGGCCGTTCCATCTGCGGCCGTCAATACGCCGGTCGAAGGGCTCGTTGCCAGGCACGCTGCTTCGGTCGTGCCGGCAAAGCGCACTCGGGCGTTGGCAACAGGGTCTCCCGCAAGATCCGTGACGATAACCTTCGGACTAGTCGCCAATGTGCCCGGGGGCGCAACCTGATTATCGGTGGACGCCACCTTCTCCATCTTCGCCGGCAGCGCGAACTGGAAGTCGCTGAAGATGAAAGACAATCCGCCGCCGCCTTCGTCGAGCACCGCTGCGTACAAGGGCTTTGGCGATAACAGTCCTGTCAATCGTCCGCCCGCTGACTTGAAGCGGCCGTGCCGCAGGTCGGCCAACATCCCCTTTAGTGAATGACCGAGACCGAAACTGGGCGGCGGCGCTTCGCAGGCTTCCGGATCAACGTGCGGCAATGCCGTCAGCGAGTCCGGGTCTCCGGCGCCCAGGCTTTCATCGAAACGGTGCAGCGACACCCGCGACCTCTGAGCTGGACTCAGGCTGGTCCCGATATCGTCCACCGCATTGCAGATGAACACGACGGCCGCCTGCGCCAGAGGCGCAGTCAATGGAGGATCAGCTGTCACGCTGGCGCATCTGCCGTAGGTCGGCAAGTCGGTGACTCGCGGGTTCAAGTCAGTGCATTCTTCGATGGTTATGGTTGTGCTGCCCGCGCCCGACGCGGGCTGAATCTCAACGCCAGTCGGGTGGTCGTCGCCTTCGAACGTGGTGCTCACCGTGCCGCCGGTGGTCAGATTCACGGTTTCCGACGAACACGGACCTGTTCCCGGCGTCTCGCATAACGCGAACTCTTCGATGCGGAACTTGATGGGGAGGTCAGAGCCGTCGACGCGGGTGATGAACTGGTTTGCATCGGTGCCCTTGAGCGCCTGCGGTGTCGGCCCGCTCTTCACGTCGGCGTAGCCAAGCGTGTCCGTTCCGACAATGACCCTGATCCGGTAGTAGACAGGCGCAGCGACAGGAACCATCCAATCGACCGAGTATTTCTCGCCGACCAAGTCCACGCTGGCGACCGTGGGCGGTAAGGTGTAACCACCGGTTTTGCACGGCGATGACGCATCTACATTCCCGTCGGGCGGGACCTCATCAAGTTCGCAGATGGTCACAACCGCAGTCAGGCTTCCATTGAACGGGTCGCCATAGTCCGGATGGTTTTTAGGACTCGGGACCGTGGGGTTCAGAAAGAAGAAGTCCGGATTGCCGGCTCCGTGGGCGCCGTCGGAAATGACCGGACTCGCCGAGGGTGAGAGTGGAGGTGGCGGTTGCGTACTGTTCTCGGCGTTACACGCAAGGACGGCGGCAATCGTTAGGTAGGGAAGTACGCGGCGGTAC
>DASRPK010000179.1:0-7952 GCA_035646395.1 Gemmatimonadaceae bacterium | reverse complement strand
GCCGCCGATTTTCCCGGTGGCCACTCCGCTAATCTGCGCAATAGCGAGCAGCATTCGCTTGGTCAAAAGTCGGCGGCTCCGCAGCTTGATGTCGACGAAATACTCCATGCATCCCCTCCTTGGACCGACAATCTAATAATTTTTGAGAGCTCGCGCCCCATCTGGCTGTCCCAGAATTAGACCCGACCGGTCGGCAATGGGGATCCAAGCGACTAAATACGCTGATGGCATAAGTAAGTTGGTGTCGATTGCGCGGGACGCCGCTGCACGGCTGGGTAGCAGCGCACCAACGGATGGGCGCGTAGCTGCGGACGGCGCCTAACTTTGAGGTAATTTGCTAGCAAAATCATCGACTTGTGGATGAGTTTTTACGGCCCCCCGCCAGCCTAACCGATCGCTCCGGCAAGGGTGTGTGGCCGAGACCAACGCGTGCCCTCGCTTCCACGATCCGTGAAAACCCCGGCCGAAAGCCGGGGTATCTATTTCGGCACCGGCCTTACTCGCGAGGTGCCTTGACAGGCTCTTGCGCGGCGCACATGCCGCCGATGATCTGCCATTCTTTGCCCGTGCGCATCCACGTGTGCGTGAACTTCCGCCAAATGCCTACGCCGCTCTTGGTGCCGTCGCCGTAGTCATACACGTACTCGGCGGCGTAGTGCACGACCACGGTGTCGTCGCCGAATTCCTGGACTTCGAGTGGCTTCAGCTGATACGTGAGCTCCCACCGATTGTCGCGGATGTCACGAACCCACTTTCCGATGTCGCCCTTGCGGGCAGGATTCCACTCGAAGCAAGGCCAGCCTACGAAATCGTCGTGCCAAAGCTTCACGTACGACTCGACGTCGCCCGCACTCACGAAGCGCCAATAGTCTTCCTCGAGCTGCCAGACCGCTTTCTCGTCGGGGTTCAAGTCCTTGGCGGCGGCAGGCAGCGCGAGAAACAGGATTGCTGCGAGCATCGCCCATCGGACTTGCATGTGTTTGCTCAGACAACGGAACGGAATGGGACAGGCCTGCATCTTAGATGAATCGGGATTCGGCGGTGACAGTAAGGTCACGCCCACGGATTGGCCAAAGCCTGGCCCCGCAACCACACTTACGAGCGGTCCGGTTTCTAATAGAAGCCGGGCCGTTTTCATTTCGACCCGGCCTATCGGTTCCGCCTTTTCGTGCACTTGCGTCCCGGACGCCGGAAAGCCTACCCGGATTGGCAAATCACGCGGCTAGGCGTAGCCTCATGAGTGTAAGACCGGCGGCCTGCCGGTTGCCCTCCGCGGTTCACCACGAAGGACGACGTGGTTCGCCGGAACGACACAGCCTCGAAACTGGCTGGGAAGGAGGGAATTATGCTGGCGACTCACGCCAGACAATCAGAAACCGAAAGCGCGACGTGAAACCAGCGTCCTTAGCAATTGGCTGCGACGTCGATCGATAGGCCTCGCTGAGAAAAATAAAGAGGCGTGTGCCAGGGGAGGTCGAGTCGCGCATTGGGATTTTGCCCCGGTGTGTGTCAGCTAGCGACCAGTAGTGACATTCGTCCGGAAGCAGGAGCAGCACATGCATGGAAGCAATTGGGTAGCAGCAGTATCCGCCGGTAGCGCCGAAACCAGACATCACCGCTCTAACCCCGCCCGGGCCCAAGGTGCGGCTTTTGTGCTGGCCATCGTCTCGCTGATCGCAACGCCAGCGACGCACGCCGAGCCGTTCGCCTACGTCACGAATTTGGTCTCCAATTCCGTCTCGGTGATCGATACCGCCAGCAATACTGTCATCTCGACCGTGACCGTCGGTGAGGCCCCTCTTGGCGTCGCGATCACGCCCGACGGGGCCTTTGCTTACGTCACTAATAGCCTTTCAGACAACGTTTCGGTAATTGACACCACCAGCAACTCCGTCACCGCGACTGTGACCGTCGGCGATTTTCCCCAAGGTGTCGCGATCACGCCGGACGGCACCTTTGCCTACATCACGAATCTCGATTCCGCCATGGTCTCGGTGATCGACACCGCCAGCAACACCGTCACCGCGACGGTGACCGTTGGTTCCGTCCCGGTTGGTGTCGCAATCACGCCAGACGGCGCCTTCGTCTACGTGGCGAATCGCGTCTCCGGCAACGTCTCGGTGATTCACACCGCCAGCAATACCGTGACCACGACTGTGGCCGTTGGTAGTTCTCCGCAGAGTGTCGCGATCACGCCGGATGGCGCCTTCGTGTACATCACCAATCTCGACTCCGACATGGTCTCGGTGATCGACACCGCCAGCAATACCGTCACCGCGACGGTGATAGTTGGTTCCGTTCCCGGTGGAGTCGCGATCACGCCCGACGGTGCCTTCGCCTACATCACGAACTTCGGCTCCGATAACGTCTCGGTGATCGATACCGCCAGCAATTCTGTTGTCGCGACGGTCACCGTTGGCAGTTCCCCAGAGGGCATCGCGATCACGCCCGACGGTGGCTTCGCCTACGTCACGAATATCTTCGATTTCGTGTCCGATAACGTCTCGGTAATCAACACGGCCAGCAATACTGTCAGCGCTACGGTGACTGTTGGTTCCGTCCCCGTTGGTATTGCGATCACGCCGGCGCAAGGTGACGCCGACGCCGACGGCGTCCGCGACGCCCTCGATCATTGCCCGGATTCCGCCATACCGGAAAGTGTGCCCACCTCCGGTACGCTGGGCCAGGCACGCTATGCGTTGAGAAGTGGAGTCACCTTCTCAATGGGACCGAAGGCTAAAACCATTTACACCACGACCGACACCGCTGGTTGCTCCTGCGAACAGATTGTGGCTGCACTTGGACTGGGTAAAGGACATCTGAAATTTGGTTGTAGCAAGGGCGCCATGAAGGCGTGGACTGTCGGGCTCCCCTGATCCGCACACTGGCCCGCGCTCGAAAGAGCGAGTAACCTCTTAGCGAGCGGTCAGTGCGGCTCCGATCTTGATGTTTCGGAGGACGTCAATGCGATCTCTCCGCCATTTCCTCTTCCTCGTCGCCTGGCTGGTCACCGCTGGCGCCTGCGCGACTGGCAAGGTCAAGCCCGACCTCAACGATGTTACTCCGCCCGAAATTACCTTGGACGTGACGGCGGTCGACCCGGAGGATCAGACGGCCAAGTCGGCTACGGCCCCACCGGGCACCAGCAAGAATTTGGCCGCAACCGAGAATACCGACATCATCATCGTCGCGACTGCCAAAGATGCGGGAGGCATTAAGGCCCTGCGGATCTGGAACGTGGGTGCAAACCTCAAGGACATGGCGAAGGGCGAGGTGCTCGGGACGAGCAGCGCGGCGTTTAAGAACGTCACCGCGCAGGCCACGATGGTTGCCGTGCCCGGTTTCAAGCTCGGTGTCTTTGCCGAAGCAGAGAACTTCGGCAGTGGTGGTCCCTCGCAGACCACAGTTACGAGCGGGGTGGTTGTACTGCCTGTAAGCGGCATCGCCCAGCCCGCAGGAGGCACTGGCAAGACGACGCTGACGTTCAGCTGGGACGCTGCGGCGAAGGCATACGTGGCAGCGGGCCTGCCGTCTCCCGGGTCGGGTGCCAAGATCGTCGGTATTGACATGAGCAATCCGTTCGGGGCCGGGCATTTCGTCAGCCTCTACCGCGGCGCCGGCAACATCAACTCCCTCGACCTGCGGACCGACTTCGTTCGGGTATGGCAGAACGAGAGCGCCAACTTCTTCAATGGGAACTGGTCGAGCCAGCCCTGGTACCTGCTGAAAGGGAAGTACCACACGCAGGGCGCGTTCTTCGACCCGATCGTGGAAGTGCGCTGGGAGAAACCTTAACATTCGGCAGCGCGTCGGCCCGTACGACTGGCAACGATCTGAGCAACCCACGGTTAAATCCTGCCCCAACGATTATTTTCAAGCAGACCGGCTCTAGGACGTGACCTCGCCAGTCCGTTTGGCTGGTTCCTGCGCCGAGGTACTTGTCCTACTCCCGAGTTGCATGTGGCCGCTCGGAAGAGCGTAGGCTCGTCATCAGTGCGGCGTCCGCTTGACAGGCGGAGTCCGAGCAACCGCCAGGTTGCCAATTACACGGCGAACCCGTGAAAGGATCTGCGGTCGTGGGTGTCGCCGCACGAACAGTGGCCCGCGCGAATTGCGCAGTTCAATGCAAGGGCTCGCACGAGCGCGTACCGCCTCTACAACAATCTGGGGGTGTATGCCATGAAACCTAGAGTAGCTCTAATTGCTGGCTCCAGTCTGCTCCTCGCATTAGTCAGCCACCCATCGAGTGCTGCGCCAGCAGATGTCATTAGATTCAATGGTCGAAGTGCGAATGCCTTTTTCGAGAGTACATCGGGCTGTATTGGCACGATCGTGAATGTCTTTGCGAGTGAGCGGGTCCTAGGGAATCCGTCAAACGGAGGGGAAGTTTTCGTCGAAATAAATCAATTTGACTCTTGTAATAACGGCGAGTCTCTCCTGGCGGCCAGCGGCAGTGCACCGATCACAGCGGCCAATTTTCAGGTCGATGCAAACTTGGCTGCTGCTACCTTGGACGTGACGGTCACGCTGACCGACGTACTCTCGGGCTCCTCTTTCGAAGTGGCCGTCGAAGATCTCAACTGGATTGCGACCAGTTCTCGTGGCCATCAAAACACTCATTCGAATTTCAGGTTCCAGGGTTGCCACATCAATATCCACTTGAACGGGGCGTTTCGTCTTGGCGAAGCGGGGGGAGTTATCTCGGATGGAACAACAAATTTCATTCCCGACTCGTCTCTAGCCGGCAATCTCTTCTCTACGGTGTCCGGTGACAGATCGCGCGGCTGTTAGTAGTCCAGCCCAACCGAGTGGTGTGCCTTCTGTCATACGTTTGTCATCTACAGCTGCTACAGGGGTAATCGTGCTGAACAATTAGTGTGATGATGAAATCGAAGAGCTAAAGGGGAATCGTCATGAATCAATCATTTTTGGCGCTCGCGATTGCCAACGTGGTACTCCTGCCTTCCGCGGCACACGCGGTGGGCAACGTGCTGGTCAATGTGCAGAATGGAAATCTGCTCATTCAAGGCGACGCCGGAGATAACAACGTTGTTGTGGTCGAAAGTGGCGTCGTCGGTCGTGCAGGCACGACTGTCAACGGCGAACGCGGTCTGTTCTTTATCGATGGAGTCACCAACGATGTTCGTATCGACATGAAGGGCGGAAATGACTTTCTGCGTGTTGAATTGCCGGGCACGAACTTTGCGATTCCGAACAATCTGGTAATTCGCATGGGGGAGGGTGACGACAATATCGAGCTCCTTCAAACCAGGGCCCCTAACGAAACTCGGATTCACACTGAGGAGGGAAACGACATCGTATTCATCGACGGCGTGACGAGGTTTTCGCAGTTCTTTCGTTCTGACTTTTTTGGGAAGTTTGTATTGAGAACTGGCATTGGTAACGACTTATTTGAGTTCCACAATACGACCTTCCACGGCGAAGTCGACGTAATGCTCGGCGCTGGGAATGATGGAGCGTGCACCACGCAAGACGCCGAATTTGTCATGCCGAATTTGGCGAGCTTCGATGGCGGCGGGCCGTCGGGTTTTCTGGGTGATGGATTTGTTTCGCCCAGTCTGGAATTTACCGCCTTATTGGGTTTTGAGTTTTTTCCTGACGATTGCTCATTCCTAGGGGGTAGATTCTGACGTAGAGCACCGGCACCCAGTTTCTAGACGCGCAGGCGGGCAGCAGAGGCGCCATCAAGGCGTGGATCCTGGGACTTCCCTGATCGCGCCGCCGGTTTACGCCGTGGTCAGGTTCCGCTGCCGAAAAGCCCGACGACCCGCACCGAGCTGCCGGTCGCGATGTTCAAGACCGCCTGCCGCGTTCCCTGCAACGTAGGCTTGAAGAAGACGCTGATGGTACAGCTCGCGCCGACAGCCAGGCTGGCGGGGCAATGATTGGTTCTCGTGAACTGACTCGGATTCCCGCCCGTAATGGACTGTGACCCGATCGCCAATGGCGTCGCGCCGGTATTACGGATCGTGACCGTCCTGGCGCTGCTGATCGTATTGCGCGGCACGGCGCCGAACACGAGGGCGTTCGGGGAAACGGGGTAGTTGTTGGGGGGCGTTGCAGTGGAAAGCGCCAGAATTCCGACATAGTCGTCGTAGTCGCGATCCGTGCCGCCGTCTTCGAGCATTACCAGGATCCGGTTCGTCGGCTCGCTCACGATGTGGTTGGTGTCGCTCAGGTAGGCGAGACCGATGCTGGCAAACCCGTATCCGGGCACCTGCATCATCGGCGACTGCCCGTTGACGACGGTCTGGTACTCGGGCGTCGGATCGATGCGCCTGAACTCGAAGCCGGCAACACCGGAAGCTTGGGAGACCGAGCCGGCAACCTGGAATGGAGACGTGCCGTTCACGAACATGTTCGTGTCACCGCGGAAATGGTCGTCCCAGTCCAGCAGCGGATTGCCGGCGTTGTTGTCCAGCCGAATCTCGTTGATCCAGTGCGACTCGCTGCCAACGTCAAAGAGTGTCAGCACCGCCCCGTTGCCGAGGACGTCGAGGGTGCCGTCCACCCAGATCTGGCCGCCGGCAAAGCCGATACCCGCCTGCGCGACGACAGAGTTCCCGGAGTTGCCCTGTGGGACGGCGTCAACTGCGTTGCCTCCGCTGATCGACGCCAATGGCGGATCAACCGGCGGCGGCGGGTCGACCGGCGGGCCCTGGAGGATGCCGACGTAGTCGTCGTAGTCGCGGTCCGCGCCGCTGCCGTCCTCGACGAGCACCAGGACGCGGTTAGTTGGCTCGCTGACGATCTGATAGGTCTCGTCGAGATAAGCAAACGCAAAACTCGCCGGGCCTGAACCCGGAACCGACGACGGCGACTGGCCGTTGATGAGGATCCTGAGCTCCGGGGTCGGGGTCTTTCGAAACATGCGGATGTTGGTGAGGCCCGAGCTCTGGGTGAAGGAATTGACCCTCTGGAAAGGCGGAGAGCCGTTGACGAACACGCCGCCGCTGCCGGCGCCGTGGTTATCGTTGTCCGACACCGACGTCCCGGTCGCGGAGTTGATCAAGCGGATCTGGTTCTTCCACGCCGACTCGCTGCCGACGTCGTACAAAGTGAGCGCGATATCGCCCTGGTTTTGGAGTCTGGCATCCGTCCAGATCCGTCCGCCGGCGAAGCCGACACCGGCCTGCCCGAGCACGCTGTTGCCGGAATTTCCCTGGGGGATCGTGGTGGAGGGGGTCCCGCCGCTGATCACGAGCGTGGCTGCCTCGACCGGATTGGCGAAACCCGTCGCAGCAGCCAGGCAGGCGAGGCCGGCTGCTCGCCCGAAAGTAAACATTGCGTTCTTCTTCGGCACTAGATGACTCGCAATGGGGCCCGACGCGACGATCGCGCCGGACCCAGTATCGTTCAGAGCGGTTCCGGGCGCTTAGGCCGCTTGTCGCCGTCCCGCGACGAGCGCTCCGAGGCCGAAGAGCAACAGCAACTCGAGCAAGCCAGGGGCGCCGCCGCCGCCGCCTCCGCCGCCACCGCCGCCGTTGCTGTCAGCGCGGGTGGTGGTCGTGAATGTGCCGGCGATCCCGCCAACGGTCAGCGTGGTGGACTTCGAGGTCGAGAAGCTGCCCGATGCCTGTTGCTCAACACAGACGGTGTCGCCGTTGGCGATTTCCGATGGATCCGTGGTGAACGTGCCGTCGCAGCCGATCGAATAGGCGCCCTGGATCACGCTGATATGCGCAGGCACGCCGTCGGTCAGGCCAGTGATCGTTTCCTCGTTGGAGGTGATCGTCTCATTCGGTTCGACGCCGGTCTGTGCAGCGAAATCGAACGCATCCGGCTCCGTGTCGCAGACCCGCCGCGTGTACTGGACCTCAACCGGGTCCTCGCCGGTCACCTCGACGCGGAGCGTGTGCTGGGCGCAATCCGTGATGCCGTCTTCGAAGGTGATCAGGAACTCGTTCGCGAGCAGGTCGGCAATCGCGTTA
>DASRPK010000178.1:0-3015 GCA_035646395.1 Gemmatimonadaceae bacterium | reverse complement strand
GAGGACGACATCACCGGAGAGTCCGTTCACTGAGAGGGGGACGTCCTAGGGGAGCGGACGCTTCAGGAAGAGAACGTACACGACCTTGCTCATCCACGTGTTGAACATCGCCGTGCTTGAAACCAGTTCCCAGCCCTCGTGACCGGCAATCGTCAGCTCGGGCTGGAGTGATTCACGATCGGCCGTCTCCAGGACCCTGTATTCCCATCTCTGTCGCACACCTGTAGTCACGTTGGTCAATATACGTGGCTGAGCCGGGCGGGTCTTTACTTTGAAAGCACTACCGCGCGAATCAGTGTGCAATCCGCGCTATTTCAGTGCTCTTTTTGTGCAATTGCCGACCAGACTCGCCGATAGGACCACGCGCCTTCGGGATGAATCGCCACCGCGTAGACATCGGGCAGCGACATCCGATTCCAGAATGCGAAATCGACGCTCGCATCCAGCGTGTGCAGAAACAGTGAGAGCGCGTTGCCGTGAGTGGCAATGACAACGTCGCGGCCTTCACACGTTGCGGCAATCCGGCGAATTGCCCGGCTCACGCGCGCCTGCGCTGCGGCACTCGACTCGCCTCCCGGATGGACAAGGTTGAAGTCGCGCCACGTCGCCTCGAGCGCCGCCGTGAAATCGTCGAGCGGCCCGGCTGAGAGATGACGCTCCCTCAAGTCCGGATCGATCTCGATCGAAAGCCCGAGGCGATCGGCGAGAGGCCGCACGGTTTCAATCGCGCGGGCGTACGGACTGGAGATGATTGCCGCCACGTCGTGACCCTCGAGCAGGCCGGCGACGCGCTCTGACTCCTGGCGGCCTGCAGCGGACAGGCCGCGCATGTCGTCGGGACTGTATTCCGAGTGCGCGTGACGAACGAGAAAGAGCGTGCGCGCCAGCTACTCCATCCCCTCGACGGTGACGGTCGTTTTCACCGAGTTCGCGATGAAACAAGCGTGATGCGCCTTGTCGTGCATGGCGGCGAGCGCCGCCGCGTCGGGCGCGGCGCCGGAGAAGCGAATCTCAGGCCGCAGGACGACGCGCGCCATCCATTGATTGCCGTCAGCGGTCTTTTCCATATGACCCGCTGCCGGGTCGCGATAGGAATCGACGACAAATCCACCCTTGGCGGCGAAGAAGAGGAACCAGAGCATGTGGCAGCTCGAAAGCGACGCCACGAATGCCTCTTCCGGGTCGACGCCAGCCGGATCGGAAAGCGGCACCGGAACGACGGCCGGAGATGCTGACGCTGGCACGACGGCGCCTCCGTCGAACTCCCAGCGATGGCCGCGGCTGTAGCGGTTGTCAACGAACTTCGCGCCGTCGGCGCGTTCCCAGATCACTGATGCCTGATGCACACTCATCTCGTGATTCTATCCGTCACGTCGCGATGAAATGCTGTCGCAGCAGATCAACGGTCCTCCGCTTGTCGTCGGTGACCGCGGCGTAATCGAGATGCAGCGGACGTCTCTCTGCCTCGAGCGTCGCCAGATGCGGCGGACCGAATCCCCAGTCGCTGACCGGCCGTCGCGGGACAACGTGCAGATGAAAGTGCGGTACTTCCTGCCCGCTGCCCGTGCCGTTGTTCTGATAGAGCAGCACGCCATCGGGTGCGAACTCGGTAACCATCACCTGCATGATTCGGCGGGCGGCGGCCATCACCGCCGATGCTTCCAGGTCGTCCAGGTCAAGCAAGGTCGGCGCGTGACGCCTTGGCAGCACCATGCACTGGCCTACCTCGTACTGGCGGCCGTTGAGAATCGTCAGCGTGAGGTCGTCCTGTCCAATCACATTCCAGCCATCTGAGTTTGCTGCAGCGAGCTTGCACAGGTAGCACGGGTCCATCGACGGCAACGGCAGCGCCATATCGTTCTTGACCTCCGAGTTTGTTACCCGTCCGATGGTAATCGCGGTAACTCCTGCAACGTGCGATGAACGAGTCCGAGACTGCGCTCGAGGACCTGCGAGCGCCAACCCTCGTCTGCCGGACAGAACAGTTCCTTGAGCCGTTCTTTCGTACGGCGGGTTTCCGGCGAATCTGCCTTGCCCCAGTGGTGCGCCTGATTCTCGGCGCGCAGCCCGGCCAGCATCTGAATCGGCGGATAGGTTCCGAACTCGGCATAGGCGAACAGGTAGTCGGGGGCAAACCTGCGCGACATGCACCAGGGTCCGAGTCCGCCTTTTGCCGTGTATGCGATTCCGCGCGAATTCCCTATTTCAAACGAGCCGGCGCCAAACCACTCGGTCAGCCGAGCCCGCTGCCGTTCGTTCATCGCGTAGTCGATTAACAGCGTGCAGGCCCCGCGTGTCCCCAGTCCGGTGTGAAAATCGAGGTGAGCGACGTGCCGGCTTCCCTTCAGCCAGCGGGGGAAGTACGCGGACAGCAGCCGCTGCATCTGCGACGGCTCGGCGCCGCCAAAAAACAGTCCCCGCGGATAGTCGTATTGCCCTTCCGCGATCGCCTGGCGCAGCGCCGGCACCCCGTATCTGACGATCAGCGGCAGCGCCTTGAACATGAACGGCGCCCACAACGAGGATGGCCGCCGCGGATTCAGGAACGCGTCGAGGTCCGCATAGCGCTCGTTCGCGCCCTCGAACCGTACGCCCTCCAGCAGGAAGTTGCGGTTGGGATCGGCGTTGTCCTCGTCGACGCGACGGAGCCAGGCGAAGCCGTACGGATTGAGTGCGTGAAGGAACACGCAGGCGATCGGTGGCGGCCCAGTAGCGGCCCACTCTTCG
This sequence comes from Gemmatimonadaceae bacterium, assembly GCA_035646395.1. Taxonomy (GTDB): domain Bacteria; phylum Gemmatimonadota; class Gemmatimonadetes; order Gemmatimonadales; family Gemmatimonadaceae; genus JABWBJ01. The sequence goes on along the minus strand of DASRPK010000178.1, from coordinate 288 downwards.
AGCAACGCGAGCTGGACCGCCGATCCGAAGAACCCTTCGACGCCGTGAATGCCGGACGAGACGACGAGGACACGCTCGGGATCGCCGCTCGCGGAAGAAGCGACGTCGAGGGTCAGCTCCTCACCGCGTGGTCCGGTGGCATCGATAGCATGAGCTTCGAGCGTCCAGCCGAGGCGCGCCGCCGCGCGCCGGAACCGGTCGCGGGCGGCGAAGTAATCCGAAGAAAAGGTGGACGCGAGCAATCACCGGGCGATCGTCAGATCGTCGACCACGGAGGTTACACCATCC
>DASRPK010000177.1:0-9092 GCA_035646395.1 Gemmatimonadaceae bacterium | reverse complement strand
GCTTCGACCCGTGTCGACTCGTCAGGCGGAAGTGCGCCATCCAGCCAGGCGTGAATCGTTCCTTCGTCGATATGTTCGTGTCTATCGGTCATGATCATCTCCACCGGCGGCACGCCGCCCTTCGCCTTTCTGCAGCGATTCGTACGTCTCCGCCAGTCTTCGTCTCGCGCGCGCCAGGGTCGTCCCCACCGAACCCACGGAAAGCTCCAGCGCCGCCGCAATTTCCTCGTAGTTCAACCCTTCCTCGCGCATCAACAGCGCCAGTCGATCCCGCTCGGCCAGGCTTTCGAGTGCCTGACGAGCGATCGCCGCCTCATGGGCCGTTTCGGCGGTGGTCGGTGGCGGCTCGAAGACCGAGTCCCGCTCCTGTTCGGCGAGCACCATCAGATGCTTCCGCTGCCTCGCCGTCCGCCGAGCTTCGTCGCGCACGAGATTCGTCGCCACCGCAAACAACCACGAGCGCTCGCTCTTCAACGACTCCTGGCGGTGGGCGCGCAGGAACACTTCCTGCGCGACCTCCTCAGCCCAGTCGCGATCGCCCAGACGCCGGGTCAGGTATCGCACCAGCGGCGCGTGATACAATCGGAACAGCCGTTCCAGTTCGTCGTCGTTCATTCCATTACCAGACCTTCGCCAGGTCGAGGAGCTGCTGTGCCGTCATCCGTTCCAGTCCTCCTGGTCCAACCTGAATGGCGACGCCCTTGCCGGCGACGATGACTTCTTCACCGATCGTGAGCGCTTCCTTGAGACCGTGCAGGCGATCGAGAAGTTCAAAGTACAGCGGCGAGAACGCCTTCACCTGCACGAGCCGTTGCTTCGCGGCGTAATGCTGGTCGACCCAGACCTTCCCCTGCTGCGTGAACTGCCGCGGCCCGATCTGCCGCATCCCGTGCTGCCTGGGCGCCATCGAGTCGATCAAGGCGAGCGACTTCGTCTCGCGTTGCAGCGCCGCCTGGCGACCCTGCTCGAAGCGGGCCTCGTTGGCCGTCGGAACTGGAGCGGCCACCGGCGGTGGCGCCGACGCATCAGCCGCACCGACGCCTGTGCTCGTGGGAGCAATGCGCGCGCTGCCCACGACCCCGCCCACCGCGGCGCGGTCGCGACGAGCCACGTTCATCCCGGGCTCCACCACCAGGTAACTCGAGAACTCGGTCGGGATACCATACCTCTCGCCTAACGATTTGATCTCGGCATCCATCTCGTGGTTGCCGCCGTGCCGGCGCTTCTCCGCGGCCAGCCAGCCAATCCGTTGCGCCGCCCAGAGCCGCGGCACGAACGCGTTGCCGTTCGTCCGGCGGCTGAACTGCGCGGTGCTGCTCCACGAGCTCCGGCCATCGGTCGAGCGGCCCTCGATGCGTACCGTTGCGTTGCCATCCCCCTCGTATCGCGCCAGCAGGACCAGGTCCTGGCCGGCGAAGATGTCGATCGGACCGGCGGGCAAGACCTGGGTCAGGCGAACGCCGTCCACGCTGACGCGTACGTTCGTCAATACGGGAGTCGTCAGGCGACTCGCCAGCAGCGAGACCGGACGTTCCACATCCTCGCCGGCGCGAACGAAGTGCGCCGTTCCACGGCCTTCAACCGCCAGCCGCTCAATGAGCGTGGAGTTCACGTCCGCGCTCACGCCGACCGTGAACAGGCGTGCGTCGCCCCGGCGCCGCGCAGCAATCGCCGCGATCTCATCAGGATTACGGACACCAACGGTGGGTTCACCATCGGTCAGGAAGACGATCAGCGGAAGTCGCTCACCATCGCTGCGGATGTCGAGCGCTTCCTCCAGCGCACCGGAGATGTTCGTCGACCCTTCGGCACGCAGGGCGTCCAGGTAGCGCCGCGCCGCGCGAATGTTCTCCGGCGTCGCCGATACAAAGCCTTCGCGGAAGCTGTTCACGTCCGTGGCGAAATCGATCAGGCGGAAACGGTCGTTGCGCGAGAGTGAAGAGAGCAACGCGTGGCCGGCGGCCTTCGCCTGCTCCATTTTCTGCCCGCGCATCGATCCCGAGACGTCAACCACAAACGTCAGGTCCCTCGGCGTGGCTCGATGGCCCGACGACGGAGGCGTAATGGTGATGAGCGCAAACCCGGGATCCGAATCCGGACGATGCGTCAGGACCGACACCCCCGCCGTCGTCGCACTCCGCAACGGCAGCAGGATCGTCACCTCACGTGCGTCGCCGGACGCCGTCACCTGCTTCCGGTTCCCGCGATCGCGCACCGACAGGCGATGTGTGGGTGAGTACGGGGCACCGTAGTCGCGGGAGTCCTCGTAGCTGAGGCTGAAACTGTTGGCCACCTCGAGTTCGCTGTTGAACTCGTTAGGGCGCTCGCGGACCACCGGCATCACGCCAGGGTTCTGCGCCGCGGGTTCGGTGCCGCGGACGTAGTCGACCCGCAAGGCGTTCCCTTCGCGCTGCGCGATGCTCTGGAACCGCACCACGACGCGCTTCTCTTCGCCCGGATTGATCGGGAAGATGCGTGCGCGGAGCAGACCTGCGCCCATCCACTCGACCAGCGCGGGGTCGCGATGGCGCCGCACGATGTCTTCGTATATGCGACGGGCGTCGGTCGCGTTCATCGTCTCGCCCGACACCAACTCACCGTTGATGGAAAGCTTCAGGTCTTCGAATGCCGAACCCGCCGGCAACGGAAACAGGTAATCGGCCTCGCCGAGCCCACGACCCGTATTCACGAAGGTCTCGCTCACTTCATAGCGCAAAACGCGGTTCACCATTTCCACGCGCACCGTGCTCGACGTCCGCACGATCGCGTTGTTCATGATGCAGGGCTGGATGGGAATGCCGTCGCAACGTCCGTCGCGGCACGGCGGAGGCGTTGGTTGCGGACATGGACGCGGCACCAGGCGACCCTGCGCGCCGGCGGTAGCCGAGAGAACCAGTGAGAAGAGCGCTACGTGAAGGCTTCGCATACGACATCCTGAGTTGGGTTACATCAGGGAGACGTCGTCGGAGGGCCAACTTGCACACCTTGCTTGCGCAAAGCGTAACTTGCTACAAAAGAACGACTTAGCGCGTCACCATCGGTTCAGTGCCGAGAGCTGATTGTCGCTCGCGGCTCGACCCCTCGCAGTTCACATCCGGGAGAGCTCCGGTCTGTTACCGCAGATCCGCACTGCCACCAGCTATAGCGCGCGGTGAGCATGATCGCGGCCCCAGAGGTGTCGGGCGTAATCACCGAGCAGACGCCGGCCCAGAACACGCCGCTCAGTATGCAGCTGCCATCCCACGACTGGAACTCGGTCTCGAGTCCAGCGACCGGGAACATTGCCACGATCGTTTGCCGGGGGACATACGCGGTGAACCGATGATACGGGGTCTCGCCCATCATTCGGGTCGAATCGCACGGATCTTCTCGTCGCGCATCGAAGAGGCGACGGCATCCGGCGTAGTCGAGGATGTTGATGTTTTCGGCCGGAACCTTGAGCGTCGGCCCCGCGGCAAAGGTCACAAAGTCCATTGTTGCCGCGCCAGTCTGGTAGACGGAGACCTGCTGCATCAACTGGAAGTTGCCCTCAATCGTGGTCGCTTCTCTCGCCCTGACAGCGCACTGTCCCCGCTCCGTTTGATCGGGACACTCCGTCCAGCCGGTGAACTCCACATAACGCCCGTCGCGGACGGTGTCCTGTGGAGACTTCGGTGCGAATCGCACCACGACCGCCGGATCCGGCTCTGATGCGAGCAGGGAGACGTAACTCGAGCGCGGAGCCGAAAACGTGCACGTTGATACAGGCGTCGTGGCAAGGACGCATGGTTCGCCGAAGTCAGGAAAGGCGAGCGCGCGTGCCACCGGCTGGGAGTCGATGAAGACCCACACACGACCCGGCGTAGCTCCGACATCACGATCGCCGGCCAGCTTGAGCCGAACCGTCACTTCAACAAGGTCTGTGTTGTCCACGCCGGTCGGCGCGCAGGCGAAAAACACCAGGCAGGCCAGGAGTAGTTGCGGAGTCCGCATCGCAACAGGCGTACGCCCGGCGACCGGAACAGTTCCGCGCAGCGATGAGCTTTCGGCCGAGCTACTTACGGCGACGCTCCAAGCTGTTGGGGAGCGTCGCATAGTCACCGGACCGGGACAACACACGGACGTTGATCAGCACGTGGTCGGCGCGTTCGATGGTCTGCTCGAAACTCTCGTCTTCCTCGCGCATGGCCCAGCCTAACGAAAACGCAACCGGGGCGGAGCGCGCCGCTGCCTGTCGCAGGCGTTCGGCGATCGATGGCGTGCGCTGGGAGTTCTCTCCCGCCAGCACGATCAGGAACTCGTCGCCGCCAAGCCGGATGACCGGTTCGTCTGATCGCACTTCGCGCATGAGGAAGCGTGCCATGCGCTGCAAAACCTGGTCGCCGCTGGCATGGCCATGGCGGTCGTTGTAGCTCTTGAAGTGGTCGATGTCTATGAAGATGCAGCCCCAGCGCGTTTCCCCCCCGGCCCGGAACGCTTCCTCGAGGTCGAACAGAAACCTCCGGTTGTAGCATCCGGTCAGGGTGTCACGGGTGAGCTGCTCGCGCAGGCGATCCTCGAGCTCCTTGCGCCGGGTGATGTCGAACAGCACGCCGTGATAGGCGACTTCCCCGGTTTCAGGGTCTTTCACCTGGTACGTCGTGTCCAGCACGGTGCGCCTGGCGCCATCCGGCCTGACGATTTCAAGCTCGAACTCGCGGACGCTTCCTTCATTGGCGAGTATGGTGAGCTCTTCTTTCCGGCGATTTGGATCGGCCAGTAATTGCGGGACTTCGTATCGCTGGAGCTCCTCCAGTGACGACATCCCGAAGATCTCGAGGAAAGCGGCATTGGCGTCGAGCACGCGTCCCTGACTATCGCTGATGTAGATGCCTTCACCTATCGAGCGAATGAGCAGCTTCAGCGTCTCGGGATCATCAAGGGACCGCACGTTCCGGCGGTCGGGTTTGTCCCGGTCGGGTTTGGCGTCTCGCATTGGCGGTGTGAGGGTCCCACCAAAAAAGCTTCTGGTCAAGGCTGCAATCCTGAATTCGTGCTCGTTGAAGCAATCGCCGGCCGACGCCATCCGCGGTTCCAGCCCGCCATGAGCAACGGTCTCCACAGTTTTTCCCTGAACTCAGCGCAGCGTTCCACGCTCACCGCACTCGTCAGGACCGTTCTTCCCCATCTCTTCGTCGACAGTACCGACCGGAACGGGCTGGTAACCCTGGTTGAGAATCGACTTCGAATCGCGCCGCCGCATGTGACGGATGACATCGCAAAGGCGATCAATTTTTTCGGCAGTCGAGCTGGCGGACTTCTGGTTACCGGCCGTCCTCATCGCTTCGCGGCTCTATCCAGTGCCACGCAGAGCCGGATCTATCAAGCGTGGAGTGTGTCGGCTTTGCCAGTCGCGAGGACCGTGCACCAGGCGTTGCGCCGGCTGATTCTTACCACCTGGTACGCAACGGATGAGGGCCAGGCAGAACTGGGCGTGCATCCTCCTTTGCACACGCGGTCGCCGGCGGTAGCCTGGGAGGGCCCGCTGCTGAGCGACCTCGCATCCAATGTCGATGTGGTTGCCCGCGCCACGTCGCGAGCCGAAGTGCCGCGATCGAAACCACCCCGTGCCATTCCGGGCGCTGTGAATACCGCTGATTCCCTCTCGGGCGATGTAGTACTCACCGCCGACGTTGTGGTAATCGGTAGCGGTGCTGGAGGTGCTGTTGCAGCGGCTCGTTTTGCGGAAGCCGGTCGCGAAGTTGTCATTCTGGAAGAAGGTGAGTACCTGCGTGCCGTTGATTTCACTGAGCTGGAGCGCGACATGGTTCCGCGCCTCTATGCTGAGCAGGGAATGCGGGCGACCGTGGATGCATCAGTGTCGATATTGCAGGGCCGCGCCGTAGGCGGCGGCACAACGGTCAACTGGATGCTGATGCTTCGCCCGCTGGATCATGTGCTCGAAGAATGGACCAGGACGTTTCATCTCCATGATTTCGGCGGCGCTGACCTCCTTCCGCATCTGGATCGCGTCGGCGGCGAGGTGCATGCCGGTGTTCCTCCCGAAGAGGCGCTGTCACCATCCAACCTGGCCATCTTCCGTGGTGCGCACGCGCTTCGCTGGCACGCGCGCGCCGAGATGATCAACGCCCGGGGCTGCATACGAGCCGGAACATGCTCGTTAGGCTGCCGTTACGACGCGAAGCAGGGCGGCTTGCTCACGTACCTGCCGCGCGCGTTCAGCGCAGGGGCACGACTCTACTCCAGTGCGTCGGTTGAGCGCATCGAGATCGTCGAGCGCCGCGTGCGCGGCCAAACGCCACCGCGGAAGCGGGTCCACGCCACCGTTCGTGACCCGTTGACCCGAGCACCGAAAGCGCGCTTGATCGTCGATGCGCCGATCGTCGTGCTCGCCGCCGGCGCGGTGGGTACGCCGGTGATCCTCCAGCGTTCGGGATTGGGCGGAGGTGGTGTTGGACGGTACCTGCGGCTGCACCCCACCACGGGTGTCATGGGTCGCTATCCGGAAGAGACGTATCCGGTCGCCGGTATTCCGCAGACCGCGGTCTGTGACGAATTCGTTAGGCGCGACCAGCACGGCTACGGTTTCTGGATCGAATGCCCCGGCCTCCTGCCGGCGATCGCTTCGGCGGCGCTCCAGGGGTGTGGCGCGGAACATCGAGCCCTCATGAACCAGCTCCGCCACACGGTTCCGTTCATCGTGCTGGTGCGCGACGGATCGGGCATCGAGGCGTCGCTCGGATCCGTAGACCTTGGCCGCGATGGTCGCGTTCGAATCCGGCACCGGCTGTCGTCCGCCGACAGGGAAAACCTGCAGGAGGGGATCCAGGCAGCCGCGCGGCTGCATCTCGCTGCCGGCGCCAGTGAGGTCGTCTCGCTGCATACCCCGATAGTCCGGACCTCGACCGAATCGGGGCTGCGCGCGATCCGGAATGCTTCGGTAGCGCCAAATCGTGTGGCATTGTTCAGCGCGCACGTGAACGGAACCTGCCGTCTGGGCGTAAAACCAGCGACCTCGGGTTGTTCTCCTACGGGAGAGCGTCACGGTGTTCGCGGCCTGTACGTCATGGACGGGTCGCTGCTGCCGACAGCTCCCGGGGTAAATCCGCAGTGGACGATCATGGCGATGGCGAGCCTCCTTGCGACACGGGCGATTGGCTAGAAGTTCAACTCTTACAACGTGTCGCAGTACGTTTCTGAAGCCCTTTCGAGGCGATTCCATGCTCAGCAGACGCCAATTCACCCAGCTCTTCGCGATCTCAGGGACCGCTGCGATTCTTCCATCGCGTGCCTGGGCTCTGGATGACTTCGAGGCGACGACGGAGCCGCTGCCGCCACGCCCCCTCGCGCCTGACGAGAAGTACTGGCAGGACGTCCGGGCCCGGTATCTCCTGCCCCGCGACGTGATCTTCCTGAATGCGGCGAACCTGTGCCCCTCGCCGTTGCCAGTCGTGGAGTCGCTCTATCAGGCGACCAGGGGTTACGAAGCAAACCCGAGTCCCGCCATCCGTTCCGGGTTGATGCGCGACGGCCGCGAAGCTGCCCGGCAATTACTGGCGGACATGCTCGGCGCCACGAAAGAAGAAATCGTCATCACGCGAAACACGAGTGAGGGAAACAACTGGGTCTCGAACGGACTCCAGCTCGGGCCCGATGATGAAGTGATCGTGTACGCCGACAACCATCCCACGAACCTCACCGCCTGGCGGGAGAAGGCGAAGCGATTCGGGTTCACGGTGACAACCATTCCGACGGTGACGCCGCACCCGGGTGCGGAGGCGTACGTCGACCTGTTTGCGAAGGCGATCACTCCAAAGACCAGGGTGATCGGCTTCACGCACCTGTCGAGCAATTCGGGCGACTTGTTTCCGGCAAAAGAGATTTGCGCAATGGCACGGTCCCGTGGCGTGCTGACACTGCTCGACGGGGCGCAGACCTTCGGCGCGCTGGACGTCAACCTTGGCGAGATCAAGCCGGACTTCTATACCGGTTCGGCGCACAAGTGGCCCTGCGGTCCGAAGGAATGCGGCGTGCTCTTCGTGAACAAGGACGTACACGATCGCATCTGGCCCAGCGTGATCGGTGTGTATGCGGGCGCGGTCGGCATTTCGCAGAAACTCGAAGGCATGGGCCAGCGCGACGATGCCCGCCTGGTGGCCTTCGCCGAGTCGATCCGGTTCCGTGAATCGATCGGCCGTAAGGTGATCGAGGAGCGACTCCGCCAGCTCTCGCAATTCCTGATCACCGAGCTGAAGAAACTCGATGGGGTGCAGGTCTACACGGATCCTGCGCTCGGACGTTCGGTGAACCTGGTGATCTTCAAGCCGGGCAGCCTCGATCCGCGGCGGTTCGCCGCGGCGTTAGGCGAGAAGCACGGCGTCGTCGCCACCAGCCGCGCCGGCCAGGATCGACCCGGGCTTCGCGTCTCGCCGCACCTGTACAACACGATGGACGAGATGGAACGGGTGATCGCTGCGACGAAGCAGTACCTCGCCTCCGGGGTTTGATGCGAGGGGCTTTCTCCGTCGCAACCCAGGCTCCCACGAAAACCAGTGGACCACAGAGAACACAGGGAGCACAGAGATAGTGAATTGAAACGTGAATGCGTTAGGCATTTTGTACTTTATCGTGGTTTTCCCGTGATCCCTGTGTCCCCTGTGTTAAAAGTGTTTTTCGGAATTCTCCTATGCCCCCTGAGCGTAGGGATCGCAGCTGCACAAGAAACCACGACGGCGTTCACGAACGTCACGGTAATCGACGGCCGCAGCCCGCAGGCGCTCCAGCATCGCACCGTCATCATTCGAGGAAACAGGATAGTCGCTGAAGGCCCTGCGTCCTCGGTCAGCACGCCGGCGGGGGCACGCGTCATCGACGGGCGCGGCAAGTTCCTCATCCCTGGGCTGTGGGACATGCACGTGCACACCGTGATGCCGGGTGGCAAGAGCGTGCTTCCGCTCTACATCGCCAACGGCGTCACCGGTGTGCGTGACATGGCCGGCGACTGGGACACCATCAAGGCGTGGCGTGCCGAGATTGCGAGTGGTGCGGTTATCGGACCGCGGATCATCGCGTCCGGCCCGTACCTCGAGGGCGGCGCCCAGCCCATCCCGCAT
>DASRPK010000176.1:0-14344 GCA_035646395.1 Gemmatimonadaceae bacterium | reverse complement strand
CACGTTATGAGCCTCGAGCTCCGCCGTTGCGAGCGACAGTTCGCGCACGCGAAGGTTGCACATCGGGCATGAGGCGTAGCGGAGAAACGAGATGAGGATCCACGACTCGCCAGGAGGTACCTGGATCGCGCTGCCGTCGAGTGTAGCCGCCTCGAAAACCGGTGCGTTATCGCCCCGTTGCAAGGGATTCGCACGTCGCGGGGGCTTCATTCTTCCACCGGTCCGAAAATATCCTCGACGTGCTTGCCGAACAGCACCCCGATCTTGAGTGCCAGCGGGAGGCTCGGATCGTACTTCCCGTTCTCAATGACATTGATCGTCTGACGGCTGACGCCCAGCCGCTCGGCGAGTTCGGCCTGGCTCCAGCGCCGTTCCGCGCGCAATACGCGAAGCGTGTTTCGCATCGCGTGTTCCTATTTGTAGCGCAGCCGGGCCAGCCACAGCGCGGGCAACCAGGTCACGGCCATCCACGGCCACACGTCCCCGATCGTTAGGCTCGCCAGCAATCCTGCTTTCTGGAGCGATTCGACGACCACCGCCATCGCAATCGCCAGCGGGAAGGCGACCGCGAGCGATTCGAGCAGGACCGCGCGATGGTATTCGTCCTGGCTCCGGATCCAGCTTAGCTCCGCCCAGATGAACGCGAAGAAGAAGACCAGGGGAACCAGTGCGACGACAACTCGCGTCGCCTGGGGCAGGCTGTCGCCCCGGAGGAGCGCGTTCGCGGCGAGCGTGCTCCCCACCGAAAGCGCGCCGATGAAAGCGAGTGAGGAACTGCGGATCGGCTTGATAGTCATGGAACATGTGTACTATATATCTGACATTATGTCAAGATGATAGTACATTCCCCACGTGGCGGTGTGACGTCACGACCGTGACGCAGGAGGCCCCCGCTCACGCGGGCACCGAGTCGACGTTAGGCACACCGGCCAGGGCGATAACCGACCAGTCTCCTTCGTCGGTCTTCGAACCGGTAAAGGTTTCCGCGGAAGGTGGCTCTTATCTGGGTCCCTCCCAGGAGAGCACATGGCAAGTTGGCGTAAGGTCGCGCTCGAAATCGTGTTGTGGGTGTTTGCGCTATTCCTCGCGTGGGTCTTCATCCGGCAGGGGTTCGCCAAGTTCGACGACGCCAGTGGCTGGTCGCGGGCGTTCCGGACTTGGCATTTCCCCGCTTGGTTTCGGATCCTGATCGGTGTGCTGGAGACCAGCGCCGCTGGACTGCTGCTGTGGAAACGAACCGCGTTTGCCGGAGCGGTCATCATCATCGTCGTCATGCTGGGCGCCATGGGAACCCACGTGTACTGGGGACGCCCGAGCCAGGTCACCAGCGAAATCCTCCCACTCTTTCTCTCCACGATGGTTGCATTGGGACGTCGCAAGGTGTTCGGGTGGCAGCGATCGCAGTTGGTGCCGGCGAGCACGTGAAAGACGACGCGACCTTTGCTCAACTCGTGCAGAAGGCGCGGGATCCGTCCGCGTCGCTGCGCGAGCAACACGCGTCGTTCGGTGAGCTGGTTCGGCAGTCACAGCACATTGTCTTCGGACTCGCCCTGGCATCATTGCGCAACGTGGAGGAAGCGAAAGACGCCGCGCAGGATGCCTTTGCGACAGCGTGGCATCGCCTCCGCCAGCTTCGCGACCCGTCCGCGTTTGCACCCTGGCTGAGAGCCATCGTCGCCACCGCCTGTGTCCGACAACGACGGAAACGGGCCCGGGTGCCTAACGATCCTGCCCGCATATCGTCGGTGGACGCGGACGATCGGCACTTGGATTATCAAGCCGTCATTGCGTCGGCCCTCGAAACGCTTACGGAGGGCCAGCGACATGTCACCGTCCTGTTCTACTTCCTCGGGTATACCCTGCCCCAGGTCGCGAAGCTGCTGAGGCTGAAGCCCGGAACGGTTGGGAAGCGACTCCATGCCGCCAGGCTGCGCATTCGACGCGGTCTCCCTCGATCCGTGCGAGGCGACTTCGTAAGGCTCGCGCCATCAAAGCAGTTCGTCGAACAGGTAAGCCGTGGTTTGCTCGATGAGTACGTCGGTGAGTATCGATTCGAGCGACGTCCCGAACTCGTAGTAAGGATCACCCGGGAAGGTGACTCGCTCGTAAGTGAGGGGAGCGGTCAACGACACGTCCTCGTGTCAGTTGGCAAAGGTTCGCTGCTGACCACGAATTACGATGGCGAAGGGCGCTTCCGCCGGAACCGCCAGGGCCAAGTCACCCACGTCGTCTATTACGAGTTCGGGAGACGCATGGGCATCGCCCGAAAGACGACTTCTATTTGACCAGAGCGGGCAGGATGTATTTGGGCAAGAGATCGCGGAGCCCGTAGAAACCTCCCGCGTCGGCGTAGTTCCCCGCGAAAATCGCGACCACCAGGTCGAGTTCCGGGATGAACATGGAGTACTGGCCACCGTTCCCCGACGCGTGATGAGCAACCACGGTACGCCCCTGGTGCTCGAACTCGGTCGACCACCACAGATAGCCGTAGTTATTCGTCGTCGTCTCCGTCGGACCGTTAGGTCCCTGGCGGAACGTGCGACCGATCCGATAGCGAGGCTGGACGGACTCCTTCACCCACGCCTCGCTGAGGATCCGTCGTCCATTCCACGTCCCGCGGTTCGCATACAACTGCGCGAACTTCGCGAAGTCCCGCAGGATGTAATGCGCGCTCCCTCCCATGTAGGAGTCGCCAACAGGTGTGATGAGCAGGAAATGTCGATCCATCTGGAGCGGCGACGAGACGAGTTCCCAGGCGAGATCCTGAAACGAACGCCCGGTTGCTCGCGCGATGACTTCCCCGGCAAGAAATGGATTGATCGAGCAGTAAATAGCCTCGGCGCCTGGATCTCGAAGCATCTTGAGGTCGAGCACCATCTGCAGCCAGTCGGGATTCGTGTCCTGGTTCGTCAGGACGTCTTCGCTCCCGGGATACTTCTCGTAGTCGGGTGCGTTGTCGTGGCAGTCGAGCCCCGATGTCATCGTCAGCAAATGATAGATCGTCATCGCCCGCTTGCGCGGATCAAGCGAAGGTGACGTCATGCCCATCGTGGAAAAGACCGGCGTCTTCGGACCGATCTTCATCCCTGCCTGCATCGCGGCTCCCAGCACAACGCTCACAACCACTTTTGATGCCGAGCGGGTATCGTGCGGCTTGCTCGCGTGTTCACCAAGGAAGTACTCCTCGAGCACGATCTTGCCGTTTCGGGCGATGAGGATGCCGTGCGGCCGAAATGCGTTCGCACTGTCTGTGGATGCATTGACGTACATCCGTATCATCGCCTGGAGCTTTTCCTCGGAGAATCCGGCATCGCCGGCACGACCGACACTCCAGCCATCGTTTCTCTGCAATGGTGGCGTGTAGGTGTAGGTGCCGGTGGGCCGGCCCCGCGGGTAGAAGTTGGTGAAGCTGTCCGGATGCACTTTCTGGAAGTCGTGCGTGGCAAATCGCAGATACGCGCTGAGCCGCCCCTGACGCAGCAGCCCCGTCGTGATCGTCGTGTCGCGTGCATCGCGCAGGAATACGGTATCGCCGCGCCGCGTCAGGTGGTCGAGGCGAATGAACCGCCCCTGGTTCCGTTCCGGATTGCGGAGGAAGGCGCCGAGCGTTCCGTCCGGTCGGCGCTTGACTTCCATATAGAAGGTGAATGTTTCGTCGATCGGCTCGACGTTGCCCGAGTAGCAGGTTGCACTGTCCCCGCAGCGCGCCAGCACAACGGGCATGCTGCGTCTCGGGTCGATCCACTGCCCCACGATCGATTCCCGGTCACGAGCGAACCGCCCCGTGAACTTGTTCGAGGCGGGCAGGTCAAACGACAACGAATCCCTGACGACACGTACGTCAGCCGTCCGCGAGCCGATGCTGGCCTGCCAGCGATCGCCCGTTTGTCTGAGTTCGAGTCTGCCGCGAACCTCCGGCCCGAAGTACCGCTTCGATTGCCAGAGGCCAACGAGGGACGTGTCCTGCGCGCCTGTATTCGTGGCGACCGCAATGTGGGCAAGAAGCAAAGTGATCGAGATGCGAATCATCGAGTCCTCCAGCGGAGCTGACGATCTATATCCATAGTGGCCATAGTATAGCCATGGTGGCTATAGTGTCAACGCGTCCGCTGCGCGGCCGACGACGTCGTATGGCCCCCGATCGTCCCCGCTTGCAACAGTTCCGGGACGCCTGAAACACGACGGTGGACATAACGAGGCTACCCCCCGAGTCTTCGCTCCACTCGCATGCGACTTATCCCCTGGCTCTTCCAACTCGGCGCCGCTTCAACGGCCAGCGCGACTATTTCCGGTGCGCAGACGTGTGACGATCGTCCCGTCATCGCTTTTGTAGGCGCGGACGTCCTGACCATGAGCGACTCGATCCTCCGTCGCGCACAGCATGTGCTCGTCCGTCGCGGTCGAATCGATGTTGTCGGTGCAACGTCGATCCCTGCCGACGCGTGTCGCATCGACGCCCGGAACAAGGTCCTGCTCCCCGGCCTGGTCGACATGCACGTGCACACCAGCGCGCGTGAAATGCCCCTCTTCCTGGCCAACGGCGTCACTCTCATTCGCGAGATGAATGGCTCGCCAAGGCATCTCGCGATGCGTGATAGCATCGCAACTGGAACGCTGCTGGGGCCAAAACTACTGGTCGCGTCCACGCTACTCACCGGCCAGAAGTGGCCGGTGCGATATCGGTTGATCGAGGACGTGAACGCCGCGAAAGCCGCCGCTCGCGAGATGAAGAACGCAGGCTACGACTATCTCAAGATTTACGATGGATTGTCCCGCGATCAGTACGATGCATTCGTCGAACTGGGCCGCACACTCGGCATCTCACTCGATGGCCATATCCCGCAAGACGTGGGACTGAGGCGTGTCCTGGAGGCCGGCCAGGCGCTGCAGCACATGGACAAGATCGCGGTTGCGATTGGTGGCCACCCTCCTGATGTCTCGAAGCTCGACGAGGCGGCGAAATTGTTTCACGGCAGGTCGGCGTGGGTGACGCCGACATTGGCATCACTGCGAGTACTCGATCGCGCCGGGACGGCGGAATACGCGGCGCGATTCCAGAATCCGGAAATCGCCTACGTCGATTCGTCGAGCTTCGGCTGGTGGCGTTCGTTCGTGCGTAGCGGGACTCGTCAGGCAGCGGCGTCGCCCTATTATCAGTTCCAGACCGCCCTCCTGAAGGTTCTCAGGACAAGTGGTGCGCGTTTCCTCCTGGGCACCGATGCCGCCAACCCCATGATGGTGGCCGGCTTTTCGGTGCACGAAGAGATGCAGGTACTGGTCGAAGACGGTAGTTTAAGCCGTTACGAAGTCCTGCTCGCAGCCACTCGCAACGCGGCGCAATTCCTCGGCGACACCTTGGGCGGACAGGTCAGAGTGGGTGCGCGCGCCGATCTCATACTCGTCGACGGCAACCCGCTCGAAGACCTTGCTCCGCTCAAGCGCCCCATTGGTGTCATGATCGGCGGCCGTTGGCTCGGTCGCGCCCAACTCGACGCGATGCTGCAGGCCGCCAGAATTCGCTAACGAGGAAAACCGTGCCTTGGCTCCTTACGGCACGGTGATTTGGGTGAATCGCACCGAACCCCGCGATTCGTTGCCCACTGCCGGGCGAACCTCGAAAATACCGGCGCCGGTGAACCCTATTGCGTCCGTCGTCACCAGGTTGGTGCCTGCGGTGAGTCTCGATGCAGTCGGGAAACCGGGCAACCCAACGACGTCCGGCATTGCTATGTCGTAGGTGAGCGCGGTACCGGCAGCCGTCATGTAGGAGTTTGTGATCAAGGCGCTGAACGCGTTGGCCGGTTCGGCGCTACCAAGAAGTCCAACGATGACGCCCTTGTTGTATTCCGCGGGCAAGGTGCCAGTAAACCGGAAACGAGGGTAGGTACCGCTGGCGAGCAACGACGTCGCCACAGCGTTCGCGGGCGGGCCGAACGCAATGCTCTCATTCGCAACGGCCGTGACCGATTTTGACGAGTACCTGAAGTCATCCGAAAGAGCCGCACTCGCGAACACCAGGACGTTATGGAATTCTCCGGTGACCATCGCTGCCGGACCGAGTCCTGCCCACGGCCGGGTGCTGACCTGGCTTGGCTTGAGGTCTGACCAGAACAGCTGCTGAACGGTCGGTGTCACCAGCTCGACGAAGACCTCGAGGCTATCGCCCGCGGCGCCCGTGATCGTCGCGGTCGCGGTGGCCGGCACGATGGCTGCATTGCTATTGAAGTCGATCGTGGTCGGTACCGAACCACCGTCCGCAATGTTGAGATTCCGGAACACGAGGGCCCGATCGGGCGGTAATCCCGGCGTTACGATTCGCGAACCGATGAAATCGATGAGTCCGTCCTTGACTCCTTCGAACGTGACCGGGTTTGTCGACGCGGCTCCGTCGAAGTACGTTGTGACACCGCCTAACGACACGACGCCATATTGGCCTGGCGCAACGCCGGTGACGGTGCCCCGCATGGTCTTCACCGGCAGTGTCGGGGCGCAGGTGTCCACACCGTCCGCCGTCAGTTCGGCGGTTGAGCCGAAGAACACAAAGGTCTCATACAGATCGACCACCGCCGCCTGCGCCGCAACAGGTTGACGCTTTACGAGACGGCCGCGGAGCTTCGTCGCCGGCCTGGACGCTGATAACCGGCGCGCGCCTGACGCTTCGGAGGAGGAGCGGAAGACCATCATCACGCCACCGTGCCCCGAGGCAACGTTGAATGCGAATCTGGTAATCCCGGCAGCGGTGACACCGGCCACCGCTTGCCACGCTCCCGCGCCATCCTGGCGCGCGAAAAAGACCGGCGCGTCCAGCGGGTCGCAGAATTGGTAGTCGACGTTGTTGCCTGCCGGCGGTGGTGGCGCGACCGTGAGTGTCAACCTGGCCGTGCGACCGGCGAGGCCGGTTGCAGTTCCGGCGATGTCGAGCAAGTAGATGCCCGGCGAAACGCTGGACGCGACCGATACGACAAGCGCGGACGAATTCATTGCGGGCGACGGCGTAAACACCCCCGCAATTCCGGGATCCGGATGGACCAGTTGCAGGGCCACGCCGGCAATCAAGTTTGTGCGAGTGATGTTCACGGTGGTGTTGCCACTAGTGCCGGCAACGATTGTGAGTGCCGGCGGTACCAGGCTCAGTTCGTACGCAGGGGCTACCGTGATCGTAAGCGCAAAGGTGGCCGTGGCGTTGCTCACTCCGGGCGCGGACGCATTGATGGTAACCGTGCTTGTGGCCGGCGTCGCCGTCCCGGTGGCGGTCAGGTTGACGCGCGCAGTGGTCGTTGCCCCCGATAGTTGGGCGGGCTCCATCGTGGCAGTCACACCGTCGGGAAGATTCGAGACGGTCAGGGAAACCACGCCGCCGAAGCCACCTTCTCGCGCGAGCGTGGCGGTGACGAAGCCGGTTGTCCCTTGCGTTATCGACACCGTCGCCGGCGCTACCGTCACCTGAATCGAACCGGTGCTCCCCGTCGGCTCATCGTCATCACAGGCTTGCGCTGCAAGAACGAAAACCGCCGCGATCCCGCTTCGAACCGCACACCGAATCGACGTCATGTGCCTCTCCCGCGAGCTGGGTGACGCTAACCCGTGCGCGATCCGCGCGTCTGATCGGTCACCAGGTATTACTGCTCACAAGATGACTGGCGAGTGTTCGGCTGGCGTTCCCTGACCGTTCCTGGCATCAAGCCCGCGCCTTCAAGACCGACAGCGCCGCAAGAGCGGCCCAGAGATAGGTAGACGCAAAGAGGAGTCGGTTGGCCCAGCCAACATATCCCGAAACTCCGTTGGGCAACTGACTCAACGGAGTCGTCTGCGCCGTCACATCCACGCCCGCTGACTTCAGCGCCGACATGAACATCGCCAGCGCGCCAAGCATCAGGGCGAAGCTGATCCACGGCAGGTGCGCCGACCACATCGGGGGCGCTGCAACATCGGCTCTGCGCGACAGCGCCATCGTGAGAAGGACGGCGGCGATGCATAACGACGGAATGCCGATCATGGCCGCCGGCCCATGCAGCTTGTGGTTGATGTCGAACAGGGCGCCCATCGTCTGGCCCACGCCGGCCAGCGCCAGGAAGACCAGCCCGATTTTGCCGAGTGTCGTCGCCGACAATGGCCACAGCGCCGCGACAAGCGCGAACGAGCTCACGGCCCAGCCGATGAACATGAGCGTCAACAGCCACGGGTAACGACCATTGGCGTACTCGCTCACCATCCGCCACGATGGCGCAAACTCCGGGCTCACCATATGCAGGAGTGAGAGTGCCGCCAGCGATATGATCGTTGCACCGATTGCGATGGCAGCGGCCGGGGGAAATGAGGCGGCGGCGGTGCTCTGATTGGCTACGATATCCATGCTGTCCTCCGTTTTTCGCGCCGGGCTTTCGGCACCGGCGGCTCGTGCATAACATTGAGTTGGTCATACGATCGTATATTAGATATAGTAAACTATAATGAAAAAGACAAGGCGCACCAAACGCACCTATAACTCGAACCTGCGGGCCCAGGCCGCCGAGGATACTCAGCGACGCATCCTCGAGGCCGCCACATCACTGTTCGGCCGGCAAGGTGTCGACAGCGTGACCATCGCCAGTATCGGCAAGAAGGCCGGCGTGGCGGGTTCGACGGTCTACGCTTTGTACGGTTCGAAGGACGGACTCCTCAGGGCCCTGATGGAGCAGTCGCTCTTTGGAAGCCAGTTCCAGTCGGCGCAGGACCTGCTTCGCGGCGAAGATGATCCCGTGAAGCTCATCGCCATGACGCCGCGCGTCTCCCGCGCGATTTACGAAAGTGAAGCGAGTAATCTCGGCCTGATCCGGCACGCGTCCGGTTTTTCGCCCGCGTTACGGAAGATGGAGCAGGAGTTCGAGCGCATCCGATACGACGCGCAGGAGCAGCGTGTTCGATCGCTCTTCGACGCCGGGAAGGCGCGTCCAGGATTGTCCTTTGACGACGCGCGCCGGATACTCTGGATGTACACCAGCCGGGACGTGTACCGGATGCTGGTACACGAAGCCGGCTGGTCACCGGACAAGTATGAGTCCTGGCTTTCGACCACCCTTCTCGAGGCGTTGGTCGACGCCGCGTCCTAACGCGGTGATAACGTCCCCTTCGGCGGGCACACCATCGGAGGTGACACCGAGAGTGTCGGAGCCTCCCCGAGCAGGAC
The DNA here is from genome assembly GCA_035646395.1 of Gemmatimonadaceae bacterium. GTDB lineage: Bacteria > Gemmatimonadota > Gemmatimonadetes > Gemmatimonadales > Gemmatimonadaceae > JABWBJ01. Next base: position 5,178 of record DASRPK010000176.1, on the reverse strand, counting down.
CTTCAGTCCAAACGTCGACACAAGCGTCTTCGCGTTAGGCTTGAGTGACTCCACGACCTTCTGGACGAGGAGCCGGCCGGCGTCCGATTTCGCAGCCGTGGTATCCATAATGACGGCTTTCGGCACAGGTCCCGTCGTCACGTTCACAAACACTTCCTTCGAAGCAGCCGCATCCGGGGCCGGAAGATTTTTTACCAGTGTGGCCGAGTCCAGCACGGCGGATACGGCGGGAAGGTTCGTTGCCTGGGCTGATTTGCACCCTTCCTGAGCCGAGGCGGTGGCGGTCAAGGCCCCGAGCGCGACAACACCGCGCAGAATCAGAGTTCGCATGGCTACTCCTGCTGATGTCTGTCAGTTCTAGTAGCCATTCCCCGCGCTGAAGTTTCCGGAACAGAGCCCTACTGGCGTTTTTTGTCATTCAAGCGTACTGTGCCCCGCGCGGCTGTCCGCAGGTGTACGCATCCCTCCGGCACGCCGCAGGCAAGAGGAAAGCGCACGGCCCGCACGAAGTCCCGTTCGCAAGGGACGGGATCGCACCGCAATGCCTGCGACCAGGAGTGTTTGGTCGCCTCCCCTTCCACGCATCAATCAGGAGATGGAGATGTCGAAGTACCGTTTGCTCGGCGCGCTGGCGTTCATCGCCGCCGGCGCCGGTCTGGCGCTGCCTGTCTCTGCACAATCCATCGGAGATCGGCTGAAACGAAAAGTGCAGGAGAAAGTCGACAAGGCCGTTTCCTGCGTCATCGGCGATGCGGTCTGTGTCGAGAAGGCGAAGAAAGAGGGAAAAACTGTGCAGATGACCGATGCCAAGGGGAATCCGGTCTCCGCTGATTCCGCCAAAGGCTCTGCCGCTCCGGCCTCCGAAAACATGAAGCCGGGAGAGGGCGCGTGGGCGAACTATGATTTCGTTCCGGGCGAGAGGATCCTCTTCGCCGAAGACTTCTCGAAGGATCGCGTCGGAAATTTTCCGAAGCGATTCGAGCTGATCGACGGCAACATGGAGATCGTGGAATGGCAGGGGAAGCGGTGGTTGCGCGTCGGGTCGGCGGGAGACTTCAAGGTCGTTCTCTCCGAGCCTCTGCCCGATCGCTTCACCATCGAATTTGACCTGACGATTCCCTGGGGCGGGATGGCGCTGTATGGACACCCGTATTCCAGAGGTGGCGCCTCGAACTCCTCAGGCGCCCCCAATTCAGTGGTCGTCGTCGAAGGAACTGAAGCGGGCGTTTATCGCGGCCAGAATAAGGGCGAATCAACGGTCGATCCCCGCAATGTCCTCAAAGGACTCTCCGACCAGTACTCGAAGAGCGGCATCAGCGAACCGTATCGCGTGCGGATTCAGGGCGATGGCAAGTATCTCAAGGTCTATCTCAATGAGACTCGCGTCTCGAACATCCCTAACGCGGACTTCGCGCGGACGAATGAGATCACGTTCCACTTCGACGGGAATATGTGGGGCGGCGCACAGGCACCCCCGCTCATCGGCAACCTTTCGATCAACGGCGGCGGTAAGGAGCTGTACGACGCGCTCGTCGCTGATGGACGCGTTGCCACGCAGGGCATTCTCTTCGACATCGGCTCCGATGTGATCAAGCCGCACAGCACACCGACGCTCGAGGAGATCACGTCGATGTTGAAGGACCATGCGGATCTCAAGCTGGTGATCGAGGGGCACACCGATAACGTGGGTGACGCCGCCGCCAACCAGTCGCTATCCGAGAAACGCGCCGCGGCCGTGAAGACCTACCTGGTCGGCAAGGGAATCGATGCCTCGCGACTCGAATCCAAGGGACTCGGCGCCACCAAACCGAAGGTGAGCAACGATACGCCCGAAGGTCGGCAGACAAACCGCCGGGTGGAACTCGTCAAGCAGTAATTTGCAGTGGAAGAGAAACGAAGCCCCGGGGCGTGCTGATTCCCCGGGGCTTTCTTTATCCCCCCGGTCGAAAAAGCTGCGCCCACCCAAGCTCCGCCCAATCAAGCTCCTCTTCGATACGCTGGAACGCAGCATCACCAATGCGCCCCTCTGCTCGCAGCGCGAGGAGACGCGCTCTCTGTGCCTCGGCAGCCGCGCGCACAACCGCTGCGTCGCCGTTTCCGCCACTCGACACCTCCCGAACATGCGCGACCGACGCTACGCCGTCGCTCGCGATTTCCGCCTCCGCGCGCCGCAGTTCCATTTCATAACGTGATCGGACCAGCGACGACGCCTCGGACACAGGATACCCGGCCAACGCTTTCACGGCGGCCCGCGATGCTTCGACGCGCGCAAAACGTACTTCACGCTCGACGAGTCCATCGTCTTCGAGCTTCAGGTGCACAATGAGCGGCCTGAGTGTCAGGCCCTGCAGCACCAGCGTACCCACCGTGACCCCGAACGCCGTGGACAGGACCAGGTCACGGAAGGGAAAGTCGACCGGTAACGCGAGTGCAGCCGCGAGTGTGACCGTACCTCGCATGCCGCACCACCCTGCGACCACCGCTGCGGGCCCGGAGAGTGCTACCGCATCGCGTGGCCCCGGCGTTCCATCGGACCGCGGACGGCACCGCCACCGGCTGAACGCGGCGGCACCGGTGATCCACGTGAACCGCGCGACGATAACCGTTAGGCATACCACCGCCGCCATGATCGCGTAGTCCACCCGGGTCGAACCCACCACCCGGCTGGCGATCGACTTGAGCTGGAAACCGACCAGGATGAAGGCCAGGACGTTCAGCACGAACACCGCCACTTCCCAGACTGCCCAGGACGGCACACGAAGTCGCGCCGGCATGATCTCCGGGGCGCGCCGCGATGCCGCCATGGCAAAGACCACCATCGTTATGATGCCGGACAGGTGCAGTCGCTCGGCGAGGATCCATGCACCGAACGCCCACCCGAACTGGAACACGACGGTTGTCGCCACGTCGTGAATGCGACCGACGATGGCAAGTGTGAGGCGTGACAGGACAAGTCCGAGCACCACACTGCCGGCCGTGACGACGAGCATGGTCGGCAGGATGCTCCATCCGGACAGGAACCCCGTTACCGTCGCGCCAACGGCCAGTCGATACACCAGCAGCGCACTCGCATCGTTGAACAGACTCTCGCCTTCCAGAATGGTGAGCAGACGATGCGGTGGACGAAGTTGCTTGAGGACGGTAGTGGCGGCAGCCGCATCAGGTGGCGCGACAATGGCGCCTAACGCGATCGCGACCGCCCAGGGCATGTCCGGCACCAATAATCGTGCAACAACCGCGACCATGATGATCGTCAACGCGACGGCGCCGAGTGCGAGGCCGGCCACGGCGCGCCAATTGGCTCGAAGGTCGCGTGGCGAGGCGTCGAAGGCGGCATCGACCAGCACCGGGGCCACGAATAGCGCGAGCGCCAGCTCCGGGTCGAGCACCAGCGATGGGACTCCGGGGATGAGGGCGAGCACCACACCCGCCAGTGCGACCAGCGCCGGATACGGTGCGCCAACGCGCCGCGCGAGTGCAGCGAGTACCGCTCCGCCAACGAGCATGGCGATGACGACTTCGAACACTTCCATCACATTCTCCGGGGTCCGCCCTTCAACCTCGTGAACACTCGTGTGACTCACGCTGTCGAGCCAGCGCCGCACTCATCCGTGACCTGAGGCACCGTCACTCCTACATCGGACGCTGATGTTTCCCTGCGGGCGTTAAAACAGCCTCCCCCACAGCGCTCAGGCCACCCTCGAAATCCGATGTGACAATCGGGTGGTCCTCGCCCGTCTCAGTGTCGGACGGCCACCAGCAGTGGCTTTGCAGAATCCCCATCGCCGCGGTTCACCGACATGAATGAGCGCATCCAGCAAGCCCTCGATGGCGAGATAGATCCGATCCGGCTTTCCACGTCGGAACGTGAGGAATTTCGTCAGGCGGAGTTGGACTTCGCCGCCATAGTCGGATCCGTTCCGAGGAGCCCACTGCCCGACCTGGCGCCGGCCGTGCTCGCGCGGATTCGGAGTGAGTCACTGCAGCAGAAGCGTGTTGTGGTTGTCCTGGCGGATCGCACGCGGAAGTCGTCGGTCCTGCAATGGTTGTGGAAACCGCGGCCCGTCTCGTTTGGATGGCGGCCGGCATACGCGCTCGCCGCAACCATCCTGATCGCCGTGCTCATCGCAGGACAGGCGATCCGTTCAGACCGGGTAACCGCGACGGCTGCGCCACAGGTGTTCACGCGGTTCGTGCTGAGTTTACCTAACGCGAACACCGTCTCGCTCGCCGGTGACTTCACCGGTTGGCAACCGACGTATGCGATGACCCAGTCGGGTCCCGCGCTGTGGACCGTCGTCGTGCCGCTCGAACCCGGCGTGCACACGTACGCGTTCGTCGTCGACGGCCAGCGCTGGATCGCTGATCCGATGGCTCCCACCGTGGACGATGGATTCGGTGGCGCCAACAGCCGTGTGGCGGTACTCACCCCTGACACAAGGGGCCTCTGATGCGCGCGCGCGTCACGTTAGGTCTCCTGCTCGCCGGCATGCTCGAGGCGGGCTCCCGCGAGGTGGCGGCGCAGGAGTGGCATGTGAGCACGGAAGCGGGTCGCATCCGCTCCGCGCTTGACCCCGCGACTGCGACGCCGAGCGTCTCTCTTGCGCTCCGATATCAGGACCTGACGACGGGGCTTCGGATTTCCGGCGGCGTCCCCACCCGATCAGATGAGTCGTTGTGGGGCGGCATTGGCGCGTCCAGACAGTTTGCCTTGCGCACGCGATCGTTCGTGGCCGGGATCGACGTGCTGGCGAATGGATTTGTCCTGTTCGATCGCGCCACGACAGCGTTACCGGTCCCGGGTCCATTCGATCCGCCCGTCGCGCCGGACGCTGAACGGAACGGCCACGCGCTGGCAGGCCAGGCGCTTCCGATGATCGGGTACGAGGGAGTGCGGATTCAAACGCGCGCCCGGGCCGGCTTGTCCCGCTATGCATCGCGGATCGGCGGCAGGACGCTTGATCGCACGGTCACCATGGCCGATGTGCAGCTCACCTGGATGCCGGCCGGTTCATTCGCGCTGTCTCCGAGGATCCAGCACTTCCGGGCCGCTGGCGAGCAGTCCAGTGCGTTCCTTGGTGCATCAGCGATTACGGCGTCGTCGTCAGGCAGCCTCTGGGCGATGGCCGGATCGTGGTCGGCCGATAGCGTGCGTGCCCTTCAGTGGGCAGCGGGTGC
>DASRPK010000175.1:0-5610 GCA_035646395.1 Gemmatimonadaceae bacterium | reverse complement strand
CGCGTCGTCAGAGACGGGGCGACTCCTCGACAGCTGGGCCGACCTGCTCATCGCGCTGGTGTCGTTCGCGGGTGCCACACTGCTCTGGCCGGACACGATGCGCGAAGAGGCTGGCTACTTCGCCCTGGTGCTGGCGGCCCTAGTGATACCTAACGCCTGGGGCCTCCTGCGATTCCGCCGGCTGCTGGGCTATCACACCATTTCCGCGAAGGCATCGGGCGTAATTCTCGCGGTGGGCGCGGTCGCCTTATTCACCGGCCTGACGCCGATTTTGTTTCGTCTCGCCTCCTTCCTGGAGCTCGCCGTCGCAGCGGAGTACGTGGCGATTTCACTGATTCTCCCTGGGTGGACTGGAGAGATGAAGTCTGCCTGGCATGCATGGCGTCAGCGCAAAAGTGTGATCGCATAGAGCGAAAAAGTGCGCTTTTGCTGGGGAAAATCAGCTTTTTGCTAGGGAAAATCACGATTTCCCTATTGCGCGATGCACGGGTCACTTTAGCTTTTGCGCGTCGGAAAGACGATCACACACAACGAAGCGCGACGACCCACAGCCAGGAGAACCAAGATGGCGGCGAAGAAAAAGGCGAAGGCAAAGAAGGCCTCGAAGCCGAAGATGAAGGCGAAGAGGGCTCCCGCGAAGAAGAAGTCGAAGCGGAAGCCGAATCCGGCGTTCATGAAGCCAATGACGCCCAGCGCCCAGCTAGCCGCAGTGATTGGCCCCAAGGCGCGCCCGCGGTCGCAGGTCGCCAAGTCCCTCTGGGATTACATCAAGAAGAACAAGCTCCAGGATTCGAAGAACCGCCGCATGATCAACGCCGATGCGAACCTCAAGGCAGTCTTCAACGGACGTGGCCAGGTGTCGATGTTCGAGATGACCAAGCTGGTGAGCAAGCACCTCAGCTAGAAGAAATCGCTGATCGCTACTCGATAATCGCTGGTACCAGGGCGCGTCCATTCGGGCGCGCCTTGTTGCGTCCGGGTACCAGTTCCTCCCTGCTGCAACCCGGCGCGCACCGTGGCGTAGTTAGATTCACGGCCCCGCCGTCACCGCCCTTTGCACTCATCAATGGCCACGAAAAAGAAGGCGAAGCCGCCTGCCAAGTCCGCGACTCCGGCCACGGGGAAGGGCACGGTCGCTGCCGTTCGTGCCGGCAAGACATCGTCACCGAAACGGGGCACGCTCTGGGACAACATCAAGGGCATCGGCGGCGCAGTCCTGCTCTTTCTGTTCCTGCGCACGTTTCTCGTCGAAGCGTACCGCATCCCGTCGGCCAGCATGGTGCCCGCGCTGTTGGTCGGTGACTGGCTGTTCGTGAACAAGCTCGTCTACGGACCACACCTTCCCTTTACGAACATCAATCTCCCAGGGTATTCGGAACCGAAGCGCTACGAGATCGCGGTGTTCGTGTCGCCGGTGCAGGTGGACCAGCCCGAAGATCCCACGCCCACGTTGGTAAAGCGCATCGTTGGTGTGCCGGGCGACACGCTGCACATGCGAAGTGGCAAGCTGTTCGTGAACGGAGTCGAACCTGCCGAGGGCTACGGCAACCTGAGTCCGCGCGGTGATCCGGATGAGGTGTCCTTTCTCTTCGACTGGCAGAAACAGTACGCGCTCAAGGAATCACGCTTCGGTGCCGCGCCCGAACAGCCGACCCATGACAACTGGGGGCCGCTCGTCGTTCCACAGAAGTACTACTTCATGATGGGCGACAACCGTTACCAGTCGAAGGACAGCCGCTACTGGGGCATTGTGCCGCGTGAAAACTTCCGCGGCCGGCCGATGTTCGTGTACTACTCCTGGAACCAGGATGATTCAGATCGGCCACTGCCGTTCATCACGGACATCCGCTGGCGCAGGATCTTCCATCGGATCAGGTAGTTGGGGAGTTGAAGAATGGGTCTTCCGGAAATTGAGTGGGTGGAAGGAGCGGATTCACGCGGCTAACAGCCTTTGAACGCAGAGGCACGCAAAGGAAACGCGGAGGTGCGCCGAGGAAAGCAACCCATCACAACAACGACCGCACAAACGACCCAGGAACAACAACGTCGAATTTGAACGGCCTGACGCTCAGGAAAACCTTCGCGCTCCTCCGCGCTGCCTCGGCGCTCTCCGCGATCAAGATGTTTTGACCTTTGTCAGGACGTCTGAACCACCCACTCGAAACCCTGAAGAAACTGAAGAGTTAATGAGTTTGACGGACCAACTCATCAACTGTTCAACTATTCAACTCACTCCGCTTGCCTCAACGCCGGTCGCGAAGCAACGTAGCCTGTCTCCCTCACCGGGTGCCCCATGTCCCTCCGCAAAATCATCGCCGCGCTGATTGTCGCATTCGGAATGTTGTTCTGGCTCGCGCGCTCCGCTGCGTCACCATCGGTTGCGACCGCGTCCGCCTCCCCCGTCTCCTCTCCGCCATCTGCCATCCCGCAGGGCGAAGCCCTGAAGGAAACGGTGAACGGCATCACGTATCACATGCCCTACGGACGTCCGACGCGGCCGTTCACGCCGGCGGTGCAGGTCGGCGACGTCCTGTACCTCGCTGGGCAAATCGGCACTGCCGCCAGCGCGCAGGGTGGTGTCGTGCCGGGAGGCATCCAGCCGGAAACGCGGCAGACCATGTTGAACATCAAGGACGTACTCGAGAAGTCGGGATCGTCGATGGATCACGTCTTCAAGTGCACCGTGATGCTGGCCGACATGAAGGAATGGGACGCGATGAACGAGGTGTACACCACGTTCTTCCCGAACCACAAACCGGCGCGGAGTGCACTTGGTGCCAACGGCCTGGCGCTCAACGCCCGCGTTGAGATTGAGTGCCTCGCAAAGGCACGTTGAATGCGTGAAGCAGCTGTGAAGCGGCGCCGGTGAAGCGGCTGCGTGCTGATTGCTACTTGCTGATGCTGGCTGCGGCGTGCTTGGGCTGGAGCGCCGTAGCTTCAGCCCAAGCGCCAGCTCCAGCACCAGCACGCAGTATCAGCAGCAGCAATCAGCAATCAGCACGCAGCGGTGTCGTATCCGCGGACACCTTGTGGTCCCAGTCGTTAGGTATCCGCAAACGTGCGATGGTCTGGCTCCCGCCGTCGTACGCCTCCCAACCCCGGAAGCGATACCCGGTCGCGTATTACCTGCACGGCGCCTTCGGCGACGAGACCAACTGGTTGAACGCCGGCCGGCTTGCAGCGACCCTCGATTCCCTCGTCGCTTCAGGGGTGCCCGAGATGATCGTCGTCATGCCCGACGGGGACGACGGGTTCTATACCACCTGGAACTACCTCGGCGACTGGCCGGGCTGCCGCCGGAATCGCCCGCCTAACGCGGAACCGGCCGACGCGTATTGCGTCCCCTGGCCGCATTACGACGAGTACATCGCCCGGGATGTCGTGCAGTTCGTCGATCGCCGCTACCGCACGCTCGCCGACCGGCGTCATCGCGGCATCGCCGGCCTCTCCATGGGCGGGTACGGCGCCGTCGCCCTCGCGCTCTCGTACCCTGACGTGTTTTCAGCCGCCGCCAGTCATTCGGGAGTCCTGGCGCCCGCGGTGGGGGGTGGCCAGGGTGCCGTTCCGCGTGGGCGCTTCGATTTCGATTCGCTGCGCGCGTCCTGGTCGCGTGGTCTCTGGGCCCTCCTTCCACCGGTCTTCGGCAAGGACAGCGTCGGCTGGGCCGTGCGCGATCCCGCGAACCTGGCCGCACGGTTGCTGCGCAGGAACGCCAGCCTGCTGCCGGCGCTCTACGTCGATTGCGGCACCGAAGACTTCCTCCTGCACCAGAACCGTGCCTTTCGTGACGCGGTGCGCCATTCCGGGGGTCAGCTGCAGTACCGGGAGCATCCGGGGTCACATAACTGGGACTACTGGCGGAGCCATTCGGCGGAGAGCGCCGCCTGGCTGGCCTACCGATTGCAAGTGCCGTAAATCACACCGTTGCATCCCCCGGCCCGGTTAAGTCTCAAGGGGGGCAGAGCCTGTCCCAGTAAGGCAGCAATCGGCACGTAGCGAACAGTTGATCGTGACCTGGACCGACATGCCAGTCTTCTTCCCGGTAAAGACCGCAGCGTTCAAGATCGACGAGGCCCGCGCCTTTCGGCGGCTCTCGTATTCGGTCGTGGAGATGGCTGTGGTCACCGCGGTCGTGCTGCGGGTGTACCGGGCCCTCGCGCTTTCGCTGGCCGGGGCGAATGTGTTCTTCCTCGGCCTGAGCTTCGCGATCGGGTTCGTGGTGCTGTTCGGGATGGTGACGCTTCACCTGGGCAACTTCACCGTCCGCCGCTGGCTGTGGCGCGCGCCGCTGTTCGCGCTGATCGAGGCCGCCGCCGAGTCGCTCACCAGCCTGGCGCTGATTGCACTGCATCGCGAGCCGCTGGGCTCCGCCCGGGCGACCTATGCCGACTGGCCCGGCATCGTCGGCGCCATCTTCACCTGGCGTATGTCCGCGATCGTTGTGTTCGCGCTCGTCCTGGCGCTCGTCGTGCAGATGGCGCGGGTAACGTTAGGCGAAGACACCGCGGAACCGAGACCGGGCGCCAACGGAACGGCCTGAACTGTTGTGTAGCAGGTCAGGCCGTCCATATGAAAACCTTGAACGCTGACTGCCCGGATTGGCGGATTACGCGTATGACGCTCTGAGAAAAAAACAAGAAGAGTTAGATCCGCCTGACCCGCTCAATCCGTACGATTCGCGTCCCCCTGGTTTTCATAAATCCCTGGTGGCTTGTGCATCTCGCCCTGCATCAAACCCGCGCCCTACCAACGCGCCTTCACGCCTCGCACATCCACGTGAACGAACGGTCCGTGGGCGCTCGTCGCTGAATAGATCCCGACTCCGCCCGTGAGCGACGGATGGTCCTGCTCGACCTCCTCGACAACTTTCGCGAGGTAGCGGGCGTCCGCCGTGTTCACACGGCCATCGCCGTTCAGGTCGTCCATACCGCCATTGCCGTCGTTGTCCACGAACACGTCAGCCGCATCGCCGTACTGGTGCCGGCTATTCTGCGCGCGACCGCCGGCTCCAACACCCCGCTCGTTGTACTGCGGCGTACGGAACCCTGACATCACCGACATGCGGGTCACCTTGACGCCGCGCGAATTCAGCGCGCCGATCAGCAGCTCGAGCTTGTCGACCAGATTCTCCTGCAGCACCAGATACTTCGGCCAGACAGTCGACTGATCTTTCGTGAGGAAATCACGCAGCCGGAAGTGCTCCGAGATCCGCGTGTTCTGGTTCTCGGGAGTTACCTGGATAAAGCCGGCAGGATTCCCGTACCGATCGGCGGCAACCTTACGCTGCTCCGCGGGCCAGGATCCCATGCGGTACGTGCCCAGCATGCCTTTCTTCTTTTCAGTGAAAGGCACGAGGTTCACGAAGTGGAACTCGGCACTGGAATCGCGAACGGCGTAGATGCCCGGCCGGCGAACGGCGCTGTCGCCGAACAAGCGCGCCAGCACGCTGGTCGAATCGGTCTTCTGTGCGGTCATGAGCTTCATCCACAGCTTCCCGCTGCGGCCGACGAGCGTATCGCGGCCCCACATCGGCACGCGCGGTGTCGAGTCAACCGCGACGGATGACTTATCCGTGACCGTGTGCGCAAACGACGACGGCACCCCCGTTCC
>DASRPK010000174.1:0-3617 GCA_035646395.1 Gemmatimonadaceae bacterium | reverse complement strand
GAGCCCCATGCGTTGGCAGGATCTCAGAAGGAGCACAAACGTCCAGGATCGGCGCGGCATGAGGGGCGGTCTGCCAGTTACGGGCGGACTCGGGCTCGTGGCCGTGCTGATCATTGCGGCACTGACCGGCATCAACCCGCTGGCGTTGTTAGGCGGTGGTGGACCGGCGACCGAGTCCGCGCCACCCGGCAATGACGAGGCATCGCAGTTCGTTTCCGCAGTCCTCGGCAGCACCGAGGACGTCTGGGGCGGACTCTTCAACGCCTCGGGTCAACAATACCGGCAACCGGCGTTGGTCATCTTCAGCGGGGCGACGTCATCGGGATGTGGTACCGGTCAATCGGCGATGGGCCCGTTCTACTGTCCGTTGGACCAGAGCGTGTACATCGACCTGTCGTTCTACGAGGCTCTACGCGATCGGCTTGGTGCACCGGGCGATTTCGCGCAGGCGTATGTAATCGCGCACGAAGTCGGTCATCATGTGCAGAACCTGCTCGGAACGATGGAGAGTGTGCACCAGATGCGCGGCCGAGGAGACGCGGCCGCAGCGAACCAGATGTCCGTGCGACTGGAGCTGCAGGCGGATTGTTACGCGGGACTCTGGGCGCATCATCAGGAGCGCACCAAGCCGATCCTCGAAACCGGCGACGTCGAGGAGGCGCTCGGCGCGGCCAGCGCTATCGGAGACGACCGTCTGCAACGACAAAGCCAGGGCACCGTCGTTCCGGAGAGCTTCACCCACGGTACGTCAGAACAGCGCGTGCGCTGGTTCCGTCGGGGGCTGGAGCAGGGCGACCCGAAATTGTGCGACACCTTCAATACAGGGTCGCTATAGCGGTTGCTGCGTGACCGGCTGACTGGCGATAATCCGTAAGAATCGGGAAATCGGGGTCAGACCCCAATTCCCGCTTACCCGCCTGGATGCAACTTGCCGGTTGTGGAAATTGGGCTCTGACTCCGATTTCCCCCACTAAAATCACGGAGCACATCAGATGTTCGGATCATTCAGGACCGCGGCGGCGATCGCGTTGCTGCTCGGGTCTTCATCGATAGCGTTTGCACAGGGAGACACCACCAAGGTCAACCTGACCGGAAACTGGTCGTTCACGGTCGTCTACGAAGGTGGCCAGGGCTCGCCGATGGTGAAGCTCGCGCAACGCGGCGACTCGTTGACGGGCAAGTACATCTCGCAGGCGTTTGGCGAGTTGGATATCAAGGGCTCGATCAAGGGGAATGAGTTCAGCTTCAGCATGACGACGTCGGCCGGCGGCGACCCGTTCACGATGACATTTACGGGCGCGGCGGAGTCGAAGGACGCCTTGAAAGGCTCGGTCGAACTGGGTGGTAACGGGACGGGTTCCTTCACTGCGCGCCGTCAACCGCCCGCGCCATCGTCACCCGACAACAGCGCCTAACGCGACCCGGTCCGGCGCGCGGATTCGCGAAAGCGCGCCGGGGACGCCCCCGTTCGGCGCCGGAAGAAGCGGGCAAAGTAGCTCGGGTCCTTGAAGCCGAGCTCACGGGCCACTCGTTCCGTCGACTCGTCGGTGAACAACAGCAAGCGGCGGGCCTCGACCTCGAGCCGCTCCTGGATGACCTCTTTCGCCGGCACGCCGAGGTGGCGCCGGCAGAGCAGGCGCAGGTGCGCGGGACTCACCGCGAGGTCGTGTGCGTATCCGTGGACGTCGTGGGACGACCGCGCGCGCTCCGCCACCAGACGCTGAAAGTCGCGGACCGCGCGATGCACGCTCCGCGACGCCGTGGTCGAATACCTGCGCGCGTAATCGCGGCCGAGTTCCACGAGCGTTTCGTAGAGACGCGCCCTCAAGAGGTGCGGGCTGTCCTCTCGATAGGCACGAAGCTCCGATCGCATCCGTGACAGCGATGTCCGGAACGCGCGCATTCGTGCCGGGGCGAGCTTCACGGCTGCGGCGTCGCTCCTGACGTGGAAATACGGAACGCGTTGCAGGAACTGCTGGTCGTTGAAGAACTCCTCGAGGAAAGTGGCCGGAAAAAAGAGGCAGATTCCGTCGAGCCCTTCGACGTTCCAGTTACGCACCTGGCCCGGCGTCGTGAAAAAGACCTGGCCCGGCTTCACGCGCATCCGGTGGCCGTCGAGTGAGAACCATCCCCGCCCACGCGTGACGAGCAGGATGTCGTAGAACGCCAGCCAGTGGGGCTCTTTCAGGAGAAACGTCGGCATTTCGTGCACCCACGCGATGTCGATGAGGATCTCCCGCCCGTATTTGGTCCGGTGGAAGTCGACTCGTTGCGCGACGTGACGTGCGGACGGCATGCGCGAAAAGTACCGGAACCGGCGCGAACGAGGAGCATCCGGGGACAGGTCGTTCCGCAATAGCGTGTACCGATCGTACCGATACACGAGGTGGTCGCGCATGCTGGTCACGGTGCTGGTTGGTTCGTTGTTGCTGCAGGGAGTGAGTGGGGCCCTGGCCTTTGATCGCTCCTGGGAATTGACCGGTGACGGCACGAAGATCGCGCCACATCGTGGCGTCGATGCCGTCTGGATCGACAATGGCCGGGCAATACGGAGGGATGTCTCGCTCGCCGACGGAACGATTGAATTCGATGTTGAGCTCAAGTCGCACCGCTCCTTCGTGTATCTCCAGTTCCGGATGGAATCCGACACCGAGTTCGAGGAGTTCTATTTCCGCCCGCACAAAACCGGCCTGCCTGACGCGGTGCAGTACAACCCGGTCTGGCGTGGTGATTCGTTCTGGCAGCTCTGGCACGGACCGGACGCAGTCGCGTCCCCGAAGTTCCAGTTCGGCCGATGGACGCGCGTGCGACTCGAGTTGCAGGGACAGCGCGGCGCCCTCTTTCTCGACAACGGCGCCAAACCAGTCCTCGTCATGAATCTCGCCAGGCCAACCCGAACCGGATATCTGGCACTTCGATCATTCAATCCGGATCCGTCGCTCCCACCCGGTGACGTCGCGGCGCGATTCGCGAACGTGGTCGTGCGGCCGGGGGTTGTCTCCTACGACTTCGGCGCGCCAACGCCGGCACCCGTGCATGAACCAGGGTCCATCTTGCGGTGGCAGGTTTCACCAGCGTTCAAGGGATCGCGGGAGCCGCTAACTCAGCTCCCATCCGACATCCTCACGACGCGCGCTCAATGGCCCGTGTATCCGGTCGAACGATCCGGTGTGGTGGCCATTGGCCGATTCATGGATCGGCCGCGCCCTGACGGCGCAGCCATCGCACGCCTGGTGATTCGCTCGTCAGGCAGCCGTCTGCAGCGCCTCCACCTCGGTTACAGCGATTACGTGACGGTCTTCGTCAACGGCGCGCCGATCTTTGCCGGCGACGCGCATTACAGCTTCGATCAGCCGCGGCAGGAAGGACTCATTGCGCGTTCCCAGGCGATGCTCTGGCTGCCACTCCGTGACGGCGAAAACGAGGTCTTGCTTGCCGTTGTCGACTTCTTTGGCGGTTGGGCACTGACCGGCAGGCTCGAACCGTCCGATGGCGGCGTTCTCGTTCCGCCTCCGTAATCGGGGAAAGCGCGGGTGAGCCGGATCCAGACACGGGCCAAACATCTTGATCGCGGAGAGCGCCAAGGCAGCGCGGAGGAACGCGAAGGTTTTCCTGTA
>DASRPK010000173.1:0-19090 GCA_035646395.1 Gemmatimonadaceae bacterium | reverse complement strand
GCGCCCGGCAGCTACATCGCGAAGCTCAGCGTCGGCGGAAAAGACTTCGTGAAGCCGGTTACCGTATTGGAAGACCGATGGAAGAACTGACAGGAGACCTGAACTGAGATTTCAGATGTAAAATCTCGGAACTGGAATTTGCCTTCCCGGATTGGCGGGCTCGGCTAGAAACCGTCGCTTCAAAGGATTGATCGTGACATTTCGGTGATCGCAATGTCGCAACTTCCCTTGCGAGGCGAGGGCGTTTCACGCACCGTCGAGACATGACTCCATCGACTTCCACACACATCACGCTGTCGCCCCAGCGCGCGCCACGAAACGACGAGATCGATGTCTTCTCGGTTTCGCACCCGGGCAAGGTGCGCAAAACAAACCAGGACCGCTTCCTGCTCGCGACAATCAACAAGCACGTCAATGTCGTCGACAGTAACCTGGAGGAACAGGAGCGCCTGCCTATCGGTGATGAAAGGCTCGCGTTCCTCGCCATGGTCGCGGACGGTGTCGGGGGAGGAACCGGCGGCGCCGAAGCGAGCGCCATGACGCTCGAGACGGTCATGCAGTATGTCAACGACAGCTTGCTCGCGTTTTACGGCGCTCGCACGGATGAAGCGGAGTTCACGGAGTTGCTGCAGGCAGCGGCGATGCGCGCCCATGAAGCGGTGAAGAAGCGTCGGCAGGAGCAAGGTATCCTCGGCACCATGGCGACAACGCTTACGCTCTACTTCAGCATCTGGCCGGTCTACTACCTCCTCCAGTTAGGCGACTCGCGGTATTACCTGTTCCGTGACGGAAAGCTTCGCCAGGTAACGCGAGACCAGACCATGGCGCAGGACCTGGTTGACGAGGGCGTCCTCACGCGCGCCGCGGCGGCGAAGACGCCGATGGCAAACGTCCTCTCGAGCGCGATCGGCGGTGACGCGACGACACCCGTGGTCACGCGACTTCAGGGCAGCTGGAATAGCGTGCACCTCATTTGCTCCGACGGCCTCACGCGTCACGTCACCGATGAACGCATCGCAGAAATACTGGGCTCCATGACCAGCTCGAAGCAGGGTGGCGAGCAGTTACTTCTGGAGGCGCTCGACGCCGGCGGTACGGACAACATCACGATCATCCTTGGCCGGCCGCTGGCGAAGGACCAGGTATGAGCGCGAAGCATGTTTTCTTGCTGGTCGGTTGGCTGTGTGTAGCATCGACCGGCCTGGCGCAGAGCACAAACCCCTATGTCACCGGCCTTCGTCGGGATGATGTCGTCCGTGTCGACTATCGCGAGTTCGCGACGTTACCGGACATCGATGGCGTTGCCGCGCGGATGATGCTCCTCGCGCAGGAGCCTGGTACGCGGAATCTCTTCGTGAACGACATGCGCGGTCCGTTGTATCGCGTCAGCGCCGATGGTCGTTCGGTGACGTTGTACGTGAACATCGACGACTCGACGTGGTCCAGGGATATTCAGTCGCAGGGACGGGAACGTGGCTTCCAGAGTTTTGCGTTCCATCCGCAATTCAACGAGCGCGGCAGTCCCGGCTACGGAAAGTTCTATACGTGGTCGGATGTCACGGACAAGGAACCTGCGCCCGATTTCGCACCGACCGGCGAGGGCGATACGCACGATATGGTGCTGCTCGAATGGAGCGCGAAGGATCCGTCGGCCGCAGATTACGATGGCGATGTTCCGCGCGAGCTGCTTCGGGTACAGCACCCGTTCGCCAATCACAACGGCGGATTGCTGGCCTTCAACCCACTGGCGCGGCCGGGTCAGCCGGACTACGGCACGTTGTATGTCGGCAGCGCCGACGGCGGCAGCGGCGGCGATCCGATGAACATGTCGCAGAACATGGGATCGATCTTCGGCAAGATCCTGCGCATCGATCCATTGGGCACCAACAGCCGCAACGGGAAATACGGGATTCCGGCGGACAATCCGTTCGTCAGCACGACCGGCGCGTTAGGCGAGATTTACGCACTCGGCGTCCGCAATCCGCAGCGGTTCGCCTGGGATCCGACGAACGGCCGCATGTACGTCGCCGACATTGGCCAGAACATTGTCGAGGAACTGAGCCCGGTACCGAAGGGTGGAAACCTGGGCTGGAACGTATGGGAGGGGAGCTTCAAGTATGGCGGCCGCGGTGGTGGTGTGGACATGACGGCGAGACGTAGTGACTCAGCGATGACGTTTCCGATCGCCGAGTACGACCATACCGATTCCCTTCTCACGAACCGGGCGGCGGTGACGGGGGTCATCGTGTATCGGAATGGTCCGATCACGCAGCTCCGCAATCGCATCCTCTTTGGCGACATGCCAAGCGGCGAAGTGCTGCATGTTTCAGCGGACGACACGCAGGCCGGCGGTCAGGATCACATCCGCCGCGTGTTGTTCAACGACAAGGGCGAGGCCAAAACGTATCTTCAGCTCATCCGCGAGAAGAACGCGCAACAGGGGAAAACGCCGGCGGCGCGCGCAGACCTTCGGTTCGGGACTGGCCCCGACGATCAGGTGTTTCTGTTGAACAAAGCGGATGGCGTGATAAGACTACTATTGCCTTCTCGGTAGTTCACGAAGCCGCTTCGCTTGGTTGATCCCACGACATTTGGGCGCGAATTCTCGCGAAAACTGGCGAATTTCCGCTAATCGCCCACGCGATGAATTCAGCCGATGTCATGCCGTGGCAATCGAACATTGTTTTTGATTCGCGCAGATTGGCTGTTCGAAATTCGTGAGAATCCGCGTCTCAATGTAGTGGGATCTTCCGAAGCGCACCGTCAGCACGACCAACAGTTGCCTAACGACTCCGCACTGGCCGCGCGCGAAGCGGTGGCGCGATCGTCTTCTTGACGAAGGCCAGTACGTCCTTGCGTACTTCGTAGTAGATCGCCATTCCGTGTTCACTCCCGGAAATGACCTTCGAGCCGACGTGCTTGAGCCCCTTGCTCCAGATGCGGATACTGTCGGCGCCACTGAAGGGATCCTTCTCGGACGACGTGAGCAGCATCGGCGTCTTCAACGTCTCGCAGTTCTTCCGGATGCGATCCATGGCGTCGGTTGAATGAACGGCTGCACCGGCTGCACCAAACGTGACGATCGCCTTGACGAACTCCACGATCTTTGGCGCGGCCAGGAGGACGCCCGTCCCGCCGACACTCGCCCCGACCAGCATGACGCGTGAATGATCGATGAAGTTCTGGTAGATGCCCCAGGATGCCATGCGCACGATGTCGTCGGCGATGTGCGGGAATCCCACCGAGCCGGCGCTACCCATGAACGCCGAGGCGAATGCGTTCATGGTCGGCTCCACGGGGGACACCGCCACTTTCGCACCTGAGGTCGTCCAGATCGACTTACCCTGGCCGCGCAGGTCGAACGCCAGGGTGGCGATACCTAACGCGTGAAGGTCAGTGCAGAAGGGCGCGAAGCTGTCGAGTGTCGACGGGTACTGGTGCGCGAGGACGGCCAGGGGATACCGCGTGCCGGTATTGCCGTGCGGATACGTCAGTGTTCCGCGAAGGATCACGCCATCGGTCGCGAGAATCGAGGGGTGGAGTGGAGAGAGCGCTGGATAACGAGTCATGGATTTGTGCTCGGCGAGGACTCAGGAAAGTAAATCGTCGCCTGCAGTGGCGACCGATGCGCCTTCCTTGAATAAAGCGAGGGCGAACACTCGCGGTCGAGGTCGGCAGGGGCCATCTTTGGCATCGTGTCCACGCCGCCACCGCGCTTGACAGCCGCCCTGACCGACCGCTACCGCATCGAGCGCGAGCTCGGGCAGGGTGGCATGGCAACCGTGTACCTGGCCGAGGATCTGAAGCACAAGCGAAAGGTCGCGCTCAAGGTCCTGAAGCCGGAACTCGCCGCCGTGTTAGGCGCGGAGCGGTTCGTGCAGGAGATCACGACTACGGCGGCCCTGCAGCATCCGCACATCCTGCCGCTGTTCGACTCCGGGACCGCCGACGGGTTCCTCTACTATGTCATGCCGTTCATCGACGGCGAGACATTGCGGGCCAGGCTCGATCGTGAGACGCAGCTGGGCGTGGGTGAAGCGGTGCGGATCACGGCCGCGGTGGCGGATGCGCTCGATTACGCGCACCGGCGTGGGGTGATTCACCGCGACATCAAGCCGGAGAACATCCTGCTCCATGAAGGACGGCCGATGGTGGCCGATTTCGGGATCGCGCTGGCGGTGAGTGCCGCCGCCGGCGGCCGGATGACCGAGACGGGACTGTCGTTAGGCACCCCGCACTACATGAGCCCGGAGCAGGCGACGGCGGAGAAGGAGATTTCGGCGCGGTCGGACGTCTATTCGCTGGCCAGCGTGCTGTACGAGATGCTGGCCGGGCAACCGCCGCACCTGGGCGGCTCGGCGCAGCAGATCATCATGCGGATCGTCACCGATACCGCGCGACCGGTGACAGAGCTGCGGAAAGCGGTGCCGCCTAACGTCGCGGCGGCGGTGGCGAAGGCGCTCGAGAAACTTCCCGCCGATCGGTTCGAGAGCGCGAAGGACTTCGGCCGGGCGCTGACGGATCCTGCATATGCCAGCCAGGACGTTGCCGGCCTCGCCTCGATCAGAACGCGCTACCCCGCTGGAAGCAGCATGCAGCGGTGGTCGTTGCTGGGCTGGGCGGCAGGGGTGATCGGCGTGGCCCTCGCCGCCTGGTCCCTGATGGGCGCCCGAGGCGAGTCGCGCGCAAATGCCACGGTCAAACACCTGAGCATCGTTCTTCCGGACACGGCACCACTGGTTTTCGTCGGCGCGTCCACGCTCGGGGGAGGCTGGCGCGGACTGGCTATCACTCCGGATGGCAGAACCCTGGTCTACCCGGCTCGCGTGAATGGCGTGGACCAGCTGTACCGAAGGGACATCGCCAATTTCACGACCGCTCCCATCCCCGGTACGGCCGGCGCGTCCAGCCCGTTCCTCTCGCCGAATGGCGAATGGGTCGGATTCTTCTCGGGGCCTGAGCTTCGCAAGATTCCACTGACGGGTGGGACGGCAGTGACGCTCGCGGCGGTGTCGGAGGCGGCGGGCGCCACCTGGGCGCCGGATGGTCGCATCCTCGTCTCAGCACGCGAGGGATCCCTGTTCGGATGGGTGCCCGAGGGCGGAGGGCCGATTCAACCGATCCCGAATCCACAGGGGATCGGCCGCACGCAGCCCAGCCTTCTCCCCGACGGCAAACACGCGCTGATCGAGACGTGGGGATACTCACTGCTCAACGTCATCGCCGTTGTAAACCTCGAAAGCGGTCGCACCATGACATTGACCGTGGACGGCCCGGTGGTCGCTGACTCCGCGCGCGATGTGACGTCGCTGCACGGGACCCAACCTCAATTCCTGTCCTCGGGACACCTGCTCTTCGTCACTCCGACCGGAATCCGTGCAGTGTCATTCGATGCGGACCGTTGGACGCTCGAGGGTCGGCCCGTCGAGATACTGAGCGGGGTGCGACAGGATTTCGGGGCACAATTCGTCGTGGACCGCGAAGGGACGCTCGTGTATGCCCCGGGGGCCGACGGTAATGTCGGCGCCTTCGCGTGGGCGGGACGGAATGGGTCGGTCGACAGTGTCGGATTCCCCGCTCAGCGCTACGGGCCTTTCGACCTTTCGCCCGATGGACGGCGCGTAACGGCCACCGTCATCCCCTCTGGTGGCACGATGGAGTTGTGGGTGTATGACCTGGAGAACATGACGCACACCACGATGCCGACGCGGGGAATTCCGTACTTGCCGCGCTGGTGGCCGGACGGCCGACGGATCGTCTTCACGGAGACATCGCCCGATCCGCCGTACCGGCGAATTGTCGTCAGGCAGCTGGTGGAGAGCGCCGGGCAGCGGGACACGCTCGCCGAAGACTGGGAATTCAACGACTTCGCTTCGGATACTCTGCAAGCGGTCGGCGTTCGTCGCTTTGGCAGGGGATCGTGGATCGTGCCGTTGCAGAAGGGAACCGAGGCCATCGCGCTCGACACGTTCCCGAACGCGTGGGGGCCGACGTATTCGAGAGACGGGCGCTGGATCGCGTACACCTCGAACGAGTCCGGTCAATACGAGATCTATGTAACCGAGGCAAACCGTCGCGGCGAGCGCCGGAAGATCTCGCGCTCTGGCGGTGAAGAACCGCGCTGGACGCGAACGGGTGACGAGTTGATCTATCGATGGGGGCAGGAGTGGTTCTCCGTGGCCGCGCCTCCGCCGGGATCGTCGGCCTTCGCTCAGGCGCGCATGATCTTTCGCGGTCCATACGTGAACGTTGCCGACCGGTCGCATGACATCTCACCCGACGGTCGCCGTCACCTCGTGATTCTCGGACAACTCGCGGAAACGACGACGCGCCTGAACGTCATCACGAACTGGCTCGACGACGTGCGGCGGAAAGTGGCACGACCGTGATGTCACTCGTCGAACGCAGCTTTCTCCGTGTCCCACCCGTATCGGCATTCGAAGCGCAGATTCCGGTCACGTCCTCTCCAACTGAAAAGCAATGAACCGCGGCGCGCAAATCCCTGCGATTCTGGCTGCAGTCGTGTGGCAAAGCCTGTTGCCCCAAACGAGCGAAGGGCAGGGTCCCTCGTCGTCCTTTGCGACACTGACGCGGCTCTTCACCGAGTGGCGCGCATTCGAACGGCCGGCGTTGCGCGAGGGTGCGCCGGATTACACTGCCGTCACGATGGCGCGCAAGCACAACGAGCTCAAAGACTGGTTCGTGCGGCTCAGTAGCATCGACACCACCGGCTGGACGACGGAGCAGCAGATCGACTGGCACCTCGTCAGAGCGGAGATGAACGGGCTGGAATTCTACATCCGTGTGCTCAAGCCATGGGAGCGGGACCCGGCGTATTACGTCACCATCTGGACCGACCAGAGCGACACGCCGGATCATGAAGGCCCCACAAATCACGCGGCCATCGAGCTGTGGAAGTACACGTTTCCGCTGGCACTCGATGCGCAATCACGCCTCGCAGCCGAGTTGCGGACGATCGCGCCGCTCCTGCAGCAGGCGAGACTGAATCTCACGGGCAACGCGCGCGACCTGTGGATTTCGGGAACCGGATCAGTGAAGAACCAGATCCGTGATCTGGACGATCTGGCGCAGAAAGTTGGCGGCGCACCGCAGGTCCTCGCAGCTCTCCGTGACGCGCGACAGGCGACCGTCGACTTCGTGAGCTGGCTCGAACAACAAGCGCCGTCGAAAACGGGTCCGTCCGGCATCGGCATCGAGAACTACAACTGGAGTCTCCGCCATGTCCACCTCATCCCACTCACGTGGGCGGACGAGGTCGCGATCCTGAAACGCGAGCTTGCTCGTTCGCACGCTTCACTGCGCCTGGAAGAGCAGCGCAACATGGGCCGACCACAGATCCAGCCGGTCCGGAATGAAGACGAATACCGGCGTCGCGCCAACGCGTCGGTTGACAGGCTGATGAAGTTCATGAAGGACCGTGACATCATCACGGTAAAGCCCAACATGGATCCGGCGCTGCGCCCGAAAATCGGGAGCTTCGCGCCTATCGCGCAGCGCAACTTTTTCTCGATCGCCACCCACCTCGAGCCTAACGCGCTCTACACCCATTTCTACCATTGGTGGGACCTGGCGCAGATGCGCGACGAGCCGCACGCGAGTCCCATCCGGCGCGGCGCGCTGCTTTACAACATCTGGGACAGTCGCAGCGAAGGCATGGCCACGGCGTTCGAGGAAGCGATGATGCACGCCGGCCTCTACGACGATAACCCGCGCGCCCGCGAGATCCAGTGGATCATGCTTGCCCAGCGCGGAGCGCGCGGACTCGGCTCGCTCTACGCGCAGAGCAACGAGTACACGATGAAGCAGGCCGCAGATTTCCAGGTGCAGTGGACGCCGCGCGGGTGGATGAGTCCCACACTCGACCTGCTCGGTTTCGAACAACAGCTGTACTTGCGGCAGCCGGGGTACGGCACGAGTTACATCATTGGGAAGTACTTGCTGGACGATCTGCTGCGGGAAATCTCCGAGCAGAAGGGCACGGCGTTCTCGCTGCGGGAGTATTACGACGCGATCAACCGGGCTGGTATGATTCCGGTGTCGCTGATCCGGTGGCAGCTCACGGGAAACGCTGACCAGATTCGGTCGATGTCATCCGGCCGTCAGTAAGACGCAGAACGCCGATCGCCTGACTACCCTGCTCGCCGGTCGATACCGCATCGGGCGCGAGCGCTGAAACCGAGAATGCAATGACCGATCGTCGCCAGTTCCTGCGATTTCTGGCCGGGAGTCCACTCCTCGCGGCCGCTGGGCTCGATGAGCGCCTCCTCGAGGACCTGACGTCAACGTCGCCTCGCCGAGTGTCGCGCGCGCTGTCGTTGGCGCAACAGGCGGCGCAGCGGACGCCGCTGATACAATCAGCGAAAGAGGCGCTCGATGTGTTCGACTTCGAGCCCGTTGCCAGGGCGAAGATGCCGGTCGCTCACTGGGCCTACCTTGCCACCGGCACCGACGACGATGGCACCATCCGTGCCAATCGCGAGGGGTTCGACCATTGGGCACTGAAGCCGCGCCGACTGGTCAACGTGGCGTCAATAGATGCCAGCGTCTCCCTCTTCGGCACGAAGTATCCCACGCCAATCGTCATCAACCCGGTTGGGAGCCAGAAGGCATTCCACCCGCTTGGCGAGATCGCGGTTGCACGCGCCGCCAAGGCGAAGAACCATCTGCAGGTTCTCTCGACCGTCGCCACTACCTCGATCGAGGACGCGATCGACGCCCGAGGCGCTACGGTCTGGTTCCAGCTCTATCACCACCCGCAGGACTGGGCAATAACGAAACAGATGGTGCAGCGCGCCGAGCGCGCTGGCAGCGCGGCAGTCGTCCTTACGGTGGATCTGTTTGGGGGAAGCAACCGGGAGACGATGTTGCGCGGCGCGCGACTCGATACCCGCAAGTGCACCGACTGCCACCCGAGCGGACCGCCCGTTCCTGGCATGGTCGGTGCCGCACTCGGGGACACGCGCCGCAAGCCCAACCTGACAGGATTTGCGGCAGTTTCACCGATTCCCGAGGTGGGCACACCGACGTGGGAGTTCGTCGACCGACTCAAGGCCGCCACCTCAATGAAAGTGCTGCTCAAGGGGATCGTGACGCGCGAGGATGCGGAGCTTGCCATCCAGCATGGCGTCGACGGCCTGTTCTGCTCGAATCATGGTGGCCGCGCTGAGAACTCTATGCGTGCGACAATCGACTCGCTGCCCGAGGTCGTGCAAGGCACAGGTGGCCGAATCCCGGTGATTTGTGACGGCGGGTTCCGCCGCGGCACGGACATCTTCAAGGCGATGGCGTTAGGCGCGGCTTCCGCCGGCATCGGCCGCCCCTACATCTGGGGCCTGGCGGCGTTCGGCCAGGAGGGGGTCGAGATGGTGCTCGCCATTCTCCGGTACGAGTTCGAACTCGTCATGAAGCAGATGGGCACGACGTCGATCGCCTCGATCGGGAATTCGTACCTGAGTCGTCATGACCGTCATCCCTGAGCGTCTCTCCGCCGCGGTGGCAGGCCGCTATGACGTCGAGCGCCACCTCGGCGCGGAGTTCGTGAGGATACATTGTACGTAGTCGTCGAACGCTGAGACGCCTCGGACCTACAAGTCAGGCCCAACAAAATGGTTGATGTGAATGTCTCCGCGTCTCCGCGTCTCCGCGCGAGACTATTCGCTGTCCTGACCGGGACCTTCACCCTGCTCGCGGGATGTGTGCCCGGGCCGGCGATTCCTCCGCGGCCCGAACGGCTCGTGCCGGTGATTCCGGCGCCGCACGTGACCCGGTCCGGTGTTGGAACCTGGAACGCTCCGGATACCCTCGAGGTCTGGGTCGCCGACACGGGGAATGCCGAGCTGAAGGCGTTAGGCAGCCTGGCCGTCGAGATTGCGACGTCAGCGACGGGGAAGCCCGTAAGCCTGACGAGTGGACGTCGGATCCGCGAAGGAGCGATCCAGTTGCGTCAGATCCAGACCCTGGTCGCCGAGAAGGAAGGCACGTACACACTGACCGTGGCCCGCGAAGGCATCGCGATCTCGTCATCGACCGGCGCCGGCCTGTTCTATGGATTGCAGACCCTCCGGCAATTACTCGAGTCCATTGCCACCCCCCATCCCCCATCTGCCATCCGGCTTCCTGCCGTAACGATCGTCGACACCCCCCGCTTCACCTGGCGCGGCCTCCACCTCGACATCGCCCGCCATTTCCAGCCGGTGGCGTTCGTCAAGCAGTACATCGACCTGATGTCGCGCTACAAGCTGAATACGTTCCACTGGCATCTGACGGACGACCAGGGATGGCGCATCGATATCCGGAAATATCCACGCCTGACGAGTGTCGGTGGATGCCGCAAGGAGACGATGGTCGAGCGGAATTTCACTCCGTACGTCGGCGACGGCACGCTGCATTGCGGCTTCTACACGCAGGACGAGATCCGTGACGTCGTTCGTTATGCGGCGGAGCGGTACATTACCGTCGTTCCGGAAATCGAGATGCCGGGCCATGCGAAAGCGGCACTCGCGGCCTACCCGGAGCTTGCCTGCACGCCGGGGCCTTTCGAGGTACGAACAACGTGGGGCGTCGACGAAGACGTGTTCTGTCCTCACGACTCGACATTCACGTTCCTCGAGGACGTTTTGACCGAAGTCATCGAGCTCTTCCCCAGCCGCTACATCCATATAGGAGGCGATGAAGTCCCCAAGACCCGCTGGAAGGCGAGCCCGGTAGCGCAGGAGATAATACGCCGCGAGAACCTGAAAGACGAAGCCGAACTGCAGAGCTGGTTCATCAGGCGCATCGAACGCTTTCTTGGCAGCAAGAACCGCCGCCTCATAGGCTGGGATGAGATCCTCGAGGGTGGACTCGCGCCCGAAGCGACGGTGATGTCATGGCGCGGCACGAGCGGAGGCATCGCCGCGGCGCGCGAAGGGCACGACGTGGTCATGTCGCCGAACTCACATCTCTATTTCGATTACTACCAGGGCGATGCGCGCTTCGAGCCGCTGGCGATTGGCGGATTCAGCTCCCTGGAAAACGTGTATTCGTACGAACCCGTCCCTGACTCGCTGACGACCGACCAGGCCAGGCACATCCTCGGCGCGCAGGCCAACCTGTGGACGGAGTACCTGAAGACGCCCGCGGCGGTGGAGTACATGCTCTGGCCGCGCGCACTGGCCTTGGCCGAGTTGACGTGGTCATCGAAAGAGGCCCGAGACTGGAACAGCTTCGTCGCGCGCCTGCCGAAGGCATTACGCGCGCTCGACCAGCTCGGCGTCAACTACCGCATTCCGCACGTGGACGGACTGGACGGCGATCGATTGACGCTCGCGAGTAGTGTCGATGTGACCCTGCGTTCACTGCTGCCCGGCGCGGATATCCGGTACACGACGGACGGCAGCGACCCGATCGCGACGAGTCCGAAATACGAGCGTCCATTCCGGTTGAACGTATCTCCGCAAGGCACTCGCGTGGCGGCGCGGGCATTTCTGCCTAACGGACGCTCAAGCCCGCCGCGCGCATCGACCTACACCCAGACCACACACCGCCCGGCGGACCAGCTGGTCGTCGTGCAGGAAGGGCTGCGGTACCAGTACATGGAGCGCTCGGTGCGCTCCGTGCGCGCCATCGATTCGCTGCCGCAGACACGGGAAGCGATGGTAAAGCGAGTCGAGCGAACGGGAGACGAAACCGCGGAGCGTTATGCGCTGCGCTTCTCCGGCTACCTGCGTGTGCCGGGCGACGCGCTGTACGAATTCGCGCTGTCCTCCGATGACGGCAGCAACCTCGAGATCGGCGAGCGCGTCGTGGTGAATAACGATGGCCTGCACGGCGACGAACAGCGCACCGGCATGATCGCGTTGCGGAAGGGACTCCATCCGATCGTGGTGCGCTACTTCCAGGGAGGTGGCGGCGCGAGCCTCTCGCTGAAGTATCGCGTGAATGAAAAGGAGCCGTGGTTGCCCGTGCCTGACAGTTGGTATGTCATGGCCGCGCTCACGCGTCATGACCACGAGCTCGAGGGCACCTTCTCCGTCATCGCCCGCGACCCGGCCTCGGGTGAACTCGGCATGGCGGTGCAGTCGAAGACACTGGCCGTCGGCAGCCGGACGATCACCATCAAGGGTGGCCTGGCCGTGATCGCGCACCAGTCGTCGTCAAACCCCATGTACGGCGCGTTAGGCATGGAGCTGCTCACCACCGGCATGTCGCCGCAACAGGCACTCGACTTGATGATTCGCGGCGACGAGGGCCGGGATTCGCGCCAGGTGGCTATCCTCGATGCCACCGGTCGGACGGCGGCGTGGACCGGAACCGGCGCCAGTGACTGGAAGGGACACCGCTGCGGCACCAATTACTGCGCGCAGGGCAACATCCTCGTGGGGCAGGAAGTGGTTGAGTCGCTCGCGCGTGTCTTCGAGTCGTCGACCGGATCGCTGGCCGAACGGCTGTTGGCGGCAATGGATGCCGGACAGAGCGCGGGCGGCGATTCGCGCGGCACACAGTCGGCGGCACTGATCGTTGCCAAACCGCTGGCCGGCGCCGCGGGATTTGGCGATCGCGTGGTCGACCTTCGCGTCGACGATTCGCGTGCCCCGCTGACGGAGCTGCGGCGACTGCTGAACATGTTCCAGGCGCAATCGCTGGTCTCCGAGGCGTACTCGCGTCTTCGAGAGCGTGCTCTGGAGGCGGCTTCCGCCGCTGCCCTCGCTGCACGCACGAAGTCGCCCGAGTTTGACGCGGTGTGGGTGGCGTGGGCCGCCACCGAACTTGCGGCCGGTCGCACAACTGGGGCGCTGGAAGGCGTGCGCCAGGCGATCGAACTCAATCCGGCCAACGCCCGGCAGCTTCCCCGGAATCGCAACTTCGAAACACTCTGGTCCAATCCCGAGTTCATCAGGTTGACGAAGCGGTGAGCATTGGCCTCAGCCGGTTGTCGTTAGGCTTCGGGATGTGTCGGCATCGCGAAACGGCCTCGACCGCTGTGTGATCGTCTCGGCTGATGTGCAACCACATCGAGCGGCGTTAGATTCGCGAGGGCATCGACAAAGGAGTCACGACATGCAGATCAACGAAATCCTTACGGAAACGGGCGGCTCCAACTCGATCGCGAGGGAGCTGGGCATTAGCGAACAGCAGGTTCAAATGGGGGCTGCCGCATTGTTGCCCGCGATTCTTGGCGGCTTCAAGAAGCAGGTGCAGACTCAACCGACGGGACTCAGCGGTTTGGGTGGCCTGCTTGGCTCGCTTGGTGGCGGCGGATTGCTGGACGATGTGCTGGCCGCTCATCCGACCAATATCGATCGCGGCAACAACGTGCTCGGACAGATCTTCGGCTCGAAGGAAGTGAGTCGGAACGTCGCGCAGAACGCGTCGGCGAAGACCGGGCTCGACCCAAGCCTCCTCAAGAAGATGTTGCCAATGCTGGCTATGGTGGTGGCCGGCTACATGGCTCGAAAACGTCCGGAGATCGACGCCGCACCGACCGGGGCACGCCGCGGAGGGCTCGGCGGTCTGCTCGACCTCGATGGCGATGGCAATCCGCTCGACGACATCCTGGGCCGGTTCATCCGCTAGCCACCGGGTTGAGCTCGACTGCGCGCAGCAGGTCGTGATGGAGGGCGGACTGACCTAACGACTCACGACCTTGCGGCGCGCCTGCACCAGGCGTTTCCACCGATGTGAGGCCCACGTTATGATCCTGCGGCCGCGGACCTCGATGGCATCGAGAAGCCGGGCCGCGAACCCGAACTCCCGGGCGATCAGTACCGCGCCCAGCGCGATGATGACCAGGCCCGGTCCGGGGACCGCCAGGAAAAACAGGCCGACCGGCAACAAAACGAATCCCGCGACGACACGGAACACCCGGCCGACGTTGCTCTTCTTCTCACGCTGATTCCGGTCAAACTGATCCTGGAATCGCGACCCCGGCTTGCCTCGCTTGAGCTGCGACCATTCGCGCTTGAGTTCTTTGAACATGAATGGAAGTACCCCAGGAACAGGCTGCCGGGCAGCTCGGCGGGCTGCAATCTCAGCGCCACTCCCTTTCCAGAGGCGAATGGCTCCGCTCGGCGACTAACGTGGATCGCACCTAACGCGACGTGTCCCCCCGAGGGAGGGGCGGCGCGTTCGCGTCAGCCATCAGGTGCTCGACACCAACCGCACGCGCGACGCCCCGCACGATGGCCAGCACGGAGTCGCCGGCGGTGATTTCCTTCCGCTCCAGAAGGAGACCCGCCAGTTCACTACCGGCGAACAGGTAGGAGTATGCAATGCTCACCGAGGGACGGTCGATCCACTCATTCCGCTTTACGATTGCCGGGGGCCCCTGGAACTCACGCCACAAGGCGCGGGTTGTCCGGATATCGATCCAGCCACTCCCCGGCACAAACACCGTATCCCGCGAGGGGGCGGGAGTGGGAACAACCTTCCGCGCGAGCCCCTGAGACAGGAGGTTGTTCCCCAGCCCGAGCGTTTCGCCGTAGGAGCCGGCGGTGCGGCTGATGTAGACCGGCCGCTGCGGCCAGGTGTCGGCGATCATCCGCAGCACGAACAGATCTGAGCGCTCCAGAATCCCGCCGCCTCGCGTTTGCGGCAGCATACGGGGATCGATCCTGATGTCGAGTCCTTTCGCCTGGAAGCGCAGCGGCTGGTCGACGATCATGTACTGCGGGATGGAGTCCGCTTCGTCCAGCGACAGGTGAAGTGGTGGACCATCCGGCCTGGGCCAGCTCTGGTCGCGATACACTGCCGGCCCGCGCCTCGCGTCGTAGGTGTGGATCGGGCGCCGAATCATCCCGCGCGCGAACCAGTCGGTGTTCATGAGGGATGTCACCGCTACCGTAACGTCGCGTCGCACACCTTCTACCTCCTGCGCATACCAGAGGGGGAACGTGTCGTTGTCTCCGCCGGTGACGAGCACTCCGTAGGGTTCCACCGAATTGAGGAGGTCACGCGCGAAGGAGGACGCAATCTGATCGTTCTTGCGTGAGGCCGCCGACCAGTTTCCGGCGAGCGGAACGGCAGCCAACAGCAGGACCGGCGCTGCCATGGCAAGGCGCGAGCGGGACGGCACGGTATCCCGGCTGCCTAACGAAGCGACGGACCGCCAGAGCCACACCAGTCCCAGACCCGCCCACACTCCCCACGCCGAAAAGCTCCAGAGAAAGAAGTAGTCGCGGTCGCGAACCTCACGCTGCACGTCGGCCAGGTCGGGCGACTGCGATGCGCCGTAACGGAAATTCAGGTAGTAGATCAGGATCACGCTCATCAGCAGCATCAACGGCCCGAAGTACCAGAACCCGCGCCGGTCGTGCCGGTAGTGCAGCGCTCCACCCGTCAACGCCAGCACGAAGAACAGTGCGGCCATGACCGCCTGCACATCGTGACGGCGTTCGTGGGCGTCTCGATCCAGCATCGCTGCTTCTTCAGCGTGCGCGTCACGCCACCACTGCCACTTGAAGTACAGCCACCACATCCCGAGCTGCGCCGAAAATGGCGCCTGTCGCTCCGATAGCTTTGGCTTGCCGAATTGCTCGCGATTGAAGTTGTACGTGAATGCTTCCCAGGTCCCCTTCGAGAACGTGCAGGAGAACTCGAGCCCCTGACGGCAGGCCGTCGGCTCCCCTTCATTAATAGGAGGGTTGAAGGCAGCGCGAACAGGTTGCGTCGCGAACGGCGCGAGTCCCACGACCATCATCGCGACCGAAGCGGCGATCAGGCGCCACCGCAACAGCGTCCGCGGTCGCGTGAGCACCACGACTAGTGCGACCGCGGGGAGCGGAAGCATGCCCGCCATGTGGTTCGCGTAGCCGAGTCCAAGCAGGTAGGCGACGAGCAGCAGCAAACGGTCGGCGCGCCGTCCATCGGGCTGGTCTGACCAGCGCAGCATGAGCCAGGACACGATGGCGATGCCGGCGAGTGATACCGTGTACACTTTCTCGTTCACCACCGACTGGTTCCAGACCGTAAATGCGGTGGCGCCGATAAGGGTGGAAAGTCCTGCGGTAATGCGGCTGATGACCGGTCCAAGCCCCGCGCGCACAGCGACCCGCCGGGCAACCAGATACCAGACAGACGCCGCGACGGCGCTCGACACCGCGGCCAGCACGTTGATGCGCATCGCGACGTTAGGCGCTATGGGGAGAATCGAGAAGGCGCGCCCGACGATCACGAACAGTGGATTGCCGGGTGGATGTGGGATGCCAAACGTGTAGGCCGCGGCGATGTACTCGCTGGCGTCCCACATCGCCGTGGTCGGGGACAGCGTGAGCAGATAAAGCGCGAGCACGCCGACTCCAGCGACTATCGCCTCGCGGTATGGCGGTTGGTCATCGCTCGCCCCACTACCGGCGAGCAGCGCCCACGGGATCGCCACCAGAAAGCCGATGGCGAGAAGAATCGCCGAAATCGTTATGCCACCCCGGGTCAGGTCGACAAACCCGGCGCCGAGCACGACCGCCGGAACGAGCCACGACCAATGTGATAAATTTTTGTCTCTCATGGCTATGCGGCACGAAAGGGGTACAAGGGATGTCAGGAGCGCGGTCGCGACGGGGTGCGAACCGGCGCCAGCGTCAGTGCATAACGAGCCCACGCTCGCACGGCGGGATCCGGGTCTTCGCGGGCGGCTGATCGCGCAACGTGAACCGAGTCCGCCCGCCTGGCGAGTCGCACCACCGCCCAGGCCCGGGATTCCCAGCGCGTCTCGGTCATCAGTGACGTGAGGACCTGGCGCGTCGGTGCCAATCGCGCCGTCGCCAGCGGGGCCACGGCCGCCGCGGTGAACACCGCGGCGAAGAGCGCGAGGCGACGTGCTGGAACAGCGATGCGACGCTGAGTATTGGTCACCACGGCAAGCCGTGCGCGAAGATTGCCGGGGCGCACCAGCGCCATCGCCGCGCAGGCGTGATCGGGCGCGTCAGGCGCGGATGTCCCGAGCCATTCGGCGTAATCACTTACGCGAATCCCCGTCAGCAATACACGATCATCAGCTGCTTCCTCGGCGTCGGCCTCGAAACGCCTCGCCAGCCACCAGACACCCGGATGAAACCAGAACAGCGCGCAGGCAATCCGCGCTGCCACGTGCATCGCCGCGTCGTGAGCGCCGACATGTCCGAGCTCGTGTCGCAGCACGGCCTGCAACCGGTCGGCCGGCCAGCGCAGCGCCGAGTGGGGGAGGAGGATGACCGGGCGCCAGACACCCCAGGTGAGCGGAACCGATACGTCCTCCGTCGCCGCGAGACGCATCCGCGACGTCGAGACGCCGACGGCGTGACCCGCGTCGCGCATCCACGCCTGCCAGAGCGGTCCAGTGAGCCTGGTGGCGCGGCGTCGTACGAGCAGCAGCCGCCCACGCGCAACGAACGTGCGCAGGAGAATGAACGCGACGCCGGTCCAGTACAGGGCGATCAGGCCGCGAACCGCGCCGGAAGCGTCTGTCCCAGAATCGTTCGCACCGGCAAGCCCCGGCGGTCCATCGAGGTGGATCGTACCTAACGACACAAGAGGCCGCGCGAGCGGCTCCGGCAGGACCCATGCCATCCACTGCCAGGGCAGGTAGCGGCCGGCGTAGATCGCGAGCACCCCCGCCAGCGCGCACCGCCACACGATGGCTCGCGTGCCCGCGTTCGATTCGCGCAGGCAGATGCACGCGACCAGCGCCGCGAGCACCGGCAGCGTCGCGACCAGCGACACGCTGTACACATCACTCATCGCGCGAGCACTGTCGGCAGAAGTGAAAAGCATGGCCGGTGGTGTCGGCATGGCTCAACGTCCTTCTGCGCGGAGACGCTTGACCACGGTTGCGAGTGCGTCACGCTCGCGCGCGGTGAGTGGCTGATCGCCATCGTCGAGCAGGGCCGCGACCGCCGCCGCGCGCGAACCCCCGAAGAATGTGCTGAGCAGGTGTTTGACGGCCGATCGTTGCGCCACGCTTCGGGGTGTGGTGGGCAGGTACACGTGCCTGGGGCCGTCCTTGGTGTGCCGCAGCTGTCCCTTGGCCTCGAGGATCCGGAGGAGCGTCCGGACTGCCGCCGGATGCGGTGGATCCTGCAGTTCCTCGCGGATCTGCCGCGACGTCGCCCCGCCGAGGCGGTAGACGACGTCCATGATCTCGCGTTCCCGCCGCGCGAGTGCGGGCTGCTGCCGGGGCATAAGACAAAAACTTATCTCAGTTTCGGAATGCCGCAACGGGTATCGGGGTCCGTAAATCGGATTTAACTGGCGAGCGGGAGTTGTAGCCGTAGGTTTGGGCGCCATGGACCCGCTTGCACAACTCCAAACGTCGCTGGCCGAGCGTTACCGCGTCGACCGGCAGATCGGCGTCGGCGGGATGGCAACCGTGTACCTGGCGCGCGATCTCCGTCACGACCGAAACGTCGCGCTGAAGCTGTTGAAGCCGGAGCTGGGCGCGGTGTTGGGTGTCGAACGGTTCCTGAGCGAGATCCGCGTCACCGCCAATCTCCAGCACCCGCACCTCCTGCCGCTGTTCGACTCCGGCGAGGCCGACGGTCTGCTGTTTTACGTGATGCCGTTCGTCGAAGGGGAGTCGTTGCGCGGCCGGCTCGATCGCGAGAAGCAGTTGCCGGTGAACGAGGCGATTCGCATCACCGTGGCGGTGGCTGGAGCGCTCGACTACGCGCACCGGCACAACGTCGTGCATCGCGACTTGAAGCCGCAGAACATCCTGCTCCAGGATGGGCAGCCGGTGGTAAGCGACTTCGGTATCGCGCTGGCGGTGACCAATGCCGGCGGCACGCGCGTCACGCAGACCGGTCTCTCGTTAGGTACGCCGGCCTACATGTCGCCGGAGCAGGCGACGGGGGATCGGCTGATTGACGCGCGCAGCGACATCTATTCGCTGGCGGCGGTGCTTTACGAGATGCTGACGGGTGAGCCACCGCACACCGGGTCGACCGTGCAGGCGATCATTGCGCGCGTGCTCACCGATCGCGTCCGGCCTGTGCGCTCGTCGCGCGACACGGTTCCGGAGAATGTGGACGCTGCGCTCCAGCGTGCGTTGGCGAAGCTGCCGGCAGATCGGTTCGAGACGGCGAAAGAGTTCGCCGAGGCGCTGCAGGATCCGCGCTAC
>DASRPK010000172.1:0-2820 GCA_035646395.1 Gemmatimonadaceae bacterium | reverse complement strand
GCGTTGTTTATCACTCGCGATCAGCCGCCGACGACGAAACAGAGACGCAAGTTGGCGCTGCGCGATGCGCGTCCGTTGGCAGTCTGCTGGAGCAGTCCGACTTCGTGTCGTTGCATTGTCCGGCGACGCCTGACACGTATCACCTCATGAACGCGGATCGGTTCCGTCAAATGAACCGTCACGCATTCCTCGTGAACACGAGTCGCGGTGACGTGGTCGATGACGAGGCGTTGATCGCGGCGCTCGATGACAGGCAAATCGCCGGTGCTGCACTCGATGTCTACGAAGGCGAACCATCCGTAAATCACAGGCTGCTGGGCAGGGACAACGTCGTGTTGGTCCCCCATCTGGGGAGCGCGACCGTCGAGAGTCGCGTTGCAATGGGGCGCCGGGCGATCGCCAATATCGACGCTTTCGTGGCGCAGCAAGCGTTGCCGGATCGGATCGCTTGATGAGCGAAGATGGGAGATGGGCGATGGGAGTCCACCGCCAAACCGAACAACCAGCGATTTCGAAAAGTGGTTGGCTGCTACTGGAGGCCGAGGCTAACTTTCGCCGCTTCGCGCCACCCTTTGCTCCCTCATAATCGCCATGGCTCTCGATCTCGCGGTCCGCTTCGCTGATCCGTCGACTGTAAAGACGCCCCTTCTCGCGGTGGTAATGCAGCCGGGGAACACGTTGCCCCCCGGGCTGAAGCAGCTCGACACCGCGCTCGATGGCGCGCTCACGACAGCGCTCAAGCGCGGTGATTTTCGCGCCGCGCGCGACGAGACGTTGCATTTACAGGGACGCGGCGCGGTGGAACGCGTCCTTCTCGTCGGCATGGGAAAGCCGGCGTCGTTGCCGCTCTCCTTACGGAGAGCCGGAGCTGTCGCCGCTCGTCAGGCACTGAAGCTTGGCGTGGGAAACGTTGCCGTCTGGACCGCCCGCGCCGATAAGGCTGGACTCGAGGCGCTCGGAATCGGACTCCACCTCGGTTCCTGGGAGTACACCGAACTGCGCACGCCTCCCACCCCTGAAGACCGACGCGCGCCCCTGACGGCGGCGACGATCGTCGCGCCAAACAATGCCGCCAACCGCAGTGCGATCATTGCCGCGAACGCGATCGGCGCCGGGTACGAGATCACGCGCCGTCTGGCGATAATGCCTGGCAATCTCTGCACGCCTGATTACCTCGCCGAGACCGCGCGCGACATTGCGAAGCGGCATCGCATGACGATCACCGTGCTGGGTCGCAAGGAAATGGAGAAGGAAGGGATGGGCTCGTTCCTCGCGGTTGCGCAGGGCACCCAGCAGGAGCCGCGCCTCGTCGCGATGGAGTACCGGAACGGGAAGAAGGGCGCGGCCCCCATCGTGCTAGTCGGAAAAGGCCTGTGCTTCGACACCGGCGGCATCTCCATCAAGCCCGCCGAAAAGATGGAGTTCATGAAGTTCGATATGTGCGGCGCGGCGGGCGTGATCGGTGCCATGGAGGCGATCGCGCGGCTCAAGCTTCGCGCCAATGTCATCGGCGTCTTCGGAGCGACGACCAACATGCCGGGTGGAAACGCGGTGAAGCCCGGCGACGTGGTGAAGGCGTCGAGCGGCAAGAGCATCGAGATCATCAATACCGACGCTGAAGGGCGGCTGGTGCTTGCCGACGTCCTGGCCTGGGTGAAGCGGTACGCACCCGCCGCCGTCGTTGATGCCGCAACGCTGACCGGTGCCTGCGTGATCGCCCTCGGCAACACGGCCACTGGAGCGTTAGGCAACGACGACCGCCTGGTGCGGGAAGTCCTGGGCGCAGCGACTGCCGCGGGTGAACCCGCCTGGCAGTTGCCGCTCTGGGACGAGTATCGCGAGCTGATCAAGTCCGACGTCGCGGACCTGAAGAACACCGGCGGCCGCGCTGCCGGGGCCATCACGGCGGGGTGGTTCCTCAAGGAGTTCGCTGACTTCCCCTGGGTCCACCTGGACGTCGCCGGGACCGCCTACTCGGAGACGGATCTCGTGATGATTCCGCGCGGACCAACGGGGGTACCGATGGGTACTTTCGTCCAGTTTGTTCGCGGGAGGACGCGCTGACGCGTTCGGTTTCATGGTGGGCAATTGCGGCGGCGATCCTCGGCATCGCGTGTCTGACGCCGTCAGCAGGTGCACAGGATCCGGTACGACGAGACAGCACGGCTGACACGACGGCCGCCCGCCGCGATTCCATCGCGCGCGCTGCAGCCGAGCGGCAGCGGCTCGAGCGACTGCGCGCGCTCGCGGCGGATACGATCAAGGCGCCACTGGCACGCGCCGAGGTCCCGCGATCACTCGGTATCGGCGAGCCATACGCCTGGGATCGGAATGGCCTGGTCGCGACGGGTGCGTTGACGTTAGGCGAGCTGGTGGACCGGATCCCCGGGGTCACGTCGTTTCGTGCCGGGTGGATCTCGGCTCCGGAAATGGCCGCACTGAATGGACGTTTTGGCCGGGTGCGCATTTTTCTCGACGGCATTGAGCTCGATCCGCTGAATTCGCGGCTGCGCGGCCAGCACGATCTGTCGCTCATCGACTTGTGGCAGCTCGACGATGCCACCGTCGAAACAGGCGCAGACGAAGTGCGCGTTCACCTGCGCAACTGGCGCATAACAAGTACGACACCAACCACCCGGATCGACATCCACACCGGCGATCTGCAGACAAACTCGTACCGCGGGTTCTACGGAAAGCGGTTTCCCGGTGGTCATGTCATTCAGGCCGCGGGCAACCACTACGCCACGACCGACCGCCGCAGCGGAGAAGCGGGCGACCAGACCTCCCTGTGGGGCCGGATCGGCGTTGCCCGAACCAACT
>DASRPK010000171.1:0-43688 GCA_035646395.1 Gemmatimonadaceae bacterium | reverse complement strand
CGAGTTTGGCGGACGGCGTCATGGCGTCGGCACCGGCGAGTCGCTCCATCCACTCGGCGATGTGCGCGGGGATGGCTGGCCTTCCCTCACCTTCGATCCGGCGCACATACGCAGAAATGACCACGCGATCGGCCGTTTCAGACATCGCGCGCAACGAGTCGAGCAGACCCGGTGAACTGGCTGGACCGATCTTCACCACGCGCGTGTCTGGCAAGGCGGCACGCATCGCGGCAGCGAACACGCGACCTGCTCGCAGCTCGGTCTCCGGCATGTACTGAATGATCAGGGATCGGCGACCTGCGACCGGCAGTACACCGGGGCGATCCCGGAGCAGCGTGATGGCACGCCTCGCGATATCCTGCGCTGCGGCCCGGTGTCCCGGCGCCCCAACCACCTCTCGCAAGGCGTCGAGCGACGTGAAACGCTGGAACGCGACGCCACTCCGCGCCTTCAGCTCCAGGACCCGGCGCACCGATTGTTCAATGCGACTCCGTGGAATCTCGCCGCGCTCTACAGCCCTGACGACGGCATCGATCGCTTTCGGCACGTCGCTGGGCTTGAGGATGATGTCAGCGCCGGCCTTCACCGCCAGGATGCTGCTTTCCTCGACGCCATAGCCCTTGCCGACGCCGTCCATCGTCATCGCGTCGGTAATCGCCAGGCCACGGAAGCCTAACGTGTCGCGAAGCAGGCCCGACATGACGCGGGCGGTGAGTGTCGCCGGCGTCGAGGAATCCCCTTCGATGGCCGGCAGGGCGATGTGCGCCGACATGACCATGGCAACGCCGGCGTCGACCGCCGCCTTGAACGGCTTCAGCTCATTGCTGGCGAGACGCGCCCAGTCAGCGCGAACGACCGGGAGACCGACGTGCGAATCAACATCGGTGTCACCATGCCCCGGAAAATGTTTGGCGGTTGCGATCGTCCCCGCGTCCTGCGAGCCACGCACAAACAGCGCCGAGAGTCGGGATACCCGGTCGGGGTCTTCTCCAAATGACCGCGTGTTGATGACCGGATTCGAGGGATTGTTGTTGACGTCGACTGTGGGCGCGAAGTTGATGTGGATTCCCACCGCGCGCGCCTCGCGTCCGATGATGCGGCCGACATCATAGGCGTCCTCATCGCGGCCGGTCGCGGCGATCGCCATTGCGGTCGGAAACACGGTCGCCCCACCGGCGTCCATCAGATAGTGCGAGAACACGCCACCTTCGAGCCGGCCGAGTGACGGCTCGAGGTCAGCCGAGGCCAGGAGG
Organism: Gemmatimonadaceae bacterium; assembly: GCA_035646395.1. Taxonomy (GTDB): domain Bacteria; phylum Gemmatimonadota; class Gemmatimonadetes; order Gemmatimonadales; family Gemmatimonadaceae; genus JABWBJ01. The sequence continues at coordinate 42,435 of DASRPK010000171.1, read as the reverse complement.
GGCACGCGTGCCAGGCGTTGCATCGCATTCAGCTTGGCTGCAACCTCGATGGGTGACCCTAACGACATGCTGACGCCACCGATGCCGTCGTCGGTGATCCAGCGGCGGATCTCCGCGAAACTCGGATCGTCGGTGTTGGTGTAGTCACCGAGGACCCACATCATTACCATCTGACCAGCCTGCTGGCGGAGGGACAGCGTGGCAAAGGTGCTGTCGATCCAACGCTGCTGCTGGCGCGTCAGCGCGGTGCCCGGGGCCAGCATCGGCACCCCAGGAGTCGCCGCCGTGGAGGGAGACGCGGCGCCACCGGCGCAGCCGGCCGCCAGGACCAGGACGGCGAGCGCACGTACCCCGCGAAGTCGCGTCATGACGCGCCTAACGTGCCGTAGCGGTGAAGGTCGCCGTGGCGACGGAGTTCCCCCAGGCGAAGTCGATCGCACCACGATTCCCGCCCATGTTCCGCACGCTCACCGTCATTTCCTCGACATGAGTGGGGGCGGGCGCCATCTGCATGGCGACCCTCCCGACATCCAGCGCCGGATCGTACACCGTGCCCCACTGGCCGGTCTGCTTGTTGACGATCAGAAACGTGCCGGTGCGCGTGTGCTGGATCCACAACGTGTAACTGCCGGGTGGCACAGTCAGCTGCCCGAAGGTGAGGACGCGCGTGGTGAAGAGATGCGTGGCGTCGTTGGCACCGGCACGCCAGACCGAATCGAAGGGAACGAGCGCACCGCCCCACACCGAACGTTCGCGAACCATGGGTCGGCCGTAGTCCACCAGCACGATCCCGCCGGCGCCAAAGGCCCCGCGGGCCACCTCCCGTCCCGACATGACTCCGGTCGGCTTCATGGCGCGCGCCACGGCCATGACGTCGATCGTGCTTCCGGCTTCACGAGTGGCAATCACCTTGTTGGTCGTCATGCCACCGTCGACGAGCATGAGACGATTGCTCGCGTCGAACATCAGCCGCATCGGATAGGGCGCGCCGCGCAGGCGCAGTGTGTCGCCTCCCGCAACCTCGATACCGATGAATCCGGGCCCCCCGGCCGGGCCTAACGTGGGCACCGAGTCGGCGCCGCGCGACTTGCGCATGCTCGCCAGGACCTCCGTCGGCCCGTACACATAGATGGGGAACGCAATCATCGCGCCGCGGAGGCCGAAGGCAGTGCGCTGCACACTGTCGGGTCGCACGGTTTCCCGGATGATCGAGTCGGCCGAGACAGTAAACCGGACTTCGGTCGGCTGGTTCGGAACCGGCGAGCCATCAGGCTGTGAACGGGCGATCTTCGCTGAGGTCGGACGGCCATCACTTCCGTAGGTCATCTCGTATCGCACCACGGTGACCGCGGCTCCGGCTCGCTGCGCCATGGTGCCGGCGATGCGATTTCCCTGGTGTGTATACTGATCGATCGCGACCGTGTCCTTGCCGAGGCGGTAGATGAACGTCGCGTGTTGGGCGTCGAGACGCAGGGCGCTTGCGGAAAGGGCAAGAAGAACGAGAGTGGCGCGCATGACTGGATCGGATGCGGAGGTGATCGTCGCGATGAAGCGTGAAAGGTACCGGGTCAGTGGGGAAAACGCAGCGATCAGCGAACGGCGAGCAGCGACCAGTGACTTGGAATCACCGTCGACGGGATTTCGCTTTAGCGGGCCCTCGCCGCGTCACCTCAAATGCGCCGGCAGGAAAGGCTGTGCCATTTACGACCACGTCGACGGTGTGCTTCCCCGGCTGCGGCTTCCTCGTTGTGTGAACAGCGAGTGAGATCGTCATCCGAAGCTGGATGTGATCACGCGCTGCGAGCTTCACGCGTTTCAGCTTGAACACCTTCCGAGACGGTTTTCCACTGGCCTTCACGAAATGCACGGCAACGTCCACCAGCAGCTCCTGATCCACACGTGCCGTGCTTCGAAGGTCGAAGGTCATGGTCACGCGTCCGCCGATCGACACGCGCTTTGGCGTAAAACCGACGTTCTCGACCGACAGTGAGGGCTTGACGCCATAACCAAGCAGCCGCAGTGCGCGGTCGTCACCTCTCTTGACCGCACTCCGTAGCGCGTGTTCCACCAGCGCCCTGCGATCCGGCGTCGCGTCTACCAGCCATCGTTCGCATACCTCCGCGAGCAACGCCGGATGCACCTTGCCGAGGTCGTTGAGGTTGTTTGCTACGCTCCGGCGAACGAGGGTTGCCGGATCATCCTTGAGAAGTTCCAGAAGTTCGACCACTCGATCCGGATTCCGGTCGAGCCATGTCACGCGCATGGCCCAGGGGAGGCGCAGCCTGGTTCCTTCCGAAACCAGTCGCCGGACGTGCGCGTTAGGGTCACGCGTCCACGCGTTCAACCGGGCCAGCGTCCGCTCCGGATCGCGGGCTATGAATGGCCGAATGCTGCCTTCGGCGCTGAAGCGGCGAGTGAGCTCGTACTGCGCCTTCATTGACAACTCAAAGTGATCGAGCCCGTGCTCGGAGACGAATACCGTATGCGGGTAGTAGAAGAATGGTGCCATTCCGGCGCCGATCAGTTCGTCGCTTTCGTGCTCAGGGCCCAGTGATCGCAAGAGGATCGCAAGCGCATCGGCGTAGCTCGCCGGCAAATGACCGGCGAGTGCCTTTGCGATGTGTTTGCCGCGATCGAGCAGCTCCAGGTCGTCGAGACCGTTCGTTGCTGACCGTACAAATGCCGTGCTGTCGAACGCCGGATGCACGCGCTGGATCGTCTCGGCGAGCCGGCGGACGAGCGCGGGGGAAAAGAACGTTTTGAGCTGGTCCGCCATTCGATGTCAGCCCGCCGATAGCGAGGCGCCACTCACGCCCGCGACCGTTTGAGCATCCATCCGTAGAGCCAGACGATCATGCCGATGAACCCCGCCACGCCTAACCACGGCGCCAGCGGGAAATCGGCCGGGAAGAAGCCAATCGGTGCGTCATTGTTCAACCCGACGATGAGCCCGGCGTTGATCACACCCCACAGGCTTTCACCGACGATCAATCCCGATGCGACCAGCGTGCCGAGCCTGATCGCGCGCTCCGGATCGGGTGATCTTCTGGCGCGACCTTCGTACCAGTGCGACAGCACCGCGCCGACGACGACCGCAAACGTTGCCGACATCGGGAGGTAGATGCCGATGCCGACTGCCAGGGGCGGGATCCGCACCTTGCCCATCGCCTTCATCGTGGAGTCGAGCAGGATCAGGCCGACGCCAACCACGGCGCCAATGCCAATCATCTTCCATTCGAGATTGCCACCGATCACGCCCTGGGCGAGCGCAGAAATCAGCGTGGCTTGCGGCGCCGGTAACGGATTCGGGGCAACGACACCGACGTTCGCCGCCCCCGCGAATCCGTAGGCTTTTGCAAGCAGGTTCAGCACGAACGGAATGACCGCCGCGCCGGCGGCGACGCCGACGATCAGCGCCACCTGCTGGCGCATCGGCGACGCGCCCACCAGCTGGCCGGTTTTCAGGTCCTGCAGGTTGTCGTTGGAGATCGTCGCGCAGGCGAAGATGATCGCCACCACGAACAGGGCAAACGCCACCAGCGCGGTCCGGTTCGATTCCGACGGCGCCATGGTGAGGGCCAGGACCGAGGCAAACATGACGATCGACAGGATACCCACGCCGGAGATCGGGCTGTTGGACGCGCCGATCAGCCCCGCCATGTAGCCGCAGATCCCCGCGATCAGGAATCCCACGACCAGGATGAACGGCACCGCGATCAGGGTAAGCGTCACCGCGTCAGGCGCGAGCACCGTCGACTTGGCAAACATGTACGAAAGCCAGCCGGCAACCAGCAGGCAGGCGATCGTGAGCCCGACAATCCATTGCGGCGACAGGTCGCGATCCCGGTCATCGCTCGTGGCCACGGCCCGCGACGCCGCCAGCGTGCTGACCAGGCCTCCGATCACGGGTTTGGCGAGGGTGGCGAGGGTGTAGATCGCCGCGACGCCGATCGCTCCGGCACCGATGAACCGCACCTGCGTCCGCCAGATGGTGAGCGTGTGCGCGGCCATCTCAACGCCTTCCGCGGCGGGCTGCATCGAGGTGAGGATCGGCACGGCAATGACCCAGGCGATGATGAGCCCCGTCAACATCGCCATGCCGACCGACAGGCCGACGAGATGGCCGGCGCCTAACAAGGCGAGTGACCAGGCAAAGGTGTATCCGCTCGACGCGGTCGCACCCAGACGGAAGAACCCTGCCAGTTCCGCGTGAGCGAACCGCGTCGCGGTTACAATGGCGAGCCCCGCCGACGCGACACTCCCCAGGATCACCGCGGTAAGCCCTTCACGCGTTGCGCCGGCGTCTCCAGCGGTCTCCCCGCGCCTGCCGGACCCCACACGAAGCACTTCGGCTGCGGCGACACCTTCGGGATACGGCAGGTCCGACGTGGTAACCAGCGCGCGGCGGAGTGGGATCGTGAACAACACGCCGAGGATACCACCGCTCACGCAGATGAGGAACGATTGCCAGAACGGAAACCCTGTCCACCATCCCACGATCACGAGGCCCGGCAGCACGAAGATAATTGCCGACAGCGTTCCCGCCGCCGATGCAACCGTCTGCACGATGTTGTTCTCGAGGATGGACGAATCCTTTACAGCACTCAGGATCGCCATCGAAATGACGGCCGCGGGAATGGACGACGCGAACGTCAGGCCGACCTTGAGCCCGAGATATACGTTGGCGGCGGTGAACACGGTGGTGATCAGCGCGCCGAGTACCAGGCCGCGGAGGGTGAGTTCTCTGGTTTTCATCGGGCCAATTCTACGGCGCGCGCCCCCCGGCCCGCGAGGTCACCGCCGCGGAACCTCAGCGCGTCCTGGCCAATGCAGAATCCAGCACGGGTTGCAGGGGGCGTCGCATGTAGCGGCCGCCGGCTCGATAGTACAACCACTGGCCGTCGGGGGAGAGCGCGGCAGCATAATCGGGTGCGGACGTGTTCAGCTCCAGCAGCGGAACCGGTTCGGTCCAGCCGTGGGTTGTCCGGAACGACAGATACAGGTCACAGGTCTGCTGCCATCCGACCTGGTGGTTCCAGCGCGTGAAGATGACAAAACGACCGTCGCGCGCGAGTTGCGGGTCGCCTTCGCCGAACTCCGGGCCGGAGAACGGCAGGCCTAACGGTTCGCTGGTGCTGCCATCGGCGCGATACGTGAACTCGTACAAGTCGAAGTCGTCCGTCCCTTCTTTCGCTGGACCGCGCACGAAGATCACGCGTCGAGCGCTGTCTATGGTGGCGTAGGACTCTTCGAGGTCGAACGAGTTGACGAGTGGCAGCGGTCGTGGCGCGCTCCAGGCCCCGGCGTTTCGTTCCACGATAAACAGGTCGTTGCGCGCCGGCGTCCGGCCGTCGGCGTATGGCCGCTTCGAGTTGAACAACACAAATGAACCGTCGACCGCGAGCGCCGGTTCGTAGTCGGGAAATGCGCCGGAAAACGGCGCCAGGGCCGGTTCGGTCCATGCGCCGTTAGGCGCACGGTGCGCGGTGTAGATTCCCGTCTCGGGAGCGGTGGTGTCGGGACGACCGCGATGGGCAAGCACCTCGCGATGGAGCAAGGCAAACAGCATCGTCTGCTCATTGCCGTCGAACGCCACGCCGTTGACCAGGCGGTACGCGCGCGGCTGGAACGGTTGGAATAGTTCGGCCGCCTGAGACGCTGCAACCACCATCCCCGTTGTCAGTATTGTCACAGCGACGCGTCGGATCATCTGGTCGTGGGTCGGGACGAATACACCTTGTTGGCAATCTTCCAGTTGCCGTCGACCTTGAGCAGTACAAAGTAGTCGGTAAACGTGGTGGCCCCGTGAACGAGCGTGGCGCCGGCCATGGCGGCGGTGCCAGACACGTCGACGCGATCGATGGTCCGCTTGCGCGTTGCTTCGTCGGCCGCGGGCCGCCCAGTGAACCGGCCCGAGTATTCGGCCGCCGTCCACGACGTGAAGACCCCTGCGCGGATCCCCTCGACGTGGGCTGTGGGCAGGAACGCCGCGGCCATCTCGTCACTCCGCCCGGTGGCGTGTCCCTTGAAATACTGGTTGATCGCGGCTCGAACCGCCGCTTCGTCGCCTGCCTGGCGTGGTTCGAATCCAGCGAGCAGCAAGCTTGAAGAAAGCAACATCGCACCGTGTACGCGCATAGTCTCCTCCGTCATCGGGGTCGTCCACGGACATAACCCTTGAGAGCGTATCGCTGGCTAGCAAACGTTGATGGGGCGAGCGTTACCGTGGCGAAGCGAAGCCAGACCTCTTACAGCGAGTACAGATGCCTGAGCGTCTCCCACGAATCATCGGCCTGCCTTACGATGCAGCCTCGTCTTTTCGGCGAGGAGCCGCGGACGCGCCGGATGCGATCCGCGCGGCACTTCATTCTCCGGCGGGAAACCTGTGGTCGGAGGACCTCCTGGATCTTGGCAGTTCAGGCATGCTGACCGACGCCGGTAATGTGGAGGTGACGCCGGGCGAGCATGCGCGCCGTAATATCGAAGCAGGAATCGCCTCGGTCCTGCGCGACGGTGCCGTTCCAATAGCGTTAGGCGGGGATCATGCGGTGACATACGCGGTGCTGCGGGCGATCCACGCGGAGCATGGGCCGTGCACGATCGTGCACGTCGATGCACATCCCGATCTTTATGACGAGTTCGAGGGCGATCGGTATTCTCACGCCTGCCCATTTGCGCGCATCATGGAGGAACAGCTCGCCGCGCGGCTCGTCCAGGTCGGGATCCGGGCGATGAACGGTCATCAGCGCGCGCAGGCCGATCGCTTTGGCGTTGAAGTGTTCGACATGCGCGCCTGGGAATCCGGGACCCGCCCATTGGTACGTGGCCCGGTGTACCTGTCGATCGACCTCGATGGCATCGACCCCGCGCACGCGCCGGGCGTTTCGCATCGTGAACCGGGTGGCCTGACGGTCCGTGACGTCGTCGGCCTCATTCAGCGCGTGCGTGGGACACTGGTAGGCGCCGATGTTGTGGAACTCAACCCGTCGCGTGACGTCGATGACCTGACTGCACGTGTGGCCGCGAAGCTCGTCAAGGAACTCGCGGCGCGAATGATCAGCGGCGAACGGCCCTGAACGCGAACCGGGAGAGGCGCCGGTCCGCGGCGAGTTGAGACGCGGTCTCCAGAAAGCGTTGCTGTCCGTCGAACGTCTCGTCGCCCTCGATCACACGCAGGTCCTTCGCGTGGCGCTGGCGCGCCTGCATCCTTTTATAGGCAGTGACCGCCATGTTTTCGGTGCGGTCGGCAACGTCGGTCACGTCAAAACCGGCGTCGTCCAGCAGGCGCTCATCGAGACCGGGCGGCACGAAAAGAAAAAATCCGATGGAGCTGCGGATGGTTATCTCCTCGGCCGTGAGTGCTCCGGTTACAACGATCGGATCAGTGAACACCAGCACCCCACCGGGCTTGAGGATCCGCGCCCATTCGGCGAGCACGGCCGGGCGGTTCGGCAGGTGGTTGATGGCGTCGATGCAGATGAGTGCATCAAACGTCGTGTCTTCGAAGGGTAAGCGCTTCGCCGCATCGCCTTGCTCGAACTGCGCCCGGGCCGTCAAACCCTCCTGCTCCGCGGCCGCGCGCGCTTCCGCGATAGCCGCGGCGTGCATGTCGATGCCGTGGACCGCACAACCGGTCTTGCGTGCCACGCGCAACGTGGTGCGCCCCGAGCCACAGGCGATGTCGAGCACGCGCGATTCCTGGCGTGGAGCCATCCACTCGATGAACAGATCGTGCTCATCGGCCGTGAGCCAGCTGTTCTGGCCTATGTCTTCCCCAAACGCCTCACGGCGAACCGCCGCGTAGACGTCGGTCGAGAATTGGCCGTAGTTCGCGTCGTAATGTTTGACCGTTTCCATGGCTATCGTCGCACTCCAGCCTCGCGCAGGGCCTGCCAGGTAGCCGGGTCTTCGAGTCCGAGCAACCACACCGAAAAGCCGCGCAGTTTATGCGTCCGTACGAGCTCCAGCTTCGCCATGAACGCCCGCGCGTCCTCGAGCCAGGCGTGCCGGAAGACTCCGCGTGATTCCCACATCGCATATGGCGCCTTCTGTACCTCATCCCACCGTGGAGTGACGCCGGCGCTGTCCAGGATCTGCATCGCACGGACGTACGAGATGTCGTCTCCGCGAAGCCGGGAACCATCCTTGTCGTCGTACGCCGGATACCACCAGTCCGAATACCCGGCCAGTCCCAGCGAAATCTTCGACGGCCGGACGCCTAACGAAAGCACGTATTCGAGGCATGCTTGCATCCACGGATAGCCCGCCACCGGACCTGGAGGCGAGCCGCCGGTATGCTGCGCGTACGTCATGTACGAGAGGAAGTCGAGCGTGTCGGCGAGCGCCTTGTAGTCGAACGCCGCGCGCCAGTTCTCGTAAATCCACCTGTCGTAACTGTTCGTGCCGGGATCCTCGTTGAACCGCGGAACCACAGCCGCCGACAGCTGACAGCCGGCGCGATGCACCGAGTCGACTGCCTCACGAGTGAACGACGTGAAGGCGTCCCGGTCGCTGACGTGAAAATTCTCGAAGTCGAACTGGATGCCGTCGAATCGATTGTCCCGGCAGAGGGCGGCCAGCGAACGGATGCCCTGGGCGCGGGCTTCCGGATGATTCAACACGCGATGAATGGACGGCTGGTCGAATCCGGGATTCATCACCAGCGGATGGACCTTGACGCCTTTCTCGCGCGCCACGGCAATGACCCGCGGATCGACTCGTCCACGAATCCGCCCTGTCGAATCCATCTGGAACACCTGCGGAGACACGATCGTGATCTGCTCCGCGTGCTGGATGAACGCCTGGATGCTTTCTTCGCCCCGCAGATACCAGATCGCTTCCATTTGTTGCGCGCGAGCGGCACTCGCGGACGCGACCAGCGCCGCCATCATCCACGCAGTCCGGTTCGCAACGCTGGAGAGCACCTCCAATTGTACGTCAGGTCGCGCCGACGCGTGATGAAAGCGCTGCCAGAAGCTTCGTGAGCTCGGTGTGATCGACCGGCTTTACGAGGTGCGCATCGAAGCCGGCCTCGCGGGCGCGGTGGCGATCATCTTCCTGGCCCCAGCCGGTGATTGCGATCAGCAACACGTCTTTTCCCAGGGGGCGTTCCCGGATGGCGTGTGCGACCTCGTACCCGTTCAATACGGGCAGCCCGATGTCGAGCAGCGCGACGTCCGGATGGATCCGCTCGAACGCGTCGAGCGCTTCCCGGCCGTCATTGGCGATGAAGGTCTCGTGGCCGCCGAGGTTCAACAGCATCGCCAGCGAGGTGGCCCCATCTTCGTTGTCATCGACGATGAGGATGCGGCGACGCGGGGCCGCCGGCACCGGAGTGTCCCGTCGAACGGCCGGCTGGACGGTCCCGCTTTCGCGCGGCAGGCGCACGATGAACTCGCTGCCGCGACCCAGGCCGTCGCTCTGCACCGTGATCGACCCCCCGTGCAACTCGATCAGCGTCTTCACCAGGGTGAGGCCGATGCCCAGACCATCGCGCGACCGTTCGAGCGACGTGTCGAGTTGCGTGAACATGTCGAACACACGCGGGATTTCGGCCGGCACGATGCCGATACCCTTGTCGCGCACGGCGATCACCACCTCGCCATCCTCGGCTCCCACCGTGAGCCAGACGTGACCGCCCCGCTCGCTGAACTTGGATGCGTTGTTCAGCAGGTTGCCTAACACCTGGGCCAGTCGCGCCGGATCGGCGCTCAAAACGAGCTCCTCGTCAGGCATCGACACACTCAGGTCCTGGTGCATGTTCCGGAACTGTGGCCGGGTGCTCTCCACCGCCTGCCTCACGACGGGTCCGAGGTTCATGCGTTCCTTCCGTAGTTCGATGCGCCCGATGGTGATGCGGCTCATGTCGACGAGGTCGTCGACCAGCCGCGACATCTGGCGTACCTGGCGCTCCAGCACTTCTGACGAAGACTTCACGGCCTGGGCGTCATCGACTCCGCGCCGGCGCAACACCTGCACCGCATTACTGATCGGCGCCAGGGGATTGCGGAGCTCGTGCGCCAGCGTGGCCAGGAATTCGTTCTTCCGGCGATCGGCATCTGCCAGGTTGGCCGCCAGCGCCCGCACTTCGTCCAGCATGCGACGACGGTCGGTGACATTCTGGCTCACGGTGGCGAACGCGTTAGGCTGACCACGGTCATCGGTGAGCGTCAGTACCTTGTACGCCATCCAGATCGGATGGCCGGTGCGGAAGTGCCGGAAGCGCACCTCGACTTCGCCGTGTCCTTCCTTGAGCACCGTCGGGAAGAACTCGTCCATGACCCACGACTGGTCTTCCGGGAAGAAGAACTCCCGCACGGGTGTCGACATCGCCTCGCCGATGCTGCGCAGCCCGACGAGCTCGAGTCCGGCCTGGTTCACGAACAGCGGAATGCCATTCAGGTCGGACAGGCCGATGAAATCGGTACTGCTCTCGACCAGGGTGACGAACTTCTGCCGTTCGGCTTCGGCGCGTTTCCGCTCCGTGATGTCGCGCACAATCTTCGACGCCCCAACCACCGTGCCCGAGGCATCCTTGATTGGTGAAATCGAGAGCGACACCTGGATGCGCCGGCCATCGGCACGCACACGTTCGGTCTCGTAATGATGGATCCGGTCGCCGACGCGCAGCCGGGCGATGATCTCATCCTCCTCGCTGATCCGCTCGGGGGGAATCACCAGTGAGATATGTTTGCCGATGGCGTCCTGGGGTGCGTAGCCAAACATCCGCTCGGCCGCCACGTTCCAGCTCTGGATGATGCCGTTCAGGTTCTTGCTGATGATGGCGTCGTCCGATGACTCGACGATCGCGGCCAGCAAACGGGCAGAGAGGAGTTGCTGGGCCCTCTCCCGCTCCAGCTCGCGCGCTGCGGACACGTCGCGGAAAATGAGAACGCACCCCGACACGCGCCCTCGTTCATCGCGAATGGGAGCGGCACTATCGTCGATGGCACACACCGTTCCATCGCGCTTGATCAGCTGCGTGTGATTCGCGAGCCCCACCACGACCCCTTCGCGAAGCGCGCGTACTGCGGGACTTTCGACACGCGCGCCTGACGATTCGTTGACGATGTTGAACACCGTTTCGAGCGGCTTGCCAAGTGCAGAATCAAAGTCCCAGCCGGTCAGGTTTTCGGCGACTTCATTCAGGTAGGTGACGGAACTGCGGACATCAGTCGTAATGACGGCGTCACCAATGCTCCGCAACGTCACGCGCAGCAATTCGCGTCCTTCGTTCGCGCGAGCGTGGGCCCTTCGCGCAGACTGGCCAAAAAAGATTATGAGTGCGCACGTAATCGTGTACGCGAGGAAGCCAATGAGATTGACAGGCTCATTCAAAAAGAGGCCACCGCGGGGCTGAACGAACAACCACTCGGAGGCGACGTATCCGATGAGCGCAGCCACGACCGCCGGTTGCCATCCACCCAGCCACACTGCTGCGGCGACGGCGCCAAACAGCGTGACAAACGGGAACGCATCCCCAATGAACGGATCCAGCAGCCAGCGCGCAGCAACTGCCGCGGCTGCGACGAAAACCGCAGATGCGTATCCCCTGACCGTACTGAGCAATATCAGCCCTCAAATGAAAGTTCGGACGCCGCGACTTCGTTCGCGCCAAATTGCGTTATTGACCGTTTCTCAGCCACCTCTCGAAGAACGCGTTTTATGGATGAGCGCGACGCCGCCGAACTGATCGACACCGCCGTCGGTGGTCACGGCAATTCATGGGCCGACATCGGCGCGGGCTCTGGTACATTCACGAGAGCGCTTCGTTCGCTTCTTCCGCGCGACAGCAGGATCTATGCGATTGATCGCGACAAGGACGTCATCGCGACGCTTCGCGGGATCGGTTCAGGCGTGATACCGGTCGAGGCGGACTTTACAGCGCCGTTCGCTCTGCCCGGCAACCCCTCGCTGGACGGCATGTTGCTGGCGAACGCGCTTCACTTTGTCCCAAACCCCGGCGACGTACTTGGGCGGCTTGCCGGGTTCGTGCGACCGGGCGGTCGAGTCGTAATCGTTGAGTACGATCGTCGCGCCGCGAATCCGTGGGTTCCCTACCCGATTCGCAGCGAACGCTGGCCCGCGGTTTCGGCCGCGGCCGGCCTGACGAATCCGTCGATCACGGCGCGCGTGCCGTCGAGGTATGCCGGAGAGCTGTACGTCGGCGTCGCGACCACACCCGGCCCGGCCGCCGCGTCGTGACCGTCAATCCATGAGCGACGGAAGCTCGAACGGGATCCCCTCGTTCACCTCGACCCAGCCAAGACCACGACCCGTCTGCCTGATGGCATCGATCATCCGACCACGGCGCCGCATCAGCCGGTCGGCGATCCGCACCACCGCCTCGTTAGGCCTGGAGAGTGGCGCGACGCGCCGCAGGTCGTGGGCGATCGCGAGCTCCGACGCCGAGGGATTCCGGTAACAACGTGCCACGAAACCCGTCGCGGTGGAGCGGCCGATGCCGGCGTGGCAGTGAATGAGGATCGACTCGCCATCGTGCCAGGCACCAAGGAATGAGAGGAGTTGCTCGATATGCTCGTCCATGACGGGAACGAGACCTGGTGCCGCCGCGTGAACATCATGGAACGTCAGTCGCAGGTGGCGGCCGGCGTACGTTACACCCAGCTCCGGAAACGGCGTGTCCGGATCGAGAATGCTGATGACCCGATCCGGCGTGCGCGCGGCGACAAGCTCCAGCACTCGAGACAGCGGACTGACGAGGATTGTCACCGTGAATCGCTACCGCAGCAGGTCGAGCGCCGCCTCGACCATCCGCCGCTGCGCAGCGTTCGCCGGTGCGGAGACATTGGTACTGTTGAACGCCGCGATTACTGCTGAACCATTCTTCGGATCGAAATAGAAGAACGCGCGGAAACCGGCCTGGCTGCCGGTGTGGCCGAGGATCCGCTTGCCGTTGCGATCCCGGATGAAGAAGGAAAGCCCCATCCATTGCTGCGGAGTCGACCCGTAGCTCTGCGACATCGGCTTCCCCGGTTGCCACATCTCCTGGAGACTCGACCGCTTCAGGACGACATCGTAGCGCTCGCGCGACATGCCGGGCAGCAGCGCGTTGGTCATGAACGCGGTGTATTTCACCAGGTCGCCTAACGGTGCGTTCCAGGCGCCATTGGGCGAGGTAATACCCGGGTCGAAGTCCGGCCCGTTGTCGGTCACAAGCTGCCGGCCCGACGAGTCCTTTCTGATGTGGTAGTTGTGCGACCGGTGCGCAGCGAGATAATACGGTGTGCCCCGGAAATAACTTCGTGTCAGCTCCAATGGCGCAAAGATGTTCTTCTGCACGTACGCGTCCCACGGGTCGCCGGTGACGTGTTCGATCACCCGCGCGAGGTAGACGAACGCCGGGTTGGAGTATCCGTAGCGCGACCCCGGACGGAACTGCAGCTCCGAATACGGCATCATGGCGACAAGCTGGTTCCAGGTGGTCGGCTCGAACGGCTCCCACTCCCTGTTGTTCCCCCACGGCCAGGTGCCGGCCTGAAAGCCCGCGGTGTGCGACAGCAGCATGCGAATCGTTATGCTGTCGATCATGTTGAACGGATCGTGGACCGTGCGGAGCTCCGGCACCCAGCGGACGATCTTGTCGTCGAGCGACAGCTTGCCGCGATCGCGCAGCTGCATGATCGAGATCGCGGTGAGCGACTTCGTGATCGATCCCCAGTGGAAGATGGTCTGGGAGTCGACGGCAACATTTTTCGCGCGATTGGCCTGGCCGGTGTTGTAGCGGGCGACCACCTGTCCGTTCTTCATCAGCACCACGCTTGCGCCGACAACCTGGTCGCTGTCCGCGTACGCCTGGAAGGTTCTGGTGAATTCGGTCCACGCGGCGGGTGCCTGGGCCCGCGCTGCGGCGGAGACGATGACGAGCAGTGCCAGTGACGAAGTGATTCTCACGTCTCGAAAGTGAGGGACGAACCGCACGTTGCGCAAACGGCCCGGCCGGTCCAGTATCTCTATTCGCCCGATCCCTTTTGGAGAAACGACATGAAGATCCACTGTACTGCAATCCTGACGCTCGCGCTGCCGGTGACCCTGTTCGCGCAACAACCGGCCGGCCAGCCACCCGCCGAGCCAATTACCACAGTGTTCAAGAACAGGATTCTCCCGCTTCATCGCAACCTCGCCCAGGCGTTCGATTCCATTCCTGAGCGATTATTCAGTTACAAGCCCACGCCTGCGCAGCTGAGCATCGGCTACATCGCGCAGCACCTCGCGAATGACAATTACCTCTTCTGCAACGCGTTCGGCGACATGAAGGGCACGCGCGCCGAGGAAGACACGAGCACTCCTGATTCCGTGAAGGCAACGTGGCCGAAGGACAAGCTCGTGTCGAAGCTCAAGGAATCGTTCACGTTCTGCGCGACCGCGCTCAACCAGGTCACGGACGCGAAGTTGGGCGAGCAAGCCTCGATGACTTTTAACGGCAACACGCGCCAGGTCACCCGCGCCGCCATGGTGATTGGCCACGCGATGGACATGGCCGACCATTACAGCCAGCTCGCGAATTACATGCGGCTGAACAACATGCTGCCGCCGACCGCCCTGCCACGTCCCGGTCGCAGTGGGGGAAGCGGTACCCACTGAGCGGCGCCGGTCCTGTCGTTACGCGCGTCGCGGCCCACGGGCCGCGGCGCGTTGTCGTTTTAGCAAGTGGCCACTGCGATAGCAGAGGTCGCCATTTGTTTTATCGCCGAGTGGCGCCCTCCGAAGCTTCGCGGGTAGCATCCGTTGACGCAGCTCGGTTTTCCATCTCTGGAATTTTCGACCTGACGATGTGAACTCGGGGGGACGATGACGCAGCCCAATGACGACCTTACGACAAACAACGACCTGCAACGCGTCGCGGAAGGAGTCTCCAATCGCCTGGCGGGACTCGGCATCAACCTGACCGGTGCCGAAAGTCCACAGGACCTTGTCCGCATTCAGGAAGCGGTTGAGCAGTTCGAACTGGCCGTGGTGACTCGTGGCGGCGACCTGATGGTCGACGAGGGGCCTGATGGGAAGACGAAGGAGCCCGACGATCCCCATTTTGCCCTGCCGGTCAGGGCGGAAGACGAGCCGGTGGATCACTACATCGAGCGACTGGTCTTCGCGACGGATGAAGTTCGCCGGCAGGAACCCCGCGATGCCTGACGTGCGCCTATCGGTCCGGCGTCCCCGTTCCCACGCGCCGCACCAATGCACTCGTCGCGGCCGGCCCGCGCCGTAGCTCGAATTCCGCGACATTTCCCAGGCGCAACATCGGCCCGTTAGGCGTTGTTGAGAGTGATGCCGGGCTGGGGTGGAGAAAGAGCCCGGCCGCGTTCACCGTGTCGATCGCCATCGCGTCGCTCAGGTCACCCGCGTCGCGAACGCGTCCCCGCTGCCGGGCCACGGCGTCGTCGTAGTTGATCGCGAAGTCCATCAGCATGGGTGACTTGCCCGGCAGCACCAGCTGGCCGCCCATCACCAGCACGTCGAACGCGCCACCCTGGTTGAACGGCAACGAGTCGTACACCGCCGGTGCCGCCGCTTCAAAGGACCGCGTCGCAATCGCATCGAGCACACCCAGTATTGCCGCGACGTTGAGCGCACGCAGGCGCTGTTTCTGCGGATCATCCGGCAAGGCGCCGCTCTCGATGAGAACGGTGCTCGTGCCCCACTGCTGCATCAGGTCGCCGAAGGCGCGCGGGTTGAACGCATCGTCATACTTCGCAACGCGCCCCGGAATCTCATGCGCGAAAAGCGTGGCCAGCGTTGCTGCGACGAGCCGGGCGCGGGAACGCACCTCGTTGTAGCTGAGCGCCGAGTCGTAGGCCGGCGCCAGGAGCGCGATCGCCGACTGAACGCCGCGCCGCCCAACTCGCGTGCGTGCGTTCTGGTCGTGCAGGTTGAAGCCGAATTGCGGGCGGAATGCGTCGTGAACCTTTTTCAGCGCCCGCGCTTCCGGTGTCACCTGCCGGCGCGCATCCCGGTTGACGTCGATCCCCACCGCATTTTCCCGCTGGAACACCTCGGCGCCGTCGGGATTCAGCATGGGGATGAAGGTGAGCGTCAGAGACGTTCGCAGCCGCTCGCGCAAAGGATCGTTAGGCGCTTCGGCCAGGAACCGGAAGATGTCGGCCAGCGCCATGCTGGCAGTGGACTCGTCACCGTGCATCTGGGACCAGAGCAGGATCCGTGTCGGCCCGGTCCCGAAGCTCACCGACCGGATCGCGCGACCGAGGATGGATTCTCCGACGGTTTCGGTCCGGAACGCAGTTGAACGGACGGACGGGTCGATCGCACGCCAGTAGTCCGCGTGCGTGAATCGCCGCTCTGGAATTGCGGCGACGCGATAGCGCTCGGCGATGCGCAGGCCGGCTGCGAAAACCGCTGCCTCACAGCACGTCGGGGTCACCGCTGGACGCTGACCCCTGGCAAGCGTCGCAATTCCTGGCGACAAAAGGCACGCGAGGGATAACGCCCGCGCGAGTGGACGTAACGAGGCGAGAATCATGAGCGGATCTGGTGGAATTAATCGGACCGAACGCTGAGGCGGGTCAATGCCACGAATCGGGGAATGTATGTCCTACCTGACAAACCCCGGAAGCAGGCGACACTGCGTCCGGCGTCAGCCGGCGCGCTTGAAGAATTGCACCGCGCGCTCGTGTTTTTCGGCAGCCGCCCTCGTGTTGAACGTGCCGAGGTTCCGGCGCTTGCCCGTTTTCGGGTTCTTCTTGCGCGAGTAGAGGCGGTATTTGCCCGATGCGAGTTTCCGAATCATGCCCCCTTTACCCGAATCGTTTGACAGCGTGCCCCTCATTTGCGAGGTAGAAGCAGTGTCATGTGTCGGCGCGGTTCGCCCGAAGTTGCCGCAGCAGTGATTCGGTGTCGACGAATTCCCAGAGTTCCTCGATCTTTCCGTCACGAATCCTGGCGAACAACGCCTGGTCGATCCGGAACCGCGCGTTTACCGCGCGAATGCTGCCGTACTCACTTGCCACCCGTACGCGTGAGCCGGTGGACCCTGATGCTTTCAACTCCATCGGCGTCTTCATGCGCGAGGATGACGTAATCCCGTCCAGCTTCGCGCACACGACTACCGCCCGGAACGGCGAGTCGCCCCTTTGGACGGCCATTAGCGTCGAGGATGAGGTATTGCGTCGGCGACGCGCGTCGACCCGAATACTCCTGCACCCAGAGTTCGCCCTGTGGACCAGGGAGAAGTGACTCGAAGTACGGGAGCCGTTCGGGCAGGTACTTCGCGCTGTACTTGGCTTCGGTAAACGCCTTGCCCGTCGGCGACCGATTCTGCTCGAGCTCTGCTGACCGCTCGCTGTTCACCAGGTCCCGGCTCGGCGTCCGGCTGGCGATAGGAAGGCGGACGGTAAAGCGCGACATGTCACGAGTCCTTACGACCACGAGTGAGTCGCCGGCCGAATCACCGATCCAGATCTGCCCATCGCCGGTCGCGGTTCGGAGCCAGGGCGGGAAAGCGATTGGACCGGTCGCGGCGTCCTTTATGTCGCGAGTTGGGCTGTGGACAAAAATGGCTGCGCTCTTGAAGTCGCCGAGCCAGGTGACGTTCCCGTCGCCCGCTTTGGCAATGATACCGGTCGATCCTGGCAGGCGGTGCACACCTTGCGGGTTGTCGAAAGTCGGCGAGACGTTGGTTGTCGCCACCCAGCGTCCGTCGGGCAGTCGTCCGGTGACGGAGAACGAACCGCGATTCCCCGTCGCGGTGATCCTCGTCGTGCCTAACAATTCCGGCTTGGGGCCGAGGAAGACCGCGGTGGTGCGCTGGACACCGGAATCGTAGAACCAGGCGGTGTCGCCCGACCGCCCGATCATTTCCAGCCGGCGGAACTCGCCGGGTCCGTCCCCGGTCCGGCCGAAGGTCGCAACGTGTTTCCCGCGCGCGTCGAAGATCCGGACGTCATTCGTCCCGCGGTTCGCGATGGCGACGCCCCCGCTCTCCAGCCGCATCACGCCCATGACACGCACGAACTGAGTGGCCGGCGTCCCGTCGTCGGAGATGGTGAGCGTCGGTGAAGGGCTGAGCGTCAAGGTGGGAACTGCGCCCTGGGTATGCGCCACGAGTGCAACACTGAATAGCAAGATCATGTCTGATGCCCCTCGTGGATTTCGGGGGTCCTGTCGTTAGTGGACTCGGAGATCAATACGTCAGACGCCGGCATCGGTGTCAGGAGTTCACAGGTAGTCCTGGAATCGGGGAGCTGGCCGGCAGCCAGGTCAGGCTTTCGCCTCGACGTGGCGGCCGAAGTTGTCCAGGATCGACTGCCAGCCCGTTCGTTGCAGTTCCGGCGTGTTCTCGGTTTCGGCATCGAACGTTTCCCTCACCAGGACGTCGTCGGCGCGTGGTACAAATTCGACCTGCACTTCGCGGCCGTCGGCCATCCGGTATTCGATCGCCTTGTTAGGCACGATGCGGGTGTAGGTCCCCTCGAAGTCGAAGCCGGAGCTACCGTCCTTCGCCTCCATGCGCGCCGAAAACTTGCCGCCTTCGCGAAGGTCGACCGTGCTTCGGGTCGTGTGCCAGTCGTCGCCGGCGTTATTCCACTGCGTGATGTCGTCCGGGTTGTTGAACGCGTTCCAGACTCGGGTCGGCTCGGCCTTTACGATGGTCTCGACGGTGATCTTCATCGGTGTCTCCTGAAGGTGAAGTGGTTACACCATGGCGTCGAATCACCCGGTTGGAAATCGACAAAAGCGTCACGAATTCCCCCTGATTCGGCGGAAACCGCTCTCATCGGACTGGGAACCGCGCTAATGGGCCCGATTCGATACACCTAATAGGTGAGGACGGTATCCCCACCCTCCGCCCCTGAAATCATGCAACCCGTTGCCCTGAACCACCTCGCGATCGTCACCGCCGCCATTGTCGCATTCATCATCGGCGGCGCCTGGTACGGCCCGATCTTCGGCAAGATATGGATGCGCGAAGTTGGCCTCACGCCGGAAGCCACCGCAGCCGGAAACCAGGCGAAGATCTTCGGCCTCGCGTTCCTCTTCACACTGGTCATGGCCTACAATCTCGGCTTCTTTCTGGGCGATCCGTCGATCGGATTGGGTATGTCCGCGTTTTACGGGTTCGCGACGGGGTTCGGATGGATCGCGATGGGACTGTTCATCGTCGGACTGTTCGAGCGGCGCTCGGCGAAGTTGATGCTGATCAATGGCGGTTACATGACCGTCACGCTCACCCTGATGGGGCTCATCATCGGTGGTTGGCGGTGATGGAGTTGACGAGTTGAAGAGTTGAAAGGTTGAAGAGTAAGGAGCGCTGATCTGCCTGAACGCTTCAACTCTTCAACTCTTCAAGGAACAATCCGTGGCGTGGGAAGCTTCCAAAGCGCGCCAAGTCCGAGATCCCAGAGCTTTCGGCTCAATGACGGTATGTCGGCGTTGATCATCGCGTCGGAGCGTGCTTTGAGTCGCGTCCAGTCCGCGTCGAGCTGCATGCGTCTGTCCCGTGAGGGTTGATTCACGCGCGGCAGCTCGCTCTCCGTCGCATTAATGAGGAACAGGTAGTGCGCCGTGAACTTCTGCTCGAAGTTCTCGACGTCGTCGTACGCGCGCGACCGGCGGCTGACCATGTCCGTGTCCCATGCCTTGAGCCTGGCCATCAGCGAGTCGGCGTCACGTTTTGCCGAGGCGTGCTTTTCGTCGTTCGGGAGGGCTGCGGCCACGGCCTTCAGCTGGTTCTGGACATCGGTCAGCGTATTGACCGTTTGATGCATGCGCGACAACTCGCGCTCCATCTCCGACATGAACGTGTCGTACTCAGCGTACGTAGCGGCGTCCGTCGCGTACAGCGGATTCGCCAGAATCGTCGCCTCGGTCGTTGAGGTCTTGTCGCCCTGCTTGAGCGTGACGCGATACTTCCCGGGCGACGCCTTGTGACCACGATAACTCGCTTCGATGTACACGCCCTGGACCCCGGGCATCGTGTTGTGGCGCATGTCCCAGACGAAGCGGTTCTGGCCCTTGGATTTCGGAAGTGTGGCCGGTGCCGGCGGTCCACCGTCCCAGCGCTTGAAGCTGGTGTCTTTCTTCGAAGTCAGTGTGCGGACAATGCGGCCCGACGCGTCCGCAATCTCGAGCGTGATGTCGTCTGTCTTGGCCAGTTCGGGCAGCTGGTAATAGAGGACCACGCCGTTGGCCGGGTTCACGCCGCGGAACGGATTGGCCCCCGTGAAGTCTTCTGCCGGCGCGTTCAGTTCGCTGCCACCATTCACGAGATACGCGTCGGCCGGCTTGTACACGTGAAACGCCGGCACATCACTGCGATGCTGCCTGACGAGTGCGAGGTCGTCGAGGATCCAGAACGAACGCCCCGACGTGGCTGCGATCAGGTTTCCCTGGTGCACGCGCAGGTCAGTGATGGGCGCCATCGGCAGGTTCAACTGGAAGGGTGACCAGTCACGCCCTCCGTTCCATGAAACGAAGACGCCACGTTCGGTGCCGGCAAAGAGCAGGTCACGCCTGACATCGTCCTCGCGCACGACACGGGTGAACGCTTCGGCGGGAATGCCACGGTCGATCTTTGTCCACGTCGCGCCGTAGTCGGTGGTCTTGTACAACCCCGGCGCGTGGTCATTGAACTTGTACCGGGTCGTTGCGATGTATGCCGTCGCCTTGTCGTGTGGCGAAACTTCAATCGCATTGATCAGTGACTCGGCGAGCCCGCGTGGCGTGACGTTCTTCCAGGTCGCGCCATTGTCCCGCGTGACGTGCACGAAGCCGTCGTCGCTGCCGGTCCAGATCACGCCACGCTCGTGCGGCGACTCGACGATGTACGCCAGCGTTCCATAGTTTTCGGCGCCCACTGCTTCATTGGTATATGGCGTGCCCGGCTTTCCCTGCTTCTCCTTCTCGTTCCGGGTGAGGTCCGGGGAGACTTCCCGCCACGTCTTCCCCAGGTCCTGCGTCTTGAGCAGCACCTGCGCGCCGTGGTAGAACGTATTCGGCTCGTGTTTGCTCCAGATGATCGGCGCGTTCCAGTTGTAGCGGTACTTCATGTCCTTCGCGTCCATGCCGAGGTACTGGATGGGGGCGGTCAGGATGTTCGTGCCGGCCCTGGCATGGGTGTCGAGTACCTCGATGTATCCCTGGTAGCTCCCGCCTAACACGTGGCGCGGATTGTTCGGGTCGAAAGCGAGGAAGGCGCTTTCGCCTCCCGCCGATGACGTCCAGCTGTCGCGGGTGATACCACTCCCGCCAAGCTCGCGGCTCGCGATCACCAGCGAGCTGTTGTCCTGCTGGCCGGCATAGATGCGGTAGGGGAACTGGTTGTCGACGTTGATGCGGTAGAGCTGCGCCGTGGGCATGTTGGCCTGCGTACTCCAGCTCCCGCCCCGGTCGAACGTGACGACCGCGCCGCCGTCGTCGGCCAGGATGAAGTTGTTCGGGTTGTCCGGGTTGATCCACATGTCGTGGTAATCACCGTGGACGCCCTCGACGTCCGACCATGTCTTGCCACCGTCGTCGGAGCGCAATGCCGGCGCACTCAGCACGTAAATCGTGTTGTCGTTCTTCGGGTCGACGAAGAGCTCGATGTAATACCAGGCGCGCTGAACGAGACGCGGCTCGCTCGTGACCTGTGTCCAGCTCTTGCCCGCGTTGGTGGAGACGTACAGTCCGCGCTCGTCTTCATTCGAATCGCTCTCGATGAGCGCGTAGACCTTCTCGGGATTCGACCGGCTGACCGCGATCGACATCTTTCCCATCTTCGTCGGCAGGCCCTCGGTCATCTTCGTCCACGTGTCACCCAGGTCGGTCGACTTGTACAAGCCGCTGCCTGGTCCACCGCTGATGACTTTCCATGGAAGACGTCCGTGCTCCCACATGGCGGCGTACATGATGCGCGGGTTGTTCGGGTCCATCGACAGCTCGGCGGCGCCGGTCTTTTCGTCGACGTACAACACGTTCTTCCAGGTCACGCCACCATCCGTCGACTTGTAGACGCCGCGCTCGCGGTTAGGTGCGTACAGCGCGCCTTGGGCCGCGACCAGCACCACGTCCGGATTTTTCGGGTGGACGACAATGCGAGACGTATGTCGAGTGGAGTCGAGGCCGATCCTCTTCCATGTCTTACCGGCGTCGGTTGATTTGTAGACACCGTCGCCCGAGTGGGTCATGACCCCCCGAATTGCGTGTTCACCAGTGCCGACGTACACAACGTTAGGGTCACTTTCGGCGACCGCGATTGCGCCAATGGTGCCGGTCTTGAAGAAGCCGTCGGAGATGTTCCGCCAGCTGATCCCCATGTTGTCGGTCTTCCACAGGCCGCCGCCGGTGGTGCCCATGTAGTAGGTCTTGTCGTCGCCGACCACTCCGGTCGCGGCGACCGACCGTCCTCCACGGAACGGGCCGATCGAACGCCATTTGACGGATTTGAAGACGCTGTCGACGCTCGCGGCCGCCACTGGCGCGGCCTGGGCATGCAACGTCGTGCTGATCGAAGGCAGCAAGAGGAAAGCCAGCAGAAATCGAGTCATTGGAGGATGTAGCAGTTGACTGGCCGGTGCGACGACCAACACCGCCACCAGCAGGCGAAGGAGCGATTGCATGCACGGAGTGTGCAGCAGGCTGGGCCTTCAGTCAACCGATCACGAGACGATTTCGAAGCGACGTCATTCATCGGTTCAACAGCGAGTGACGTCGCGTCGAAACACGCCGTTTGCAGGAACGGCATCGACGAGTCAACATGCCCTCACCCTCCTCGCCATCCTCATGTCCCCCCGAGTTCCCACTTCTACCGGAACCGCCTGGTCGACAACACGTCGTGTTCCTGGCGCTTCGGTGACGTTGGCAACCTTCCCCGCACTGCTGCGGCTCACGTCGCACGTCCATGAGCGTGCGTGCCTAACGGTGATTGTCGCTGGCGTCATGGCCGAACGGTTGCGTGGCCGCGAACGGTATTGCGAGCGCGCCTCGGTGCTCATCAAGCCTGGACTCGAGCGTCACGACGACGTGTTCGGGTCGGCCGGCTCCACCCAGATCATTATCGAGCCTACCGATCTCGAGCCCGACTTGTACCGGCCGTACAAGATGCTGTTCACATCGGAACGGTTCGTGCGTGACGGAGGCGCCGAGGGGCTGGCGCGGCGACTGGCGAATGAACTGGATCACCCCGATTCATTCTCTTCGCTGGCCGCGGCGGCCCTGACGTTCGAATTGATCGTCGGCCTTGCCCGGAAAGGCCGGCGCGTTCGCAACGCTGCCGAGCCACCGCCCCTTTGGCTGCGACGAACACACGAGATCCTCCAGGAGTGCAGCGGGCAAGTCCCCACGCTTGCCAGCCTGGCTCGTGAGGCAGCCGTGCATCCGGCGCATCTCGCGCGCGCGTTTCGTGCCCATTTCGGATGTTCGATCGGAACGTTCGTCAGGCGCCGTCGTGTCGAGGCGGCTGCTGGGGACCTGAGGACGCCAGGTGCGACCATCGCCGGTGTTGCCGCGGCGCACGGTTTCACCGACCAGAGTCATTTTACGCGCCAGTTCCGCCGCTTCATGGGCCTGACTCCTCGCGAATACCAGGATCGCGTCCGATCCCAGTCGTGAACTGTGGTCTGGATTACGACGTGGCAACCTGACGGGTTGCATTCGCTTTCGTGCCAGTCGTGATCGGTTCGTGCAATACGTCGTGCCTCTTCCGTCGTGGATTGGTGTGCGGCTGCCTGCGTGTTTCGGGCAGCGACCAACCTGTTCCCGAGGAGGAACCATGCATCGACATCTTGTTGGAATGCTGGTGGCGTGTGCTGGAATCGTGGCGTGTGAGGAATCGTCGGCACCAGTCCGTATGCTCTCACCAGATGGCGCGTCGCTTGCACAAGGCGTCACCGCCTCGGCGGTGGGAAGCGCACATTACATGTCCGGTGGTGAACTCCGGACGATGGGATTCAGTGCGGTCGGAAAGGACGACGGTTCAGCGAGCGGTGAGTTTCAGGTCAACATTCACGCCACCGATCGGTACTTCCATGTAACGGTCACGTGCCTGGCAGTGCGTAACGATACCGCGTGGGTGGCGGGCATCATCGATCGCACGAATCATCCGGCCGTCATCGTCGGACGGGTTTCGTATTTCTGGACAGTCGACAACGGCGAGGGGCAGGATACACCAGACGAGATGAGCACCGCGCGCATCAACGACGCAGCGGGGCAGGATCGGGTATTCTGCGGCCTCAAGCCCTCGGAGCAGTTCTCAGGATTGCCTGGTAACGTTCTTGTGCACGGGAACGTGCAGGTCAACCAACGCTGAGACAGTCGTTCGTCAGGCAGTGCCACAGAGGGCCATGGTGACGTTTCCGCGCGGCGGCCCAATGCCGGAACCGCTCTCTGTGGTGCTTGCCTGCCTGACGAGACTGCTCCTCAGGATTTCAGACGGTGCCGTTCCAGATACACCTGATCATCGGTGGGATCTGTTCGCGCGATGTAGGCGACACCTGCTCCAAATCCGACGATGCGCGAGTGTACGGGTAATGTTGCCTGCCCGACGTGTGCGCCGTGCGAATCGTACACGTCGTACGCCCAGGTCCGATCGGTCCAGCGATGACTCCGGCCGATCCAGATCCTGCCACTCGCGTCGCTGATGACCGATGACGCAATGAACGCCGGCATGTTCGGTGGAAACGTTTCCTCTTCAATCTGAACGCGGCGGACTTCGCCGCCCCCAGAGGCAACCATGCGCCGCGCCGAGTTTCGTTCTTGATAGGCATCCCGTTCCGCCGCGGTCACCGGGATGGACGGCGCGTCGATGATGGCGCCCGCGCGCAACGTTCCATTGGCCTCGAAAAAGGCAATGGTGTGCGGTGATTGTCTTACAACGGCGACGCGGCCATCTGGCAAGGACGTCCAGGCATCCACGTGCGGAAACGGCAGGATCGATCGCGCAATGCTTGCCGGCGATCCTTGCCGCTGGATTGTCACGCGGCCGCCGCTCGAAACCTTGCCGACGATTTCAGTTTTGTTGGCTGATGGATTCCAGCGAATCACGGCGACCGAATCGGTGAATCGACCTGTTTCGCTGTTGAAGCTGTTTCCCTCGAAGAAGATGTTGCCTTGCGAATCGACGCCACGCGCTGAGAGCAACCCGCCGGGCACAGCGCCGTATGGCGGCGAAAGCGACGGTCGAAATGTTCCATCGGAAGAAATGACATGCACCAGGCGCCGCGTGGCGTCGAGCATCAACGTTGCGTTCCCGGCGGCTGGGAACGGTGCCATCGGGAATCGGTACTCCGCCGGTCCGTCTCCCTGGCGACCGATCGTTCGCCGGCTGCCTGACGAGAAGTCGACCAGGTACACCGTGCGCTCTGCCTGGTCGGTGACGATGGCGCGGTTGCCCGGCAATTCACGGACGCCGGCGACCTGCGTGAAGGATTCCTGGAGCGCCGCGTCCGGCTTTCCCGTCAGGTCGTATTTCGACTGAGCGGGAATCGCGATCGGTGAAATCAACAGCGTCGCTAAAGACAGGCGCATCGATGGCGGGTGAGTGCGTCAGTTCGACCCCTACGACTACAGCCAGGGTTGCCTGACAAGCTCAATCAGGAAATGACAGCAGGGCGCGCCAGCGCAGTTTTCGGACGAGCGTATCTACTGCGAATGACATACTCGGCGACAACGATATTGAGCGCCCATCCGGCTCCCATCATCATTGCTCTTGGGAGCTCGCCCGGCTTGCCATCGGCGAGGATGAACCAGGGCAGGTGTGTAAGGACTTGCGTGCCCGCGCCGAGCCCGATGGCATACGCGCGCGTCATCCAATCGCCATGCGACGCGAATTGTCTACGCCGTATCGCGTCGATGCCCATGATGATCGACACGACCATCGCTGAACCGAAGACGAGACGTTCAATGTAGAGGAGCTGACCGTCACCCTCCGGCCAGGCATAGAAGTGCGCCATCCACAGGCCCGACAACGCTACCAGAAGACCGCATGGGATCAGGATCCGGCCCGCCGTGCGATGCCAACTGCGATGACGACGGCGAAATCCTGGCGAGAACTGGAGCGCCCCGATGATGCTGTAGATGATTGCGGCGGGAATGTGAATCAGCACCGGTAGTGGCGCAGCAAGGAACCGTGCGTTTTCTGGCGTGATTTCCGCGCCACCGGCGAGCTGAGTCAGCCTCACGGTGCCGGCCAGCGCCGGCACCAGGCTGAGCACGATGAGCGAAGCTGGAATGAGCCAATCCGGTTTCTTCGGCTTCATGATCATCATCCCGAAGGTCAGTTCTGCGGAGCGCGGCTTCGGTTGAAGCGCAGCGCGACCGTGTAGACGACGTCGTTCCGCGTGTGGGAGATCCCCGAGCCGACGAGTGGCTTGAAGCCGGTAACGTAGTCGCGGACCTCGAGACGCAGGCCCACACGGCCCATTCCGAGCTCGCCGCCTATCGCGCCGTAGCCGGCGAGATTGTGCGTGGCGCTCACGTCCAGCTTTCTGTAGTTGTAGCTCCGGGCACCGCCCCCGAGACCGGCGAAGGCGTCGAACGTCACCGCGCTACCGGTGAACCATTGCGATGGACGAACTTCGAAGCCCAGGTCCGAGGTGAACACGTCGAGCTTCGGCGTGCCTATCGAAGTGAGGTCTCGGCTCCTTGCCCAGGCAAACGTGCCGGTCAGGGCGAGCGACGAGTGCAACAGGCGGGAAACCTGGATCGCGGTGACTTGTGAATTCTTGAGGACATTTCGCTGATCGCCGGTAGGAACGAATGCCCCGCCGCTGACGCGGACTTCCCAGGCGTTCGGTTCCTGTGCTGATGTCTGCGCCTGGGCAACGCCTTTCGATGAGAGCAGCAGGCCGATTGCAGTGACTACCATCCGGTGGAGAGCGGTCGAGTGGGACATGGTGTGAACCTGGCATGAGGTGGAAGAACAGGTTGAACCTTTCATTTGCTTCGCCTGTGTATTAGTGTATCACGTACACAGTGTGAGTATATGATATACACAGTTTCTGGATTGTCAACAGTCTCCCTCTGGAGGCCCTTGGTGGCAGCGAAAAAGTCGAAACCCCGTTCGCGGGGGGCGACCCAGGCGAAGACTCCACTGGCACATGCCACGGACCGGCCGATCACGCACGAGGACGTAATGCAGGCCTCTGCCCGAATCGATCCGGACCTTCGGCGTCGGAGTCAGTTGCTATGGGAGGATCGATCGCGGCCAACGCGTGGTCCGAAGCCCGCCCTTACTCCGGACGACGTGGTGCAGGCCGCGATCGAAATCGCAGACGAGAAAGGCCTCGCAGCCCTGACGATGCAAGCTGTGTCGTCGAAGCTCGGCTTCACGACGATGGCGGTGTACCGGTACTTCCCGAGCAAGGAAGCGCTGTTCGATGCAATTGTGGACGCGGGGCTGGGTCTTCCTCCAAAGCCACCCCTGCCGCGTGGAGATTGGCGCGCCGAGTTGACCCAGTGGGCTCACGCCAAACGTGCGATGCTGATCGCACGTCCCTGGCTGGCCGAGTTGCCGTTCGTTGCTGCGCCGCATGGACCGAACTGGCTCGCGTGGCTGGAAGCGGTCGTCGATTCGCTTTCCGCCACGAGCTTGAACGAGGCGGATAAGGGCCAGATGCTCAGCATCCTCGACGGCTACTCACGTGGTGCGTCGGACACGTCGATATCACTCGCGCGCGCGCGTGCCCGCGGCATATCGGAAAAAGAGTGGGCGGCAGCGGTGGGAGCCGATCTCGGGCGGGCGATCGGCGATCCGCGATTCCCGAAGTTTGCCGCCCTGATTACCGCGCCGGCCGACGGTCGAGCGCGCACATTGGAAGAGTCGTTCGACTTCGGGCTGCAGCGTGTGCTGGACGGGATCGAGTTGTACATCAAATCCAGAACTTCGCCGGAATCTTGAACCGCAAGGACGCCGGGGAGCTCCATCGTTAGGCCAGCTCGTATAGCTGCAGGTATTCGAGATCGTCCCCATCGCGACGGACCACCTACACCGTGTTTTGGCCAGAACCGACCAGATGTGACACCGGTTCGCACCTTGTATTGACTGTTCATCCAGCCGCCGTCCCCTCCGACCCCGGAAACCCTTTCCTCCGCTGGGTGACAGATCGATCATTGGGCACCAATTCCGCCCACGATCACCACCCCGCGATGACGACCCTCGTGGTGAAACCCGCGGCGCGAACACCGGCGGATGCCCGCGCGGTAGCTCGGCGGACGTTGCGCGACCTGGATCGCCGGTTAGGCGCGACCGCAACCGCGACGACGCTCAACGCATACATGACGGCCCACGTGGAAGAGAGCCGGGCGCGGATTCAAAAGGCGTTATCGGCCGGATTGGAGGCCGAGCGGTAGACAGGTGAGGCAGAAAGCAGTAATCAGGGAATGATCGAGGGTCTGCGCCTCACGGCGCAGGCCCTCAGTCGCTCTCCCCCTCGGGATGCCCGCCTGGGTCGGGACGAGCGGAATAATCTTGTGGAGCGCTTATATGTTCTGTATTGTAAAACTTATGACATCGCGGTCGATCGGTGAGTTCGAGCTCGCTGTGCTCCTTTGCGTCAACTCGCTGGGGGACGACGCGTATGGCGCCTCGGTTCGTCGCGCGGTGTCGCAACGGCTCAACCGTGACTGCTCCGTTGGAGCCGTGTATACGACTCTGCAACGTCTCGAGGACAAAGGCCTCGTCAAATCGTGGACTTCAGACCCCACGCCGGTACGTGGCGGCCGATCGAGGCGCTGTTTCGCGATGACCGGTGCGGGTAACCAGGCGATTCGCGGCGCCCAGACGACAGTGCGCCGGCTCTGGAGTGATCACGGGCTGCGATGGTCAGGGAGCCAATGATTCCGCGTGTGTTCGACGTCGTCCTCGCTGGACTCAGTGTGGATAGTGAAACGCGTGAAGTCATTATCGGCGACCTGGTCGAGGAACAGGCCGAGTTCGCCGCGACGCTCGGCCAGTCGTTCGCCAACCGGTGGTTAATCAGCCAGGTGTTGCGTTCACTGCCGCTCCTTACGCACCAAAGACTCCGCGCCGGTGGGCCGCCTGTGATGATGAAGGCCGTGGGTGCAGGCCTCGTGGCGCTGCTCACGATGCTTGTCGTGTCCAGCGCCTCAGCCGCCGTATTTTTTGCCGCGTTTTCTGAGGAAGCGCTGGTGCGATTTGCGATCTTCGCGTTCGCCATCGATCTCGGATACGGCGTCATCGGCGGATATCTCGCGGCACGACTGGCTCGTGTCGCGCCGCTGGTCTCCTCACTCTCCTGCGGAATCCTCGCCGTGGTATTCACTGTGGTTGCGTCGGGGGGCGCCGTCCCGGAATGGTATGCGCTTGCCCTGCAAATCCTGTTGATCCCTGCCGCGATGACCGGCGGGTGGCTGCGCGCGCGGCGGCTCGTCACCCAGCGCTGAAAGCCGTTCTTTCCCCTTTGGCAGGGGCGTGTTTATTTGTTCTACAGTGTGATACATATTGGCTCAACAGCGAGGAATGAATGAGGCGCATCCGAATCGTGCACGCACGATCAGCCATCACGTGGATATGGGCACTTCTGCTCATCACCGATGCGGGTCGCGGACACTCCCAGTCATCCCGTACGGGAGACCTGCTGGCCTGGGTCGATGCCTACTACGCCGACTACAGTGCCATGAGTACCGCCCCGACGGGACCGGCCATGGATCGGTGGTTGGCGCGGTACGCGCCCTACGCGTTCTTCGAGGATCCAACCGCGGGCCAGGGCGCCATCGGGCGGGACACCATTCGCAAGACGTATGTCGACGCTTTTACAGGCGCGTTAGGCCCGGTTCGTTGGCGCGTGTTGCGGCGCGTGGCGTCGGGCGAGTGGGTCGCCGTCGAAGGCTGGTTGGAGGGAACGCAAACAGGAAAACCGTTCCGAACACGGTTCACCACGTGGCTCAAGATTCTCAACGACCAGATCGTGCACCAGGTCGATTACGTCGAGTACGCCTCGATGCGACGACAAGTGGCCGGCGCAGAACCGGTCCCGCAAGTCTCTCCCGATTCCACCTCCGTGCACGGCAAGCCAGATCCGATTTCCGCGATGCGGGTCGCAGGCGAGTTCTACCAGCGGTATGAAGCGATGCCGGTCCTGGCGTCGACCCAAGGAGTTGCGCGGTTCACCGACCTCCTCGCCGACGATTTCAGGCTCGAGGATCCGACAGCAGGGATGGCCGTTGGAGGACGTGAACGATACCGTGCGACGCTCAACGGACTTCGTGTCGCGGGCGACTACGGCGTCTTCCACTGGGACATCGATCGCCGGCTCACAAATGGCGAGTGGATCGCAGTTGAAGGAACGTTCCGTGGCATCTTCAAGGGCAAGCCGTTTGCCACGCGGTTCTCAACGTGGCTGCGAATTCGCGCAGATCGGATTGCTCACCAGATTGATTACGTCGATTACAGGACGTTCCGGCGACAGACGGCGACGCCATGAATTCAAGCCGCGGACGCTGGCGACGATTCGTCGGATCGATCTTCGCCGGGCTTGTGCTGCTGTGGATGGTATACAAGGTCGCCAGCATGAGACGCCTGTCCGGGGACCTCTCCATCGACACCGGCTGCGGGTCCGACTCGACCACGATGGTCCAACTCGCACCCGGCGTTCCCCCAACTCGCTGTGCAGTGTGGGACATCGGCACCGGCGTAACCGGGTATGCCTGGAGTGCGCCGAACCAACGGGCCGTACTGCTGCTGCAGACGGGATGGGGCGACTACGTGCAGCGCTATGTCACCCAGGGCAGCCAACTGATACCTCACGTGCTGGCGCGTGGCATCAGTGTCTATGGGTTCGACATGTGGGGAAGCGGCCGGTCTCCCGGGAAGCGAGGGGTGACGCATATCGGCCAGGCAGCATCTGACCACCTCGCCGCTCGTCAGGCACTGCGTGCCCAACAGGTGCCGGTGTTTGTACTGGGTCATTCCGTCGGCGGGCTGGTGACCGTAACAAGTGCGCTAGGCGACCAGGAGGGAATCCACGGCCTCATCCTGCTGGCGCCCGCGATCCGGTGGGAGCTGAACCCCTTCCTCAAGACTCTTGCGCGCGTCATGGGGTTCATCGCCCCCACTCTTCCCATTCCGGGTCCGGGCGGCGGCACACCGCCCACCGGTGACCCGGCATCGCATCACCGGATGCAGAACGACACGCTCATGTTCCACGGAGCGCTCTCGTGGAGTACGGCTGGCAGCGGTGTGAAAATTTCGGACCGGAACTGGTCGCGGTACGGGGAGCTGCGCGTTCCTGTCCTGGCGGTGCACGGTAGCGCCGATCAAACACCAGGGCCGAAGGCGAGCCAGGATTTCATCGCTGTCGTGTCGTCGAGCGACAAGACAATGCATGTCATTTCCGGAGGGGCGCACGCCATCCTCGACGATTCGACCTCGACGCAAGTGTTGTCGATCATCCTCGAGTGGATCGATCGACGACTCGTTCCACCGGTTCCGCCCAACCACAGCGTGGGTTTCGCTCCCCCGCGCGACGCGATCAGCTCAATCCCGGCGCCTGAACGGATCAGAGAACTCCGGCGCCGATAAGAAGGTCGAGTCTGTGAGCGTGTGCAGGAATGCCTTCAGGGCTGCGCGGTCGTCGGCAGACAGCTCGAGCCGGCGCGGCTCCTGCGTGGCGCGGTTGCGCAGGCGAACGTCGAGATGTGGATTCGCCTTGACGCCGGAACTGTAGAAGTCGATCACCTCGTCGAGTGTTTTGAAGCGACCGTCATGCATGTACGGCGCGCGCACCGCAACATTGCGCAGCGAGGGTGCCCGGAACGATCCGCGACCGGCGCCGGTATCGGACGGTTCGGCGTCGAGCCCGGAGTTCATCGCCGACGCCACGATTTGCGTGGAGGAGAAGTGGCACACCGTGCACCCGCTTCTCCTGAACACGATGGAGCCGGCCCGCTCCAGCTCCGTCAGGTGGGTGAGGTCCGCCGCCACGTTAGGCGATGTGAACGCCCGGTCGAACGGCGAATCGGTTGTGACCAGCGTCCGGAGGAACTGCGCCAGCGCACGGGCGGTGCGCTCGATCGTGATCTCCGGCGACCCGAAGGCGGCGGCGTACAACGCGGGATAATAGGGAATCACGTTGAGCTTGCGCTCGAGGTCGGGCAGTGCCATCCCCATCTCGATCGGATCCTGGATGGGCATCAATACCTGCTGCTCCAGAGTTTTCGCGCGCTGGTCCCAGAAGAAACCGCCGCCGGTGGCAAAGCGAACATTGGCGAGTGCCATCGAGTGGCGCCTCGTGTCCTGGCCTTTGTGGCCGCGGCTCAGCCGGGCGGTGTCGCCGAAGCCTGCCGACTGGTCGTGGCACGATCCGCAGGACACGGCGTCGTTCGCGGACAGGCGCCGGTCATAGAACAGGACCCTGCCCAACGCGGCGCCGGCATCGGTGGTGGGATTCGCTCGCGCGGCAAGCACCTCGGGCGACTCGACAACGAACCGCAATCCACCCTGAGCCAGGTGCGGGGGGATGTCCAGCGAGGCGCCACGATACCGGTACGGCTCACGTGGCAGCACCGGGTTATCCAGACTGGACGCAAACACGACGATCCACGTGGTATCGGGAATCCCCGGGGCATTGCCTGCCACCGCGTGCATGATCATGGCTTTCGCCGGCGTTCCCTTGATGACACCTTCAGCGACTCGCAGGCCGTTAGGCACGGGACCCAGCACCACGTGCTGCGGTGTCGCGCCGGAATTTCGCAGCTTGAGGGTAAAGGGCGAGTCAACAACGGCGCTGAAAATGCGCGGTGCGTTCTCTCGCTCGTACGCCGAGGAATACACATTCCAAGCTCCTGTCGTGGCAACGGGCGACAGGAGCAGCAGGATGGCACGGGCGGGGCGTGCGGGCATTCGCGCGGGGTGAGTTCTCAGTCTTGGACACGCGAAAGGCGGCGAAGGTGCCCCCGCACTCGATACGCCCCGCCCGGATGTCCTCTGGCAGCTGCACCGTGCCCGGACGTCGGGTCACAACGACGCGAAGCTTTGATGCAAAGCGGCGGAAAGGCTGTCGCTTCTCCGCCGCTAGTTGAATCGCTTTCGGTTTAAATCCGGGTGGGCCTTGCCCCTTTAACGGTTGATGCGCTCCACCCGATGCGCGATGAGTACTGGCTTCTGACCGCCTTCGAACTTCGACTCGATTTTCGGGGTCAAGTCCCACTCGATATCGCGTTTCAGGTCGGCGATCGCGCTCTGACGAACAACACCGGTCACGCGCACTTTATTGTTGAGCCACTGGTCGTCGATGTCTTGCAGCTGGGCACTTTTCGGACTGAACACCATCATGTCGTTGTCGATGCCGCCCGTAAGGGCGTCATCCTCGTCAAGCAGGAACGCGAACGTCCCCAATACCTCCTCGACGTCTGCCTCGACAGTAACCGTGTCACCGACATAGTTCGTGGGATTGCCCATGATGTCCCCGACGCGTGTTAGTGCCGGCGTTACAGCAACATCACCGCCCACCGCGGTCGTGTCCGGTACTGCGTCATCGTCCGCGTCACGCGCGCAACCGAGCGATACGAGCACGGCCATACTGGCCGCGAGCACTAATCCAGAGTTCTTCACGCGATACATAGACCCTCCTCAGCCGTTGCAATTTTGGATTCGGATAGGAAACGTCAGTTCAACACGATCGGTACCCCCGGACAGCGACTGAGTGTCCGTGCGCAAACACTGCAGCGACTGCTAACTGGCCAACTTATCCTTGGGCGAACGAAGAGGCGCGGCGTCCGGTCGGACTTCGCGCCTTCCGTTTGATGAGTCCAGCAAAACTAGAAACGATCACCCATCGGGCGGTCAGTTCTGGTCGAACCGGTGCCAGTTCCCGGTGTGCCGAGATCAATGGCTTCGGGCACGGTGCCACCCTGATCGGACCACACCGTCTCGATATTCCGCGAGATCTCGGTCAGCACATCCTGGCGAGCGGGCAGGCCGTCGTTCTGCAGGAAGGTGATGACCGCGCCGGGGATCAGGTTATGCAACATCATCACGTTGCGCGCGTGGTCCTTCAGGTGGCGGTGCGCGAGGTCGGCGACCTCACGGTCACCTAACGACAGCGCGGTCGTGTGCAGCATGACATAGCCGATGGCAGCCAGGCTCGTCGCGGTATAGTCGTCCCGAAGGTTCTTCGGCAACTTCTCGTTGCGGACGAAGTCGACCGCCGCCGCACCGGCGCCGAGGATAGCCGAGCCTGCCCGCTTGACGACATCGGCCAGGCCCTGCCCGGCGTCAGCGCGGCGCTCGACCAGTGACTTCAGCGTGTCGATGTGTCCGTCGATTTCGCGCTCGACGACCCGCAGATGTCGCACAACCTCGGGATACTCCTCATCAAGATCCTCAATCTGGCCTGTAACGGCCTTATGGATATGCGATTCGAGCGCGAGCATATCGGTGATGTAACTGTTGATGGCTTCGCTGGTGTCGCGCGACATGTCTACTCCCCGCTGATATGAAGAGCCTGATAGCGGTCCGTGTCGTTAGGACGCGACCGCCGACGAGACGCCGAACGTAGGACCAATGCGCGCACGCGACAATTGGTCCGGGGAGGGATGCACAACGTTACTTCCGGGCTCAGTCAATGGATCTGTGCTGGCAGATCCCTACTCGAACTGCCTCCGGAACGACGCCAACTGGGCGCGCAGGTCGGCGACTTCGTTCCGTAATTCCAGCGCAAGTTCCTCGAGCGCAGCCAGGCGGTCGCTGGACGGGGGCGGCGACGCGACCTGTCCATCGTCGGCGGCTTCGGCGACGGCACCGGACAGCAGGTGCGCATAACGAGCTTCCTTCTGCCCTGGGCGTCGTGAGAGTCGTGCCACGACTGGCTCCGCGTCGCGCGTAACCAGCGCTTCCAGAGCGGCATCGAGCGCCGCCGAATCGTCGCCAGGCATGAGTCGCGCCGCGCGTGTTCTCACCTCGGCCTGGGTTTGAGGGCCACGCACGGCCAACACGCAGAGCACGGCCAGCTCCGGCCGGCTGAAGAATTCCGCCATGAGGTGCTGGTACTTCGGCACTCTCGACCCAATCCCCTGGATGGAGCGCACGAGGCCCTGCCGGCGAAGAGTATCGATCGCCCGCGATACCGTACCCTCATCCAGCGACATGACGGGATCGCGATTGGACGACTGGTTACACGCGCTCGTCAACGCGTTGAGCGAGAGCGGGTAGTGATCCGGAGTGGAGAGTTCTTTCTCGATGAGGGAGCCAAGCACGCGCACTTCGACCGGCGCGAGGTTTTCAGGAAACATTCAGGCAGTCGTGTGAAGGAGGGCGTGTACAAACGTGGCAAGCCAAATGCACGCGTCGCAAGGAGTCTTTCCGTCGTCCTCAAGCCTCCGTCCTTCGCGCGAGCCTCGAATCTCGAGCCTGTCGTAACATCACCGCAACCAATCCGGCGTGAGCGACCACGTCGTCGTCAATTGACGGCTCCTGCCGGTCGTGACGTTGACGGCATGCAGTGTTTCGCGGCCTGCAGGTCCCGATACATACGCCAGCTCGCTTCCGTCTGGCGACCAGGTGTAGCTGCCATCGTTATGCGGTGTCGCCACCACCACCCGCTGCCGCCGGTCGCGAACCGTCACAACGCCGATATCGTAGCGCCCCTGTTCCGCCATCTGGAACGCGATCCGCGAGCCGTCCGGCGACCATCGCGGTGGGTCGCTCGACGCATGAGCACCGGTGGTGAGTCGCTCGACTGAACTGCCGTCCGCGTGCATCACGTACACCTCACCGCTGCCATCGCGATCCGAGACAAAGGCGATCCGGGAACCATCCGGCGACCACATCGGGCTCGCATCCTTGACCGTGTTACTCGTCAGGCGTCGAGCACCGGATCCATCCGACCGCACTACATGGATCTCGCGGTTCCCATCCCGTTCCGAGGTGAACACGATCTGCGCACCATCAGGAGACCACGACGGATCTCGATCTTCGGCGGCGGTTGTCGTCAGCCTCGTCAGGCGTCCTGATGCCACCTCCACAACGTGCACGTCGATATTGCCATTTACCTCGGCGGTCAAGGCGATGCGACGACCGTCTCGCGACCATTCTCGATGAGATTTTCCGACAAGTCCGGAAATGAGGCGTCGCTGGTTCGTACCGTCGGCATTCATGACCCAGAAATCCCATCCGTCACGCGGCTCCCCTCGCTGCGTAGCGAAGGCGATCTGGGTGTGGTCCGGTGACCAGAGCGGGAATCGGGTGTGACCGTTGCGCCTGGTGAGCCGGGTCTGGTTCGCGCCGTTTCGATCGGCAACGTAGATCTCCCAGTTGCCGTCTCGATGCGACGCGTAGGCGATTGCCGGCGGACCTGGAGCCGGCTGCTGGCGGGCCACGAAGCCAGCACAGACAAACAGCGGCAAGCTCGTGCCGTATACCGCGAGTTGCGTGGCAACACTCATCCGGGCCTCGTCTCAGGCTGTTACGATTTGATGCCGCAATGCTCGATTGTGCTGCATCCTCTTCAGTACTCTGACGACGAGTTGGTGCCACTCGGCGCGCGCTTCGGAGCCGGCGACCAGAGCCGCCAGCACAACCGACGGTACGCGGATTCGTCGGGACATGGATCCGGGCTAAAGGAGTTCTGTGCAGTTGAAATCGTGAAATGCCGCAAGCGCACAATCGAGCCGATACCGCCAGCGCTCACGAGAAAATCCACGAGACCAGAAGATGATCGGGAACGTGAGGTTTCGCACTACGCAGCGCCGGTAATCAAGCAGCAGCTCCTCGAAGGAGTACGCGGTGATGCCGCACTGCATCAATTCCCGATGATAGAGCTCGAGCAGTGGACGCTCGAGTTGCTGCCGGACACGCGGGTCCCAATGCAAGGCCATCATGTACGCCAGGTCGCGCGCCCCAACATCTGTGTGCCACGTCTGCCAGTCGATGAGATATGGCGTGCCACTTCCACTTCGCGGAAAGAGGAAGTTCCAGGTATGTGCATCGCCATGGATCAGCGTCAGGTCGCGCTGGTCGGTGAGACGAAGCCACGGCCTGAGCGGTGAGTTGAACACCGTCTCGAGAACTGCTCGATCCGAACGTGGCAGGTCAGTGACCACATCGAGAAATGCAGGCAAGTGGGCCCTGATGTCGGCAACCATGGCCCGCAGGCTGGTTTCGGTGTGCGGCGTGCCTAACGCTCTTTCGGCGCCCCGGCCTTCCCACCAGCCGGCATGCAGTCCGGCCAGGACGATCACGGCCGCATGCAGCTCCCGCTCAGTTGGGCGGTCCGGCCACGGAGGACATCGGTGACTCGTCCGGAGATCTTCCAGCAGCAGCCATGGTTCGGCGCTCGTGGCGGAAGCCGTCGCAAGACACTGCACGATCGGCGGAGACGACAGCGCCGGCGCGAGATCGCGATAGAACCTGGTCTCCGCGTCGCCACCCGCTTCCGCCGAGGCTTCAACCGGCCACTTGAGAAGCAGCCGGGTTGGAAGGGTGGGTCGCGATGCCCGACTGTAACCCACTTCCAGGAATCGCAGGTGCGAGATCGCTGTCTGACGTTGCTCCGCGACGTTGGTGTTGACGATCTCGCCTTCGCGAAGCTTTCCCGAGGTGCGTAAAGCGCTGGTCAGCTCACCAGGGGTCGCGGGCAATGTATCGAACGGGGACACCGCTTTCGGATCACCCTCCGGTCCGGATGTATTCATCGACGTTTCTACCCAGGACATCGAGCGGCACATTCCCGCCCAGCACCACCGTGTCGTTGAACGCCTTGAGGTCGTACTTCGCGCCTAACGCGGACTGCGCCTTCTGCCGCTGCCGGTTGATTTCGCTGTGGCCCACCTTGTACCCGCATGCCTGGCCCGGCCACGAGCAATACCGATCCACTTCACTCGCAACTTCCAGCGGATTCGAACCGTTTTCGTCGACAAAGAACTTCACGCCCTGTTCTCGCGTCCAGCCTTTCGCGTGCAAGCCGGTATCCACCACCAACCGGCAGGCGCGGAACGCCAGCGACTGCAAATAACCGAGCCGCCCCACACGATCGGTCTCGTATGCGCCTAACTCGTCCGCGAGTTGCTCAGCGTACAACGCCCAGCCCTCGGAATACGCATTAAACGATAGCAGCTGACGAATGAGCGGCATTTCATGTGTGTATTCGCCCTGCCAGATGTGTCCCGGGATCGCCTCATGGAATGAGAGGTCAGCCAGGCTGTATTTGCTGTGCAGGTCCGTGGTGCGGAGGTTGATCCAGTAGCGGCCGGGAATCGTTCCGTCGATTGAACCGGCGCCTCCGTACGCTCCAGGCGCGCCCGGCTCCTCTTCGGGTGGCAACCGCTTTACCTCCATATTCGGGTTCACTACGGTGTTGAACGCGCGCGGCATCTGCGCCTTGACCCACGCCAGCCTCTCCGCGATGAACGCCATGATCTCGGCGCGGCCAGGATCACCATCGGCGAACTGGTACCGCGGATCCTTCGCCAGCTCGTTCATCCGCTGGCCAACGGTTCCGCGTGTATAGCCAACCTCTTTGAGGATCGTGTCCATCTGCGCGTGGAGGTGACGCAGCTCACTTCGGCCGAGTTCGTGAATCTCGTCAGGCGTCATCGACGTCGTGGTCGACGCCTTGAGCGCCCACTGGTAGAACGCCTCGCCATCCGGGCGCGCCGAGATTCCGGGATCGTTCGTGGCCACCTTGCGTTGCACCTGCAGCTCGCCCAACTGCCGCGCCAGCGCAGGTGCGATATCGGATGTCGCGATCGACCGGGCACGAGCGGCCCAGTCGCCGGCGATGTTCTTTTCCTTCGCGCGTCGTTCAATGGACTCGACAACGGAGCCGCCCCTGCGTGCATTTTCGATCGACAACGTCAGTTGGCCTAACGCCTTGTCGATCAGGAACGCCGGCGGGACCAGCCCCATCTCCCGAGCGGCCCGAATGCGGCCGAGCTCTCCGTCGAGCTGTCTGGCGTACGATTGCAGTCGGGCCAGGTACGCCTCCGCGTCGGCACTGTTCTCGATGCGATGATCACTGTCGAGAAAACGTGGAAGGTCCAGGTACGCACCCACGTTCTGGATGACGACGTACGGCGTGTTACGCCAGCTGCCAACCGTGATGTCCCCGTACGGAAGCGCGAAGCCCTCGAGCGCGGTCGTGTACGCGCTTTTCACTACCTCGAGGCTGGTTCTCATCTTGTACGGCAAACCGCTTGCATCGAAGGCAGCCACCCGGTCCAGGTCACTCTTCACCTGCTCCGCGATGCGCTTCTTGCCAGCGTCCGATCGGTCGGTCAGTTGCGACCGTAGTGCGGCCCGGTTGCCGGTGTCGATACCTAACGACGTGGCGCTTTCCGGGAATAACGCAAGCAGGTGCTCGGCGCACTCATCTATCAGCCCGAGCGCGGCGGCCTCATTGCTATCCGGTGTCGACGACTCTCCGTCTCCCATGCAGGCGGTAAGCAAAGGTAGAGCTGCGGTTGATGCCAGGGCGGCGAGTGCTTCGCGACGGGTTACCATTTCGACCGGGACTGAGGGTAGCAAATTGGGGTCTGACCCCGATTTCTGCGCACATATTAACAGATATGGCTACGCACAAGCTCGCATCAACGGATCATGTCCGCGAAACCGCCGCCGCGTACGCGCGAGGCGTCGTGGGGGGATTACTCGTTGGCATGCCGACGCTGATGACCATGGAAATGTGGTGGGGTGGGTTCACCATCCCCAGCGCTCGCATCCTCCTTCTCGTCATCATGAATTTTGGTGTCCTGCTCGTTCTCCAACACTTCAGTGGCTTGCATCCCCGCAAGACACCTGCTGCTCAGCTGCGCGCCGCCATTGTTGCGTACGCAATTGGCATAGTCGTCTCGGGAGTCATTCTTGTGGTCATTGGCGCCGTCCGGGCCGACACGATCCCTGGTGATATCCTGCGCAAGATCGCGCTGCAGGGTGTGCCCGTGAGTCTCGGCGCTTCCATTGCTGCCAGCGAATTCGGCGCCGAGCACGAGGAGGCGAAAGATCGGCTGCACCGTCCACTGCTGTTCCCGTCGGCCGCAATCGGCGTCGCCGGTGCGTTGATCCTCGGCTTTACCGTCGGCGCTACCGAGGAGCCGATGATTATCGGAGAGCAGTTGGCGTGGTTGCACGCGACCGGCCTCGTCATCATTTCGGTCGTCTTGTGTCTCGGCATTTCGTATGCCGTCGGGCGGCAGCGGCTTGGCATCGATCCCTTCGAACGAAAGTGGCTCGGCTTCTTCCTGCGCGAGTCGCTGGTGACGTATGCTGCCGCAATTCTTGTGGCGGCGTTCATGCTGTGGATCTTCGGGCGTATCAGCGTGGAAACCGGTTTGGCTCCAGCGGTGCATATGGTCCTGGCACTCAGTCTCGTCACTGTACTTGGCGCAACCGCGGCCGAGTTGATCCTGACATGACCGAGTCGAAGAAGAAGCGCGATGCCTCCAAACCGGATGCACTCGAGTTGATCGTCACGTGGATCAGCGGCGTGTTGTTCGCGGCCATTCTGGCCTTTCTGATCTGGGACGCGCGGCAACCCTCCGAGCCTCCGTCGTTCGAGAC
The DNA here is from genome assembly GCA_035646395.1 of Gemmatimonadaceae bacterium. Classification (GTDB taxonomy): domain Bacteria; phylum Gemmatimonadota; class Gemmatimonadetes; order Gemmatimonadales; family Gemmatimonadaceae; genus JABWBJ01. Next base: position 1,970 of record DASRPK010000171.1, on the reverse strand, counting down.
GTCGATCGAGTCGCAGGAACAGCGCGGCTCCTTCGCATACGTCACTGTGGCAGTGCGGAATCTTGGCGACGAAGCGGCACGGGAAGTTGAAGTTCGCGTCGTGACCGACCCGGCTGGTGCGCAGAGCGATGGGCATTTTACGCTGGACTGGGTTCCGGGTCGCTCCACCCGACGTGGCGTTGCGGTATTTCCGCGCAGTATTCCGCTTCAGCAACTGCGCGCGGAAGTCGCTGGATACGCGAAGCCGTAGTAAGCGATCACGTACGTCGCGCTTCAGCGGTTCTCGATAGTAAGCCAGAACGGAACCTTGAACTGAAGGTCCTGCGGGACTGATCCACGCACCAATTGAAGGCTGATGCAGCCTTCGTGGTCCGTGAGCGTCGCCGGCCAGGATTCGGTGCTATTCGTAAACAGCCAGCGGCCGAGCGCCAAGGAGAAGGGCAGCTTGAACTTGTTGAGCGCGATCTGCATCTCCTGCGAGCGTCCCTCGTTTCCCATACGCACGGTACTGGCGACCCAACCATGGTCTCTCAGGTAAGCCGCTCGCTCCGATCGGGCCGCGTCATCGAGCGCCGTGTTTCTCATGCTGTATCGAAAAGCCGTGTCGGGACTCTGCCAGGTATCGCCGTTGGGCCGGTATGCGATTGCGCCAAGTGCCGCCGATGCATGCAGAACGTGTACTTCGTTAGGCATGGCGACGCACAGCGAAGCAAACCCCTGGCGCTCGGACGTGATACCGACATAGAGGTGGTCCGCGTCGCGGAGGAGACGCACGACTGTCCCGGGCGGGTGTTCCATCCGACGCGCCGTGCGCCATTCGGCGTCATCGATGCGTCCATCGATGACGACGGCGTCGCCACGCGGAACCTGGACCGAATTCCCGGAGGCTTGCGCCCCGGCTTCGAGCGCACACGCGAGCGCGATGATCGCGGGTGCGACAGCAATCCTGGTCACGATTCGTCACCGGTTCGTTCTGACGACGGTGAATCTCTCGACCGCTTACGGGCGTCCTCCACGCAGTTGGGAGGAGTCGAGCAGGACCGGTGCAGGACGCGCGCGCGACCTCGTCAGGCGAAACAGAATTGGGAGCGGAACGCGTCAGTGATCCCGCGCCCGAAGTTGATCCAGTCGGTTCAAGACGATGTTGAGCGTGATGCTTCCCTGGCTGCCACTGATGAACACGAAGCGTTGGCCATCGCGACTGACGTCGTAATGCACCTCCGTTGGCCAGGCGATGTAACGACCCGCCTCAAAGAGCGCCCGCGGGGCCCCGATCACGGGCGTCTCATCCGTCCCCTGGAATGACACCACGTGTACGCTGTCACGCTCGCGATAGTACAGCTCCCGGCCATTTGCGCCCCAACGCGGTTCGGTTCCGCCACCTGTCGTCGATGCGAGCCACCGGCCCGATTCCGCATCCAGGCGTCGCACGTAAATCTGCCAGATGTTTCCCGGATTGGCCGCGTACGCAACCCAGCCCCCATCTGGCGAGAGCGACCCGGCGACTTCGTTGAAGTTGTCGGCATTAGCCAGTGGACGCACGGACTTCGGATCCGCCAGTGAAACAGCGAAGACGTCAAACCCTCCACCCGCCCCTCATGGCGGATGGAATATCGGCGATACCCTCGGCTGAGGAAGTGCCCTTCTCGCCGTATACGTTCCTCATCCGGCTGGTCACGCCATCGCAGCGCCCCACGGCAACGGAATAGGACGGGATCTGGTCAAAACACGTTAAAATGAGATTATCGGAAAACACATCCACCCCAATATCCCCACTTATGCTCAACCGTTTCGTCTTTCTGCTTGGCCTGCATTTCGCCGTCGCCGCTGGCGCGCAGTCGACGGGCACGCCACGCGACGTCCAGCTCAAGATGCTGGAGCACCAGCGCAAAGTTCTGCTGCAGATGGTGGACTCGATGCCTGAGCGGCTCTACCGCGACAAGGTCACGCCGACGCAGCGCGATTTCGCC
>DASRPK010000170.1:0-4950 GCA_035646395.1 Gemmatimonadaceae bacterium | reverse complement strand
AGGGCCTTCATCCCCCACCAGGCGAGCAACATTCCGCCCGCGGCCCCGATCAGCGCCAGCACCGTGCTTTCGGTCAGCAGTTGCCGGAGGATCCGGCGTCCGCTGGCGCCTAACGCCAACCGGACCGCGACTTCCTGTTGCCTCGCTTCTCCGCGCGCCAGCAGCAGGTTCGCCACGTTGGCGCACGCGATCAGGAGGACCAGGCCGACGGCGCCCAGCAGGATCATCAACGGCAGCCGGATGTCGCCGACCATTTCGTCGAGCATCGACACCGCCGTCGCGCTGTACCCCATCGACGTCGGGTACGTTTGCTTGAACTCCTCGGCCTTTCGCCTGGTGAGTGCCTCGAGCTCCGTCCTGGCGCGGTCGACCGTCATGCCCGGCCGAAGCCGCGCGATGACGCTGAGATAGTTGGATGCTCGTCCGGCGAGGCTGTCCGGATTGATGTAGTGCGGAATGAATACCTGGGCCCCGTACATCGTGACGCCCGGAGGCAGAATCCCGACGACGCGCCGGCTTCTCCCGTTCATCTGCAACACGCGGCCGAGGAGCGATCGATCCCCACCGAATCGGTTCTGCCACAGGTCGTGAGTGACAATGGCCACGAATTCGACGCCGTCACGGCCGTCCCGGCTTTCAAAGTTGCGTCCGTAGAGCGGCTGGATCCCCAGGACGGGGAGGAGGTCGTGCGTCGCGGCGATGCCGCGCAACCGTTCCGGCTCCCCGTCCCCCGTCATGGTGACACTTGCGCCGCTGAACGCCGCGGCATTTTCGAAGACCTGTTTCAGTCCCTTGTAGTCCATGAACTCCGGCTGCGACACGGCATACCGCTCGGTGCCGGACCCGCGGAACGAGGTGAACACCCGTACCAGCCGGCCAGGCTCCGGATAGGGGAGCGGACGCAGCAGCACGCCGTTGATGACCGAAAAGATCGCCGTGTTGGCCCCGATGCCTAACGCCAGAGTCAGCACGGCCACGAGCGTAAACCCGGGATTGCGCCGAAGCGCACGTCCGGCATACCGCAGGTCCTGGCGCAACGCATCCCACATGTCGGTTCGTCTCCTGTCCTGTTCCTGCAGTTCCACGATTTCCCGCAGGCGGTCGCGGGCTCGCGGGAGGTCACCAAAGCGTCGCATCGCTTCGGCCTTCGCGTCGTCCTCGCTCATGCCGCTGGCGCGGAACTCGGCGATGCGTGACTCGATATGGAACGAGAGCTCCTCTTCAGCATCGGCGCGCGGATCACTCGTGTAGAACCGGAGATACCGGCGCCACTTCGGCTCGGCCATGACGCGTCCTTCGAGATCAGGCGGGGGCGACGGTTGCGCTCAGGACCTTGGACACGGCCTGCGAGAAAATGGACCAGGTCGATGATTCTGCACGCAGCTGCCTTCGTCCTTCCGTGGTGAGCGTGTAGTACTTCGCCCGCCGATTGTTCTCGGAAAGGCCCCACTCGCTCTCGACCCATCCGCGCCGCTCCATGCGGTGCAGGGCAGGGTAGAGTGACCCTTCTTCGATCTGGAGGACGTCGTCGGTGAGTTGCTGCAGCCCGCGTGCAACGGCGTATCCGTGCCGCGGACCCCAACTCAGGGTCTTGAGAACCAGAACGTCCAGGGTCCCCTGCAGCAGGTCTATTGACGCAGCTCCCATCCTCGTTCCCCAAAGAGTGTCTAGGGGACGATGACTCTACTTCCCTAGAATGTCAATGGGGAGCAGTCACTCGCCATCAGCTTGACCAGGAACGCCGAACCGCCACGGCCGCCACGGATAAGGAGCAATCAGGAACTTCCTCGGCGTCCTTCGCGTCCTTTGCGGTAATCATGTCAGGACAGGTCATGCGGAGACCCATGGCCCGGATAGATGGTCGTGACGTTACGATCTCGCAGCAACTGCCAGCTTTGTGCAACCACCGCTGGATCTTCCTGCGCCACCATCGACTCCGTGGTCAGATCGCCAGTGAACGCGCAACCACCGTCGAGTACGAGGCTCACGCTGTCGTCCGAGTGACCGGGCGTATGCAGGATTTCACCGGCGATCCCGATGCGCGCCAAGAACTCCCGGCTCTCGCGAATCGAAATGACCACGTTGTCGTGCGTCTTGATCTCGGTGTAGTGGTCCGCCGGCTTGGTCCACTGTTTCATCAATGGTATCGCCTGGACCTGCTCATGCATAACGAGTAGCGGCACGCCGCGATTCTTGAGGTCCTGTGCCGCGCCGGCATGGTCGATGTGGTAATGCGTCGCCAGTCCGTATCGGATCTCGGGCAGCGGCACGCCCATGCGTTCGAGATTGGCGAAAAGCGCCGCGGACTTGCCCGGCCAGCCCAGGTCGACGAGGAGGCGCGCATGCCCCGCGCTCACGACCCAGAAGTTCGTGGATCGATAACCGACGTTGACGATCGTCGGAATCGGAAACGCAGAACTGGCCACGGCGACAACCTAACGCTCCGTGGCCAGCAAAGTCATGCGGCGAGACGACGACACATCTCGACGCGGCGGGTTACCGCGCCGAACACGTGATCTTTGCGTGGATCGGCGTGTAGAGGCTCCAAGTCAAAGCTCCGACGAGTCCGTTCACGAAGCTCGTTTCTGTTTCGACTTTCTGGACTCCGTTCGGGCACTGCTCCTTCACGTTCAGTTCCGGAGGAGGAACCAGGCCGTAGACGAATGAGTTCTGCCAGGGTTTATCCACGACAGTTGGTGATGGCGAGGTACCTGAAATCACGGTGACATGGTAGCAACCAGTCAGCAACATGGCTCCCAGGACCAGGGTCAGGAATTTCGTGCGCATGGCGAGCCTCACTTGGTATTGGGAACTTCCTGCTGGAAACTGATGAGCACTGGCTGGTGACTGCGCGCGGACTCTGCAATCGCGTCCGCCATTACCTGGGCCTGGTCGTGTTGCGATGCCTCTCGCGCAACGAGGAACACCTTCATTCCGGATCCGCGAGCCGTTCCGGATGCGCACGTCACCTTGACGTCTCGAGGCGTGAATATCCCGAGCGTCAGCGCGCCTACCAGCCCGTTCATGAAGCTCTGCTTGGTCTCAACCGTGGCGATGCCGCCTGGGCAGTTGGTTGTCACGTCGATCGGACTCGCCGGCACCAGACCCCAGAGCCAGGTCGCAGTCCATGGCTTCTCCACTACCGTAGTCCCAGGAGTTCGACCCGTCTGGACGACCTGATGAAAACAGCCCGACAGGACCAGACCTAACACCATCGCGATCGATGCTGATTGTTTCATACACGGTCCCTCGCCTGCATGGGTATGTCGTGCGATGCAGAGCGAAGATCATGTCGATGGACTGATCCGAACGCAAGGACGGGTGGCTCAGCGCGAGCCGGAGCCAGTCGTGTTCTCGACCCGAAACGGTGCAGCGGAACTCGAAGAGCGATGCTTAAGGAAAGAAAACTGGCCACAGGGAGAACCTAACGCCCCGTGGCCAGTTCATATCTGCACTCCGGCTACTTCTTGAACAGCTTCGGCAGGTTCCGTATTGCGCTTGCGCCCTGGTTCAGTTGAACGCCGGCGACGAGTGCGAATTCAGTATCTTCACCCATGTAGAGCTGACCTCCCAGCGACCACCCCAGCGATCCAGCCCTGCTCTGGAGGCCACCGAACAACACCGGGTCAGTTTCTGTCTCGGATCCAAAGTCATCAATGTCGACCTGTTGAAACCACAGCGATGCGCCGGCATAAAAACCCATCGCCCCCGAACCCGCAAACGACGCCGCCAAGCCGACCGGGATCGTCATGATGCTACCACCATCGAGCGGCATGTACGCAAGCCCGCTCTGCAGATTCAACGTCATCGTGCCGCTTTGGGTGAGCTTGTACGCTAGTCCAGCGCCGAAGAAGGACTCAGTGTCGTCATCTCCGGAGCAGATTCCAATGCCGGGCTGCACGATCATATTGTTACCCAGCCGCATCGCCACATCTCCACTGACCGCGATAAACGTTGGGTCGCTGAATGTGGCTTCGACGCCTACGCCGAAAGACGGGCGCGCCGGCATTTTCATGAACGTCGACGCAAAGTAGAAGTTGCAGGCAAACGCAGGCGTTGCTGAGACCAGGCACAGTGCGCCAGCAAGTAACGGCGTTCTCATCCGCATGAAAGCACCTCCGAAGGGTGTAAGGTCGCAGGGCGTTTTCCCCGCGGTGCTCGATCGACAAGTTATGCATAACGGCTCACACCGCCAAGTGTCAGAGTGAGACGTTATGCGCTCTGCTCGCTAGGCATCCAACCGGTCGCCGAGTCGTCCTGTGTTACGGTCGTAGGTCACGATATGTGCCCACTCATCGGCATCGGATCGCGCAACGACCGCGACCACTGGCTCCGTATCGCTGAGGTTGAAGACCTCATGTGGCACTCCCGGTTCGATGTAGATGAAGTCCCCGGCGGCGTTCTCGACCGAGCGCTTGAGGCCATCGCCGAACTCATGACGGACGCGTCCCTCCAGTATGTAGAGCATGACCTCGAAGCCCACGTGCACGTGGGCATAGGCGACTGCTCCCGGTGGCACGACGGCGACGTTCATGGAAAGCTGCTTTGCCGGGACGTTTTTGGACGACATCCCGATCTTGTACTGGATCCCGTTCCAGGAGCGAGCGACGGGGCTGCCGCGTATGACGAAGATGCCGTCGTCACCTTCGACTGCCGAGGAGAGGTCGGTATCGGGCATGATCGGTGGGAGTGAGGAGCAAGAAGCAAGAAGCAAGAAGCAAGAAGCAAGAAGCAAGAAGCAAGAAGTGATGGGGCCGTACTGACAAGAGGTCTTCAGCCTTCTTGCTTCTTGCTTTCTTGCTTCTTGCTTCTTGCCCCTTGCTTCTTCCACTTGGCCCGTTCATCGCCTATCTCCTGTAGTGTCTCCATCTTCCCCAGCGTCATGAACCTTCTTCTTATCGCCGCCGCGGTTACGCAGGCGACTTCGCTCCCTCCGGTGCGCGACCCGGT
>DASRPK010000169.1:0-4577 GCA_035646395.1 Gemmatimonadaceae bacterium | reverse complement strand
CACGGCCTCGTTAGGCACGTAATTGAGGTCGCACTCGGGATCAGGGGTCTGGTAGTTGATCGTTGGCGGAATCACGCCGTCGCAGACCACGAGCGTACAGATGGCGAACTCGAGGCCTCCGGCGGCGCCGAGGGTGTGACCCGTCGCCGACTTGGTGGAGCTCACGTGCAGCTTGTACGCGTGGTCGCCAAACACTGCCTTGATCGCCTTCGTCTCGTTGAGGTCGTTGTACGGCGTGGAGGTGCCGTGGGCGTTGATGTATTGCACGTCGGACGGGCCGATGCCGGCGTCCTTGAGGGCACGGCGCATCGAACGCTGGGCGCCTTCACCTTCCGGTGCGGGCTGCGTGATATGGAAGGCATCACCGGTCATGCCGTAGCCCACGACCTCACCGTAGATCCGCGCGCCACGGCGTTGTGCGTGTTCGAGCTCCTCGAGAATTACGACGCCTGCCCCTTCACCCATCACGAAGCCATCGCGATTCTTGTCGAACGGCCTCGATGCGTGCTGGAAGTCGTCGTTGTTCTCCGACAATGCCTGCATGTTGGCGAAGCCACCGATGGCCATGGGAGTGATCGCCGCTTCGGAACCACCCGTGATCATGACGTCGGCGTCGCCGTACTGGATCGTGCGAAAGGCATCGCCGATGGCGTGAGCCGACGTGGCACACGCTGATACGGTGGCGTAGTTAGGCCCCTTCGCATTGAAACGGATCGACACGATGCCCGCTGCCATGTCCGGAATGAACATCGGAATGAAAAACGCCGAGATCTTTCCGGGTCCACGCTCGCGATACACATCGTGTTGCGCCTCGAACACCTTCAGCCCACCAATCCCCGAGCCGATGATCACGCCGGTGTTCTCCGGCTCGTAATTCCCATCCTTCAACCCGGCGTCTTCCATGGCCTGCACCGAGGCGGCCAGTGCCATCTGCGTGAAGACGTCGTTGCGTTTCACTTCCTTGCGGTCCATGTACTGCAGCGGATCGAACCCCTTCAGCTCGCAGCCGAACTTGACGGGAAACTTCGTCGTGTCGAACTGGGTGATGGGCCCGACGCCGTTCACGCCATCGCAGAGCGCGCGCCATGTCGTCGCCACATCGTTGCCGACTGGCGAGAGCAGCCCGAGTCCCGTGATGACAACCCGGCGTTTCACTACGCGCCAACCTTCTCGTTGAGGTACTTCAGCGCATCACCGACTGTGCGCAGCTTTTCCGCATCCTCATCCGGGATGTCGATGTTGAACTCCTTCTCGAACTCCATGACCAGTTCCACGATGTCGAGGCTGTCGGCCCCGAGGTCCTCGATGAAACTCGCTTCGTTGGTCAACTTGTCGCGTTCGACGCCGAGTTCCTTCTCGATGATGTCTTTTACCTTGTCGGTATTGTCGGACATACCTTGCCTCTGGGTTGGGTGCGTGGTGCGGGAACCAAACAATCTAAAAGAAAGCCACGTCAATCGTTACATGACCAGACCGCCGTCGACAACCAGGACCTGGCCGGTGATGTAGGCTGCCTGCTCTGACGCAAGGAACGCGACCGCGCTCGCAACATCCTGCGGGGTTCCCAGTCGCTCGAGCGGAATCTGTCCACTCAGTGCCGCGCGCGCTTCGGGAGTCATCGCCGCGGTCATGTCGGTTTCGATGAAGCCCGGCGCGATGACGTTGGCCAGGATGTTCCGCGATGCAAACTCCTTCGCGACGGATTTCGTGAGGCCGATCAATCCGGCCTTGCTGGCGGCGTAATTGGCCTGGCCCTTGTTGCCGGTGAGCCCGACGACGGACGAGATGTTGATGATGCGCCCCCAGCGCCGCTTCATCATGCCGCGCGTGGCGGCACGGATGGTCGCAAACGCGCCTCGCAGGTTGGCATCGAGCACGGCGTTCCAGTCGTCGTCCTTGAGGCGCAGCAGGATGTTGTCCCGCGTTAGGCCGGCGTTGTTGACGAGGATATCCAGCGAGCCGAAGGCTTTTTCCACTGCCTCGATGAGGGCAGTCACCTGCGCCGTATCCGCGATGTCGCAGGCAAACCCCTGGGCTCCGCCACCAATCTCCACGGCCGCTGCGTCAGCCCGCGATTGGTCGCGGCCGACGACCGCGACCCTCGCACCACATTCGGTCAACGTGCCGGCAATGGCGCGTCCAATGCCCCGGGTGGCTCCTGTCACCAGCGCAACGCGTCCCGAAAGATCGATCTTCATGACGCCTTCGCGGTGCGTGACATGAGCGACTTGACGTCCGCCGCGGTACCGCAGGCGATGCACTCCACATGCGGTGCGATCTTCCGGACGAGCCCGGTCAGCACGCTGCCCGGTCCCATCTCTACGAATAGCGCGGCCGGAAAATCACGCGCCAGTCGTTCGACGAGCTGGGTCCAGCGCACGGGGGCGGTCAATTGCTCGAGCAGCAGTCGCAGGGCGTCTTTCGCCGCGGTCACTGGTTCGGCGTTGACGTTGGCGTAGACCGGCACGGAGGGATCCTTCATCGACGCGTGACTCAGCGTCTGCGCGAAGGCCTGCCAGGCGCTCTGCATCAGCGGAGAATGAAACGCGCCCGATACCGGCAGCCGGATCGCGCGCTTTGCCCCCGCCTGCTTCGACAGCTCCATCGCCCGCTCGACGCCGGCGACTTCACCGGAGACGACCACTTGTCCTGGCGAGTTGTAATTCGCCGCCACCACGAGTCCCCCTTCGGGCGAGGCTGTGGCCTCGGCGCAAATCTCGTCGATCGAACGATCGGTGTCGCCGAGGATCGCGGCCATCGCGCCGGGCCGGGCCAGTCCCGACTCGTACATCAGGGACCCCCGCTGCCTGACGAGTCTGACGGCGTCAGGCAGCTCGAGCGCACCGGCGGCGTGATAGGCGGTGAACTCACCTAACGAATGCCCGGCGGCGGCACGCACACTGTCGCCAACGGCCTCGCGCATCACCGCCCACACCGCCGCGCCATGGGCGAGCAGCGCCGGCTGCGCGTTGTGCGTGAGCGTGAGCGTGTCGGCGGGACCATCGAAGCAGAGCGTCGACAGCGGTTCCCCGAGGGCGACGTCTGCCTGGCGGAAGACATCTGCGGCCGCCGGAAAAGCGGCTGCCAGGTCCTTTCCCATCCCCGGCTTCTGTGATCCCTGACCGGGAAAGAGCAGAACGACGTCCATCATGTCGTAGCGACCATCGACGAGCGAGCAGCGATGAACGGCATCATGAGCTTAGAAACGGATGACGAGGGAGGCCCACGTGAAGCCGGCGCCGAACGCAACGAGAAGGACGGTCGAGCCTTCGGTGACGCGGCCCTGGGCCATCGCTTCCTCGAGCGCCATCGGGACGGATGCCGACGACGTGTTCCCGAAGCGATCCACGTTCACGTACACCTTGTTCATCGGGATACCGGCGTGCTTTGCCGTCGCCTCGATGATCCTGACGTTCGCCTGGTGCGGGATGAGCAGGTCAATGTCGGCACCGGTCATCTTGGCGCCGTCGAGGGCACGATCGCACGCTTCCGACATGGAGCGCACCGCGTGCTTGAACACTTCGCGCCCCTCCATCTGGATGAAGCGCGTCGGGTCGTCAGGCGATGATGGATCGAATGGTTTTGCGGCGCCGCCCGTCGGGCGATGCAGCAGCTGCGCCAGCGTTCCGTCCGAGCGGAAGAAGGTGGAGAGGATTCCCTTCCCCTGTCTCGACCGCTTGAGCACGGCGGCCCCGGCGCCATCGCCAAAGAGCACGGCCGTCGAGCGATCCTTCCAGTCGACGATCGCACTCAGCTTTTCGGTTCCCACGACAAGCGAGGTGTCCGCGTTGCCGCTCATCATCAGGCCTTCGGCTACGATCAGGCCGTACAGCCAACTGGAGCAGGCGGCAGAGACGTCGAAGGCGGCGGCTCGTGAGGCGCCGAGTTCGGCCTGCAGCTCAACCGCGGTCGCCGGCAGCAGATGGTCCGGTGACGCTGTGCCTAACACAATGAGGTCGATCTCGCCCGGATGCACGCCGGCGCGTTCCATCGCGACACGCGATGCGGCAGCCGACATGGTGCGGTTGTTCTCCGTCGGACCGGCGATGCGCCGCTCACGGATGCCGGTGCGCTGCACGATCCACTCGTCGTTGGTCTCGAGTCCCATCGCCGCAAACTCGTGATTGCGGAGGACACGATCGGGCGAGCACCGGCCCACGCCGGCGAGGTACACGAACGGACGCTTCACGCCTTGACTCCAGTCGCTGCGGACTCGCCGAGCCGCTCGCCGATGTGCGCGTCGAGCCGGGAGGCAGCGGCCCGCGCCGCAACCTTGACCGCGTTCTTCAGGGCGCGCGCGGACGATTTTCCGTGGGCGATAATGCTGATACCGTTCACGCCTAACAATGGCGCGCCGCCGTACGCAGAATAATCGAGATGGGCGAATGACTTGCCGAGCAATGCGTCTTCCGCACCGTTCTTCCTGAGAAGGCCCATCATCATCGGCGCGACCGCTTCGTAGAACTTGAGGACGATATTGCCGACGAAGCCGTCGCAGACGACGACATCGAACGGCCCGCGATCACTTTCGCCCTTGGGCAGGTCGCGCCCCTCGATATTGCCCTGAAAGCTGAGGC
>DASRPK010000168.1:0-4132 GCA_035646395.1 Gemmatimonadaceae bacterium | reverse complement strand
GAGCCTGATCGGGGTGATTCTGCTGATGGGCATCGTGGCGAAGAACGCCATCCTGCTCATCGACTTCGCCAAGTGGGCGCGGGAGCGCGACGGAATGTCGTTGCGTGACGCGCTGATCGAGGGTGGCTCGATCCGGTTGCGACCGATCCTCATGACCACGTTCGCGCTGATCGCCGGCATGATGCCGGTGGCGATTGGCGCTGGCGAAGGTGCGGACTTCCGTGCCCCGTTAGGCAGGGCGGTCATCGGCGGCGTCATCACGTCGACGCTGCTGACGCTGATCGCCATTCCGACGTTTTACGAGATCTTCGACCAGTGGCGCACCTGGTTCGCCCGGAAGCTCGGGTTCGGCGTGTCGCAGCGGACCGCCGAGCATCGCGTACCGCCGAAGCTGGTGCCCGAGGTTGGGGACTGATTGATGGGAGGAAGCAGGACGCAGGAAGCAGGAAACGGGGGTGGAACGAGGGCCCGCGGCTGACGCCTGCGGGCCCTCAATATTTCAACCGTTTCGTTCCTTCCCTGTTCCTGCTTCCTGCCTCCTGCTTCCCGTTCTTACTCCTACTGCGCCAAAATCACCTTTCGCACCGTTGCCGACGAATCCGTCTGTACCCACCCAACGGCGCGCGCACGCAGTCGTGGAGAATTCACGCCGAAGTGTGATATGAGCAGGCCGGTGGGACGCTGGCTCACGACCACGCGAACCGCGTTGAATGGCGTCAGGCCCGGCAGGAACTGGTTGTTGAAATCATCCCAGCCGCCGAGTTCCACCGAGTCCACCTGGACCACCGTCTGCATGGCCTTGTAGCGCGCCGCGTACGCCGCCGCCGTGTCGGCCGTGTACGTCGGATCGTTAGGCTCGAGCAGCTGGATCGCGCCGGCATGGGCGCCGGCGTCGGCCGAGAACTGCAGTTCGTTGCGGAAGCTGAGCAACCGGTTCGTGTCCAGCGAGACCGCCGAAACCGCAACCAGACCTGTGGTCAGTACGGCGACCAGTACGGCGATGGTGCCCTTCCGGCTCCGCATGTCCATCGGTCCTCCGCCAGGCGTGTAGTCCGGGTTTCCCTCCCGCGCCCCAGCCATCCCCCGATGCAACATCGCGAATATGGTTACGGTTGCTTTAACCGCAAGAAAAATCGCGTGAGAACTCTTCAACTCTTCAACTCTTCAACTCTTCAACTCAGTTCACTCTACCGTCGGCGCTTGAGCCAGATGACGGCGACCCGGGCAAGGTTGTCCATCTGCCGCCTCGGGCTTCCTCGGCCGTACCCACGCGGCTCGTCGTCGGGAGGTCTCGTCCACAGTGGTCCCTGGCGCGTTCCAGTGCCGCAGAACGTTCCCATGAGCCAGGGTTTGACAGGCGCTTGCGTGCTGCCCCTGGCATCGATGCCGTAGACCTCCACCGCGTGCACGTCTTCGGCCAGGAAGTCGGCCGCAGTCATGCCCGGCCTTGGATCCCCATCGACGTAGATACAGGTGATGTCGTCCTTCAGGAGCAGCCCGCGCGAAAGCGTCGACGGCGTTTCGCGCAGCGCATCCTTGAGTGTCGTTCCATTCGGGAAGGCCAGCTCCGCCGCGGAAACAAAGGCCGAGGGATTGTTGGCCTCACGAAGCCGGCGGCTGATTTCGCGCAGTTCCATGTCTTCACGCCGCTGCCAGTCGGCGATTGTGGAATCGAGGACGATGTTCAGTTCCACTCCGCCGTTTGCAGGCACATAGGCGGGCACGATCCGCGATTGATAGCGGTCGATCCTGACGAGGAGGCTGTACGCACCTTCGGTGATTTCGCCGACGCTGAAGCGACCGTCCGCACCGGTCGTTGTGCGGAACGGCATGTTCAGCACTTCGACGATTGCGCCACGCAGTGGTCGCGGTTCGTGAGGCAGCAACGCGACACCACGCGTGACCACGGTGCCGTGGATGCCGGCTCGTGAAACCCGGACCGCGATGGTGTCGAGCAGCACCGGTGCGTGCTCGATCGTGACCTCGACATTCAGGCCTGACGCCGGTACAGAGATTCGGGAGCGATGCGGCCGAAAGCCAATGCGAACGACCTGCAACTCATGGCCACCAACCGGAACCTGGGCGATACGGAAACTGCCGTCTGCGCTGGTCCGCACTCGCATAGGAGTCGTCTCGGCGTCGATCACGACCAAGGCCTCGCGTACCGGGCGTCCCGTTTCGTCGCGGACCGTTCCGATAAGACTGGCCGTAGCGGACTGCGCGCGAATGGTCTGCGCTGACAGGGCCAAGACAAAGAGCGCCCAGTGGGACGAAGTCATGATAAAGGTCGGGGTCGGCGGCACTACACGATCCGCACACGGCGGTTCCGGCCCAGCCTCCTTCGCAGCACCCGAACCCGACCGAACGCGCGAAAATGCAGTGGGTAACGGGAGGTGTCCTCGCGGTGCTACCGGCTGGCGACCCCCCTCGGAGAACGAACGTGAAACACATGCTACCTGGTTCAATCGTACGTCTTGGTTCGCTTATCGCGGCGCTTGTGGGCCTTTCCGTGAGCGCTTCCGCGCAGTCGGGCACATACGTCGGCACACGAGCCGGATACAACTTCCAGACCGACGAGGTTATCCTCGGCGCAAGTTTTACCGTGCCGATCTCCACGCAAATCGAGTTCTATCCGTCACTCGAGCTGTACCTGCCCGATCGGGGCAACAAGATGGGATTCAATGGGGATGTCAAGATTTTTCTCCCCACCAGGGCAAGCTACGACCTGTACGGTGGTGGCGGGCTTGGCATCGTGAACCAGAATCTGGGCGACGTATCCAATACCGATTTGGGGGTGAACATCCTCTTCGGAATCAACTCGAGAGTGGGAAGGCTTCAGCCGTATGGCGAGGCCAAACTTCTGATTCACGACGATACGCAGCTTGTCCTGTACGCCGGAGTGAACTTCACACTCGGGTCACGCTGAACGAACACCGCAACGAGGGCCCCATCGTAGTCGATGATGGGGCCTCATTACGTCTCGGGGTGAACTACAGCCGTTTCGAAATCGCTGGCGGCCTCCTTCAGGAGCGACCAGGCATCGGCGACGTGCCGTCGTTCCGTGCGGAGGTTGCCGATGGCCAGTCGCAACACGATCCGTCCGTTGAGTCGCGTGTGCGACAGGTACGCGCGGCCGCTGGCGTTGACGCGATCGAGGATCCGCTGGTTCATCGCATCCGCATCCTTCGGGGACATGCTGGCGGGCGCATAACGAAAGCACACCAGCGAAAACATCTGCGGCGCGGCGAGCACCCAGTCGGGGTCGTTCTCCACCCACATCGCAAACTCGCTCGCCAGTGCGATATGAGAGCGCAGGAGTTCGACGATGCCATCCACTCCAAACGAGCGAATCACCATCCACAGCTTCAGCGCGCGGAAACGGCGGCCGAGCGCGACGCCATAGTCCATGAGGTTCACGACTTCATCGCGCTTCGCCGTATCGACATACTCGGGCACCAGTGAAAACGCGCGCTTCAATACGTCGGGACGGCGCGTGTACATGGCCGACAGGTCCATGGGCGTGAACAGCCACTTGTGCGGGTTGACCACCAGTGAGTCGGCACGCTCGACCCCGGCCAGCACGTTCCGGTGTTCCGGCACAACGGCCGCGCTGCCGGCGTATGCCGCATCGACGTGCAGCCAGATCCGCTCACGCTGGCAGATGTCGGCAATCGCCGGAATGGGGTCGACGCTCCCGGTGCCGGTGGTACCCGCGGTGGCAACCACTGCAAGCGGCTGCCGGCCCGCGGCGCGATCGGCGGCGATCATCGCTTCCAGAGCGTCGGCCCGCATCCGGAACGCCTCGTCGACCGGCACATGCACGCAATTGTCGTAACCGATGCCTAACGTGATAATGGCCTTGTCCACCGACAGGTTGGCCTGTTCCGACAGGTACATCCGCAACACCGGCACCTCGGGACGGCCGGCAAGTCCCCGCTGCCGGATCTGCAGGTCGCCGTGTGCTTCACGGGCCGCCGCCAGCGCCAGGAGAGTGGACGTCGACGCGGTGTCATTGATGATGCCGAACCAGCCGTCGCCCAGGCCCAGCATCTGGCGGAGCCAGTCCATCGCGCGCTCCTCGAGCTCCGTCGCCGCGGGCGAGGTCTTCCATAACATCGCGTTCACGTTGAGC
>DASRPK010000167.1:0-16828 GCA_035646395.1 Gemmatimonadaceae bacterium | reverse complement strand
GGAACTGCCGAATGCGTCCTTCGGCGGCTCGGCTATCTCCCGGGAACAACCAAACTCCCCACGAAGACCCGTGGCTTTGCGGACCGGCCTCGCGGCCGGGGTGCCATTGTCGGATTACGCCCTTCACCTGCGCGCCGACCTGCCAGGACACGGTTCGCGTCCCCTGCCAGCGGTCACCTCACGGCGTCTGAGGCTCCGCCCTCCCAAACCAGATGCGAGTCCTGTTACCAGCAGCACCTAACGGGTGTTGTGGCACCATCCCCGCACTTTCCCCGCAGCCGTTGCCCTAACGCATCGCACCGGCCTGCTGCTCAACTCAAGTTCTGCCTTCAGTTAGATCACGCAGTGCCGCCGGGAGCCGCCTAACAAGTATGGTCCAAACTGCAGTTCCCGCTGTCCACCGCTGCTAAAGCAAGTCCGGGGCCGAAACGCTCATCCGAATAGATTGGTCGGGGCTAATAAACACAAGGCGCGTCGCATAGACATCGCGGCGCGCCTCGATCTAAGTCTCAGGAAATAGCTGAGTTACCGCTTTCGCAGCCCTCGACCCGCCATGACTCCCGTCGGGCGACCCCCATCCACCGCCAACTTTCCGTTCACCAATACCCACCGCATCCCCTCGCTCAACAGCTCTGGCTCAACATACGTGGCCCGCTCCCGGAGCGTTGCGGGGTCGAACACGATTACATCGGCGAAAAACCCGGTTTTGATCGACCCCCGCTCGCGGATTCCGTAAACCTCAGCCACTTGCTGGGAAGCCGACTGGATCATCCGCTCCATCGTGATCACGGGCTTGTCGAGCACATAACGACGGATCTTCCGGGGATAGGTCCCGTAGAGCCGAGGGTGGCCGCCGGACCCGTCCGAGCTCGTCATCACGAACGGGTCCTTCATGAACTTCTCGATGTCGGCTTCGGTCATGTTGAACGACGCGACGCCCATGTCGAGGCCTTGCTGTATCATCTCGAGCGCCGTCTCCACGGCCGGCTTCCCCTTCTCGGCGGCGACCTGCTTCAGTGTTTTGCCGATGTACGGACGGGCCGCGGCGTTTCCGTTGATGAGCAGCAGCGTGCTGTCGCCGCCGCGCCGCCTGAGATTGTCGCGCATCTCGGTCAACATTCGCTCCCGTGTCGCTGCATCGGCGATGCGGGCGCGTAGCGAATCGCCGCCGCCGGCCTGCGCCCACCGCGGCAACAGGGCCGCGCTCAACCCGGTGCCGCTCGCCGTCCACGGATACTGGTCAGCAACAACCATATGTCCCTGCGCCCGTGCCTCACGCATGAGCCGCAGTACGCTGTCCGCATAGCCCCACACATCCACGCCTAACGCCTTGACGTGACCGATGTTGGTCGTGAGACCCGACTCTCGCCCGATCCGGATGGCTTCGCGCACGGAGTTCATCAGGCCGATGGTGTACGAGCTCTCGTCGCGCTGGTGGGAGTCGTAGACGCCACCGTACGGCTTCGCCGCCGAAACGACCGCGATGACTTCCTCGGTCGAGGAATAGCTCTGCGGTGCGTAGAACAACCCGCCACCGACGCCGTACGCTCCTTCGCGCATCGCCTTGTCGATCAGCTTGCGCATGCTGTCGATCTGCGCCGGCGTCGCCTTCGCCGACG
This sequence comes from Gemmatimonadaceae bacterium, assembly GCA_035646395.1. Lineage (GTDB taxonomy): Bacteria > Gemmatimonadota > Gemmatimonadetes > Gemmatimonadales > Gemmatimonadaceae > JABWBJ01. The sequence continues at coordinate 15,209 of DASRPK010000167.1, read as the reverse complement.
AGCTTCCCATGACGGCGCCTCGCACCGCACCGAACCCAACGAGGTTGTAGACGTTGGTGCCGGCGCCGAGTCGATCCCAGTCGGACATCACCTGGGCCATGTTGAACGGACCGCGACCATCCGGGCCGATAGTGACCGTGGTTATGCCCTGCATCAGGGCGCTTTCTGCGCGGCGTTCACTTTCGTTTGCGCTCGGCGCTCCTGCCAGCACGTGCGTATGCGGGTCGATGAACCCGGGGGCGACAACAAGTCCGCGTGCCTCGATCGTGCGGCCGGCGCGCATGCGGGAGCCGTCGCCGATGAAGACGATGCGATCCGCTCGAATACCCACGTCTGTGACTCGACCCGGCGCCCCTGAGCCATCGTACACGGTGCCGTTACGCACAAGGATATCAACGGAATCCGTTCCCTGCGCGAATGTCGTGACCGCGAACAAACCAATCAAGCTGATCATCCAGTTACTCCTTCGGTGCAGATGGCACGGGAACTGATTCACCGCCAAGGACGCCAAGGTGCGCGAAGGAACGTTGACTATCAGTCCTTGGCGATCCTTTGCGGCCTTGGCGGTTCATTCGGTTGTTTATGTGGTCTGTTGGTAGAATCAGCGTCCATTCTCGAGCTTTTCAGCTGCTTTGTTGATTTGAACTGCAGCAGCATCGAGTGCCGCGGCGACCCTTCCCATCTCCCGCTCCGCCTCCGCCCACTGCTTCTGCTCGATCGCTTCCCGCGCCGCCGGCATCGTCTTTACACCGTACCCCGTGTAGTAGCCCGGCGCGTACAACAGGTGCCGGTACCACGGGCGCCGAGGGAGACCCTGGTCCGACGTCATCGTCCGCTCGACGTCCTTCAGCATCGCATTGACGGCCGTCGCAGATGCCTTGTCCAGGGTCGCACCTAACGCGGAGCCCTGCGCGCGCTCGAACCGGGCTGCTGCGCGCGCCAGCGATTCGGCGGCGTTGTCGAGGGGGGCAAAGTTGAGGTGGGGCGCCAACGACTCCTTCGCCGGCAAGCGCTCCGGCCGTTTCGGGTCCTGCGTCGCTGCAAAAACGCCGTCATCGATCTGCCGATTCGTCTCGGCGATGCGGCCGGCGACCTCCTCCCGCAGCGCCTTCAACTCGCCGACATATCCGCGCGCGGTCTCGGCCAGGGCGCCAAATTCGTGCGGCAGGATATCGGCGTTCGCGACGCGCATGACAATGGTACCGGCCACCTGCGCCAGCGCCTTCCCATACACAAAGGACGTGTCACTGAAGCGCGTGAACCAGCTGAAGGTGTCATAAATCGAGTGATAAATGCCGCCGCCGTCTTCACCGCCAAAGCCGAGGTTCAGCGTGGCGACCCCCAGGTGCTGGAGGAATGGCGTGAAGTCGGAACCGGAGCCTAACGCGTCGATGCGCAGGTCCTGGCGCTCGCGCGCCTCGCGCCGTTGCGCCGGGCCGCCGTACCGGATCCGTGCCGCCTGGGCACGACGCCAGACCGTCCCGCGTGACTCCGGATCATCCACGGAGCGCGCCACCTGGTTCACCAGTCGCTCCAGCGAATGCGACCCGCCCGCGTACAGGAATCCGCGACCGTTGCCGTCGGTGTTGAGGTAGAGCACCGCCTTCTGCTTCAACTCCGCCGCATGATGCTCAGCCCATTCCGTCGACCCGAGCAGCGCCGGCTCCTCGGCATCCCAGGCCGTGTAGACGATCGTGCGCCGTGGCCGCCAGCCCTGCTTCACCAGCTCGCCTAACGCGCGGGCCTCCTCCAGCTCGGCAATCATCCCCGCGATCGGGTCCTCGGCGCCGTTCACCCAGCCATCGTGGTGGTTCCCGCGCACCACCCACTCGTCAGGTAGTTCTGACCCGCGGAGCGTCGCTACGACGTTGTAGACCGGCGCCAGGGTCCAGTTGAACTCCGCCTTGAGCCGGACCTTGGCGGGCCCGGGGCCCATTTTGTACGTGATTGGCAACGCGCCGCGCCACGCGTCCGGCACCACCGGTCCGCCTAACGCGGCCAGCAGTGGCTGGGCATCGCCGTAGGAAATCGGCAACACCGGGATCTTCATGATCGTCGTCGCCGCAGCCCGGTCAATCCTTGGAGCGTCGACCGTCGCCCCGGTTCCAACGGTAAGTGGGTCACCTGGGGCGACGGGAAGATCCAGCACTGAGCCACGCTGCACACCGTCTTTGGGACGCCAGGGACCGGCCGGGTAAACGTCGCCTTGCGCGTATCCGTCGTCGCGCGGATCCGAATAGATGATGCACCCCACCGCGCCCTTCTCGGCCGCCAACTTGGGCTTGATGCCGCGCCACGATCCACCATAACGAGCGATCACGATGGCGCCGCGAACGGAGATCCCCCGCCGGTCAAGCTCCTCGTAATCCGCCGGCACTCCGTAATTCACGTAGACCAGCGGTGCCGTGACATCACCCTCGCCCGAATATGAGTTGTACGTGGGAAGCTGCTCGGCGCGTTGCGACGTCGATGCGTCCGTGGGAATGACCGGCTCTTCCAGCTTGGCGACGAAACGGGTGGGCTCGACCAGTTCGACCCGTCGCTCTTTCGGGGTCGGGAATAACACCCGGTATTCCTCGATCTTTGCCTCCCATCCATAAGAAGCGAACTGGTCCCGCAGCCATTCGGCATTCGACTTCCCGTACGCCGAGCCGACGTGGTGCGGCCTCGCCGACAGCCGTTCCATCGCCGCCCGCAACCGCACGGGGTCAGGAATTGCCCTGAATTTTGTCTCCCACTCTTTCTGCGTCGTGGCAGATGCGGCAGTGAAGCCGCGAAGGTCGCTGCCCTGGGCGAGTGGCGTCTGCAGTGCGGCGAGTGCAATGAAAGATGCGGCAGAAGTACGAAGCGCGTTCAGCACGTTAAACCCCGGAGGTGTGACCGGACGTAAAGGTTCGATTAATTCTCGCTGCCAACTTGGTGACCAGGCTTATGGAGGTCCAGTCGAGCAGCTAGCTAACGCCATGGATCCGTTGGCGTTCACGATTGGCTGCAGGAATGGTCAGGAAAACCGCCGTGGCTTCGACTCGCGATCCAACTCTTCCCCGTTCCGCCTGTGTCCCATACTGTAGGGCGGAACTTGCACCGCGCTCGCGGTAAGAATGCCGAAGAAGGAAGGAGCTCAATGCGCCATCAACCGGTCATCGTCACGAGAATCCGTCGGCTCCTTGCCGGCGTTGCGGCGATTTTGACTTTCCCGGTAGCCGCCGAGGCGCAGGATGGGATTCTGGGAACGGGCGGCGTGCGCGGCTTCGTTCGCGACTCCAGTGGCCAGGCCATCATCGGTGCCCAGATCACGTTTGCCGGCGCGTCGTTGATCGCGGAGTCGGACGACAGCGGGCGGTTCGAGCTGGCCAAGGTGCGTCCTGGCATGCTGTCGATTCGGTTCCGCCGCCTGGGTTATGCACCCGACACTGTCGAACTGCTCGTCTTGGCTGGAAAGACGGTTCCACTCGAAATCAAACTGTCCAGGCTGGCCATATCGCTGACGCCCGTCGTGGTCAGTGGTCGTGCCGACCTTACAGGATGGCGCGCCGGATTCTACCAGCGCCGCGACGTTGGCTCGGGCCACTTCTTCACGTCAGAAGACATCGAGAAGCGAAATCCGAGCCAGATGAGCGACATGTTCCGGATGATCCCCGGGGTGACGATTCAGCCGAATCCTTTCGGGATGATCAAATCCCAGCTCCGCTTCCGTGGGGCGCGCGGGGGATGCGCACCGCTGACCTGGCTCGATGGGTCGCCGCTCGCATCGGGCGAATTCGACATCGACAACCTGTCACCGCGGTCGATCGAGGCTTTCGAGGTCTACACCGGGACGATCGTGCCGCCGCGCTTCTCGGTGGCGCCGGGCATCGGCCCGCGCACCTGCGGCGCGATCGTAATCTGGTCGAAGGAAGGCCAGCGCCGGATCAAGCGCCCGCAGCCTAACGTCCAATCGACGGCGTCGCAGATCGCGAAGCTGGTTGATGAGCGGCAGATTTTCACCGCGGCTCAAGTGGACATCACGGCGCGACAGGACAGCACCAAGCCGGTGAAGCCAGCGTATCCTGATGCCCTGTACGATGCGCAGGTCGGTGGCTCGGTGATGGTCGAGTTCATCGTGACGGCGTCGGGTGAAGTCGACACCGATCGGATCAGCGTGGTCTTCGCCACACACCCGGGGTTCGTCGACTCGGTACGCAATGCGCTGGAGGCAGCGGTGTATGTGCCCGCGATCCGCGGCGGCTATCCGGTGCACCAGGTAGTGCAGCACGAGTTTCAGTTTGTGCCGGATGGAAAGAAACGCCGCTAAGTCCTAATTGAGCCGCTGCGTGCTGATTGCTGATTGCTCGGGCTGCACGCTGCGTGCTGGAGCTTGAGCTGGATTTCGCTTCGGCTTCAGGTTTGCCACTAGCCTCTGCTCCAGCCCCAGCACTCTGCATCAACCCCAGCAAGTAGCAATCAGCAATCAGCTCCGTCTGAGCGCCTTGGTACCGGCAAAGCGCTCAGTTCGGAACTTGAAGCTCCCTTGAGGGCTACGTGGGGACGTCGAAAGGACCTTTATGCGCGTCCGCCAAACAGGGAACCGTACGAACCAGCGCCGGCTCATTGCCGTGGCACTGGCCTGTTTCAGCGTGAGTGCCGCCGCGCAGCAGGGTAACCTCGGTCTCGGTGGAATCCGCGGCATCGTGCGGGACTCCCAGGGACTGGCAATCATCGGCGCACAGATTTCGATCCGGGGCAGCCAGCTCATCGCCGAAACAGACGACAGCGGACGGTTCGAGCTCGCGAAGGTCCGGCCAGGAATGTTATCGCTTCGCTTCCGCCGTCTCGGTTATCAACCGGACACGCTGGAATTGCTCGTCCTCGCCGGAAAGACCATTCCGCTCGAAGTGACACTGTCCCGGCTCATCGTGTCGCTCACGCCTATCGTTGTTACAGGCCACTCCAACCTGACCGGATGGAGAGAGGGGTTCTATCACCGGAGGAATGCCGGATTCGGGCGCTTTTTTACCGCGGCCGACATCGATAAGCGCAACCCAGGCCGGATGTCTGACATGTTCCAGACGATACCCGGTGTCAGGATCGTGCCGACACGCGGCATCATCCGCAACCAGCTCCGCTTCAGCAGGGCCGGCGGGTGCGCCCCACTCACGGTCCTCGATGGTGCGCCGCTCGGAGCAGGCGAGTTCGACATCGACGCGCTCTCGCCATTTTCCATTGCCGCCTTCGAGGTCTACACCGGATCCCTCATCCCACCGCAATTTCACATGGTCACCAGGCCGTATTGCGGCGCGATCGTGATCTGGTCAAAGGAGGGCGAGCGCCGCGCCAAACGGCCCGCGCCTAACGCCCTGTCGGCGGCGGCGGAAATCGCCAAGCTGGTCGACAACCGGCAGATCTTCACCGCCGCTCAAGTGGACGTGGCGGCTCGCCAGGACAGCGCCAAACCGATCCGGCCGCAGTATCCGGATGCGCTGTACGACGCGCAGGTCACCGGCTCGGTCATGGTGGAATTCATCGTGTCGGCAACCGGGGAGATCGATCCCGACCGCATCAGTGTGGTCTTCGCGACGCACCCCGGTTTCGTGGAATCAGTCCGGCGCGCGCTCGAGGAGGCGATGTACGTGCCCGCGTTCCGGGGCGGATATCCGGTGCACCAGCTGGTGCAACATGAATTCCAATTCGTGCCGGATGGCAAGAGGCGCCGCTGAAGTCTAACTGAAGGCTGCGTGCTGATTGCTGATTGCTACTGCGGAATGCTTCGTGCTGGAGCTGGTGCCACGTCGCCCCAGCACAAGCACGCCGCACATGCAGCGGCAATCAGCAATCAGCACGCAGCTCAGTCTTCTCTGTGTGGCGCCGTTCCCGCCACCGCGATCCCCATCGCATGGTACCCCTTGTCGACATACACCGTCGTTCCCGTTATGCCTGACGAGAGATCGCTGGCCAGGAATGCGGCGGTGTTGCCGACTTCCGCGCCCGTGAGATGTTCGGTCAGCGGCGAGTTTTCGGCACAATACGTCACCAGCTGATCGACGACGCCGATCGCCGTCGCGGCGCGTGAGGCAAACGGGCCCGCGGAAATCGTGTTGACCCGGATTCCCCAGTTGCGACCCGCCTCGAAGGCGAGCATGCGCGTGTCACTCTCGAGCGCGGCCTTCGCCGACGACATCCCGCCTCCGTAAAACGGGACGGCGCGTTCGCTGGCGAGGTACGTCAGTGACATCGCGCTGCCGCCCCGCTTCATCAGCGGGGCGAGGCTGCGCATCATGGAGACCATCGAGTACGCGCTCACGGCAATGGCTGCCAGGTATCCGGCACGCGTGGTGTCGATGAGTGCCTTGCGCACCTCGGGACCATTCGCGAGCGAGTGCACGACGACATCCAGGCCGCCGGGGCCGAAGTCGTCCGAGAGCCGCCTGGCGAGACCTTCAATGGAGAAATCGCCGACATCCTTGTAGCGCTTGCTCTCTCGCAATTCGGCCGGCGCGTCGTCCAGTGTATCAAAAGCAGCGTCGAGAGGGTAAATGCGTTCGAACTGGAGTAACGATCCGTCCGACAGCCTGCGCGATTCGTCGAGCTTTCCACGCTCGATGAGGGTCCTGAAGATGTTGAGCGCTGGGGGCCACGACGCGGCAATTACACTAGCGCCGGCTTCGGCGAGCGCCTTCGCAATCGCAAAGCCAAACCCGTTGTCGTCCGAAATGCCTGCTACGAGAGCCCGGCGCCCGCTGAGATTGATGGGTAGCATGGGATGAAACATAGAAGAGGCCAGAGGTCAGAGGTCAGAGGCAGTCAGGGTTACCGCCGCGGCCCCATGCCCCATGCCCCATGCCCCATCCGTCTGTAGTCTTCAAGCGTGTCTATCCATCCGGTTTCGCGAGCCGACGTCGGCCACCTGGTCGCAGAAGACGGCCCCCGCCCGTCGTTTTCACGGGCGCTCTGGCGGATCGCCTCGGCGGATGTCTCCTGCGGAAACGTGGTGACATTGCTGAGGGATGGCGGTGGCACTTTCGACGCCATGCTGGCGCTCATCGAGTCGGCCCGGGAGACCCTGGACTTCGAGGGCTACATCTTCCGGAGGGATGAGATCGGCGACCGCTTCGTGAAGGCCTTTGCCGATGCCGCCGACAGAGGGGTGCGGGTCCGTGTGCTGGTCGACTGGCTGGGCCGGCTGCCAACGCCGTGGTCGTACTTCAAGCAGCTCAAGCGCGAAGGCCTCGACGTCAGGCCTTTCAACCCGCCTGGCTTCCGGGCATGGCTGGGGCTCCTCCCTCGCGATCACCGGAAGGTCATGGTCGCCGATGGAAAGAGCTGCATCACGGGCGGGATCGGCATCGGCGTGGAGTGGAAGCACGGCATGATCCGACGTCGCCGGAGTCCGTGGCGTGACACCGCCGTGCGGATCGACGGTGACGCGGCCAAGGACATGCAACAGGCCTTTGACCGGATGTGGGCCCGGGCGCGCGGCCGGACCGGTCCTCGCGCGCGCGTGATGCGGGCGCCCCGATCTTCGTTCCTCAACACCAGGCTTCATCCCGGAAGCCTGGTGGGGATCATTGAGGGGGAGCCGGGACGGTTCCGTGTCTCTCGCGCGCTGCAGATGCAGTCGGTCGCGGCGGAAAAGTCCATCTGGATCGCGAGCGCCTATTTCATGCCCTCGGGCCCCGAGATCGAAGCGCTGTCGGGCGCGGCCCGCGACGGGGTGGACGTCCGGGTGCTGGTGCCCAGCCGGTACGATCATTTCTGGCTGCGCGGGCTGATGACGCGATCGTACCAGCGGCTGCTGCGGAACGGTGTGCGGATCTGGGAATGGCGCGGCGAGATGATGCACGCCAAGACGAGCGTGGTCGACGGCCGCTGGGTCCGCATCGGCTCGACGGACTTCAATCCGTTAGGCGTGGCGATCAACTTCGAGCTCGACGCCGTGATCGAGGACTCCGCGTTAGGCGCGACGGCCCAGGCGATGTTCATCGAGGATCTGCAGCAGTCGAGGGAGCTGGTGGCGCCGAGTCGGTTCCTGGGGCGCGGACTTCAGCGCCAGAGACAGGAAGGTGAATGAAAAGGAAGCAGGAGGCAGGAAGCAGGAGGCAGGAAGCAGGAAGCAGGGAAGGATGAGGGCCAGCGACTGTCGTCTGCTGGCCCTCAAAATTTCAAACGTTTCGTTCCTTCCCTGCTTCCTGCCTCCTGCTTCCTGCCTCCCGCTACATCGCCACCGGCCCTCTCCTCGGCGGCAACTCCTCGGTCGACGGCTTCAGCTCTGGCAACCCGGCCGCGCGCAGGATCGCGTTGAGCGCGGGCAGGCTCGTATCCAGCGTTTTCTTCAGGGCTGACAGCTCGGCATCGAGCTGACGAGAGAGACGGGTGAATGCCGCACGACTCTGGTCCGTGGGCCGGAATTCCCCCGCGCCAACCACGCCGGACAGCGCCGCGATCTTGTTGTTCAACTTGATCGGATAATTGAGCGGATCCTGGCCGCTCTGGTTGCGCGTCTGGTAGACCTCGTTCTCGCGATACGTCAGGCTGTCCATCATCGTGCCGGCGAGCCGCGCGAACTCGGCGCGCTGTTGCGCGGTGAGCTTCTCGGTCCGATCCGCCACCTGCCAGCGCATGTTGCGCACCGTGCGCACGCCCAGGTTGGCCTCGGACACCTTGTCGCGAATCGCGAGGAGCAACCGGAATTGCTCCTGCAGGTCGGCGTCCGTCGCGTTGGAACGCGGGTCCTTTCGGACGCGAATCGGATGCGTCTGCACCTCATTGCCCACCGTCATCCGGACGCTGTACGTACCGGGAGGGGCAACAGGTCCCTGGGTTCCGGCCGCCCACATGATGATGTTCTGGAACCGCTCCGCATCCGGGTAGCGCAGGTTCCACGCGAACGTGTTCATGCCTGCCTGGTTAGGCACTCGTGGCGCCGGACCACCACCGCCGCGGCCACCGCCCCCACCGCCACCGGTCTGCTGCGCAGCCACCATGCGCGTGGCCGAATCGCGGGACGCGCCGCCACGCACCAGTGAATCGATCGCTGCCGCACGCCGGAGCGAGTCGGCAGCCACCTGCGGATCCTGATCGGACGTGAACGAGCGGATCACGGCGCCTCTGGCGTCGAGGAACTCGACATTCACCTTCTGCCCGCGATCCTTGAGCCAATACTGCACCACGGCGCCCGAGGCGACGTCGAAGAATTGCGTCCGGTAGGCATCGACCGGCCTGAAGAGGTGTGCCGATTTCTGCGTGATTGCCGGCGTCACTTCGCGCAGCGCCGACATGTTGTCCATCACCCAGAAGGCGCGGCCATGCGTGGCGAGCACCACGTCGTTGTCCTTGATGCGCAAGTCGTGCACCGGGACCATGGGCAGGTTCTTGTTGATCTGCTGCCACGACAGGCCTTCATCAAATGTCACGTACACGCCGCGCTCCGTTCCGGCGAAGAGGAGTCCACGGCGCACCGGATCTTCGCGAACAGCACGTACGAAATGATCAGGCTTTATGCCGTTGACGATTTTCGTCCACGTCTTCCCGAAGTCATTCGTCTTGTAGATGATCGGCTGCTTGTCACCCTGCTGATATCTGTTGGCGGCAACAAATGCCCCTCCAGCGACAAAATTCGACGGCTCGATGATGGAGATGCGCGTGAAGTCGCCGATGTCTTTCGGCGTGACGTTTTCCCAGTTCACGCCGTTGTTGCGTGAGATCCAGACCAGGCCGTCGTCCGTTCCTGCCCAGAGTACTCCGGGCTGAACCGGCGACTCGTCAAAGGCAAAGATGAGCGCATAGGTCTCGACACCCGTCTGGTCGCGCGTGATCGGACCGCCGGACGGGCCCATGGTCTTCGGATCCTTCCGCGCCAGGTCGGGCGACACCGGCGTCCAGCTCTGTCCTTCGTTCGTCGACCGGAACAGCCGCGAACCCGCCGCATACACCACGTTAGGCGTATGGCGCGAGAATACGATCGGGAATGTCCACTGGAAGCGGACCTCGATATCCTCCGACGAGTGGCCCATCGGGTTGATCGGGAAGACCGTGACGTTCCGCTCGAAACCGGTGCGTCGATCCTTCCGGGTCAGCAGTCCGCCATAGCTGCCGGCGAAGATGATGTTCGGGTCGCGCGGATTTGGCGTGACGTAGCCGGACTCGCCGCCGCCGCCATCGTACCAGTCGCCGATCCCGTTCTGGCCGCCGCGGCTCGGGCCGCACAGCGTCGAATTGTCCTGTTGTGCACCGCAGATATGGTACGGCCAGTCGTTGGTGAGATCGACGTGGTACCATTGCGCCGTCGCATAGTCCTGGTCGGTCCACGACAGGCCACCGTTCACAGAGACGTTGCCGCCGCCGTCGTTGGCGTTGATCATCCGGTTCGGATTGTCCGGCGCGATCCAGAGGTCGTGATTGTCGCCGTGCGGCACGTTGATGTTCTGCGGGAATGTCCGGCCTCCGTCGCGCGACTTGTGGAAACCGACGTTGAGCGAATAGACGACGTTCGAGTCCTTCGGGTCGGCGTAGACGTGCGAGTAGTACCACGCCCGCTGCATCATGCGGCGATCGGAATTCATCCTTTCCCAGGTCTGCCCGCCGTCATCGGAGCGGAACAGACCGCCCGAGTCGTGCTCGACCTGCGCCCAGATGCGGCTTGTTTTTGCCGGCGACACCGCGATGCCGATCTTTCCGGTGACCCCTTTCGGGAAGCCGCGCGCGGTCGCCGAAAGATTGGTCCAGGTCGCGCCGCCATCGGTGGACTTGTGCAAGCCGCTATGCACACCGCCGGACGACATCGACCACGGGGTGCGATATGCCTGCCACATCGCGACGTAGAGGATGTCAGGATTGCCGGGATCCATCTGGATGTCGATGACACCCGTCGAGTCGTTCACGAACAGCGCCTTGTTGAACGTGCGGCCGCCGTCGGTGGTCTTGAAGAGTCCGCGGTTGGCGCTGGCCTGGAAGGGATTTCCGAACACGCCGAGGTACGCCACGTTCGAATTGCGCCAATCGAGCTCGATGCTCGCGATGTGCTCTTCGCGGAAGCCGAGCATGGTCCAGGTGCGACCGCCGTCGGTGGTTTTCCAGAGTCCGTCGCCGTGGGCGGTGTTGCCGCGAATGCAGGTTTCGCCGCCCCCCACCCAGACGATGTCCGGGTTGCGCGGGTCGACCGCGATGGCGCCGATCGTCCCGCCGAAGAAGCGGTCACTCATCGGCAGCCATGTCAGGCCGCCGTCGGTAGTCTTCATCACGCCGCCGCCGGTGGTGCCGAACCAGTACTCGTTAGGCCTGGCAACCGATCCCCCCACCGCAACGGACCGGCCGCCGCGGAGCGGGCCGACTTCACGCCAGCGCAGCCCGCCGAAAACGGCGGAGTCTAGCGAGATGGGAGTGGTGGGCGCGGGTGGGACCGCGCGCATCACAGGGCGAGTTGGCCGGGGCGGCGAAGTCTGCGTCTGCGCTTGAATCAGGGCCGGCGCGGCGAGGAGGATCAGCTTCGGGAACAGGGAACTGCGCATGAAAGGCTCCGAAAGGGCAGTTTGTTTCGGAAATATGGGGGAAGGAGCAAGAAGCAAGAAGCAAGAAGCAGGAAGGGAAGAACTGAGGGCCCGCGGCTATCGCCCACGGGCCCTCAAGTTTCAACCGTTTCGTTCCTTCCCTTCTTGCTCCTTGCTTTTTTGTTTCTTGCTTCTTGCTCGTTACGGCTGCGAGATCTTTTCGAGCACGTCCACCATTTCCTTCGGACTCGGATCGTTCTGCCGTTTCGCGGCGCGTGCGAGATCCGCCTGCGCGATGATGCCGACGCACTCGCCGGTGTCGTCTACCACCACGACGCGCCGGATCTGCCGGTCGGACATGAGTTTCTCCACTCGTTCCAGATCATCGTCCGGGGTCACGCAGTCCGGGTTTTGCGTCATGATCTCGCCAACCGGTGTCGAAGCCGGCCGCCCTTCGGCGACGGCGCGGATGGCGATATCCCGGTCCGTGACAACGCCAACGAGTTCGCGCTGATCTGCCGCTGTCACGACCGGAATGCATCCACAGTCGTGTTCGGCCATCAGTTGCGAAACGCGCTGCAAGGAATCGCTCGGGGTGACCTGAGCTGGGTTAGGCGTCATAAGATCGCGTGCCTTCATGGGAATTCCTCCTCCCTCGGGTGCAGCGAGTCAATCGTGTCAGGCGTCAACAGCCTGAGACGAATTTTCTTGCTTCGTGTGAGTTCAGGCACATACCCGATTGTGCGACACACGTGCCGCAGTGAGCTGCGCCATTTCCCCAGCGAAGTCGGCCGTGATGCTCACCCTGCCGCTCGCTTCGGTTCAAGAGTTGATGAGTTCTGGTTGAAAAGTTGCCAAGATGAAAAACGGGATGGCAACTCTTCAACTCTTCAACTCAATCAGCATCCGGTGCTGAGGGGCATCGCGCACGAAAACACCAGCCTCACCCCGGCCACCGTCTGACCCGGCGCCAGCACGCGGCGCTCCGGCGACGTCGCCTCCAGTTCGCGCGAATCACTCGTGCGCGTCCGCGCGAACGCCACGTTGAGCTTGATGCCGAACCGCGTCAGCTGGCAGTTCACGCCCTCGGGGCGAGTGCCTTCGTTAGGCATCGGGCAGGTCTCGGGCTGCGGGTGTTCCGCCACCGTCGCGTATCCGTTGACGCCAATCCACGTGGTGTTGAACGGCCCCCGCTCGAAATAGGCGGCCTTGGCGCCGGCGATGGCCGCGGTGGGATCCGACGCCAGCGGACGCAACGAGAGGGGATTCAGCACCGGCGCCGAATCCGTGACCATGCCGATCAGCAGGACCTGCAGCACATCGCCACTGCGGCGCCATGCGACCAGCGAACGATGCAGCGGCGGACGCAGCGCCTGCGTGAGCGACGCCCACGTCACCGCGTGCACGAACGCGTCGTACACCTCGCGGGTGCCGTTGTTGGTTACCTCGATCGCCGACGGTGTGACGCCGGCGCGCAGGGCCAATGCCGCCCAGCTGAAATCTTCGCTGCGCTCGACATCGTTCGCCCGCCGCTGCTCATCAGCGAGGACGTCAAAACTCGTTGCCAGGGTGTTGTTAGGCGCAGCGGGCGCCGCCGCTTCGCTCGGCGCGTCCACACACGCCGCGAGCGCTGCCGCGACCACCATCGCGCCAAGAGTTCTCTTCATTGTGATCAGGTTCATCGTGCCTCCAGACCCTTCACCAGGCCAGGCAGCAACGGGGCCAGCCGCCCTTCCCCCCGGCGGACCGGCCCCGTTGCCCCTTTCCACCACCCTTCCCCACGCCGAATTGACACGGGGCGTTCGCCGGTTCCCCTACGTCCAGTCCAGCGTGCCACACGCTCCAGATGTGACGAATTCGTCATTCCCGGAAGTGATGTAAGGACGCCCGCAACGACTTCAGCGCACGTCCCATCTGCGTCTCGACGGTCTTCACCGAAATCTCGAGCGAGCGCGCGATTTCCGCGTACGTCAACCCACCGTCGCGACTCAACAGGAAAATCTCCCGGCACCGGGGTGGCAGGCGGTTGATGGCCTCCTGCACCGCTACCGCCAGTTCCTGCTCGACGGTCTCCTCGTCGGCGGCAAACGACGTTGGCGGATCGTCGTCTGTTCCCTGTTCCTCACGCCAGCGTCGCTCCAGCTTCGCGCGCCGCAGGTAGTTCAGCGCCGTGTTGCGTGCTGCGCGAAAGAGATACGTGCGAAACGTCTCGATTTCGGCGAGTTGCTCGCGTTTGCTCCAGAGCTTGAGGAAGACATCCTGAACCAGTTCTTCGGCCAGGTCCTGGGAACGCACGAAACGCTGGACGAACGAAGCCATTCCGGCGTAGTGCGCGCGGAACACCGTTTCCAGCGCACGCTCATCGCCCGCCCTGATGCGGCGAACCAGCTCGGCGTCACCTGCCGGCATCGCGGGCGTCTCGTCCATTCGAACGGGCGGTTTGAACTCGAGTGAGGCTGCGCGGAAGGGGAGGCTACCTGGCACGGGCGGGTTCGTGGTGAAAGACGTGTCGGATTGTCCCAATGGGACACGCCCGTTGCCCCGACTCCCGCACGACCTACCAATCGGTCATACGACCCATCAACGTAGGGGGTCGTTGCCGAGTAGGGGGAGGTGCAATCCGCGGGTGTCAGGTTCTCGGAAGCGGAAATACTTGTCTGGAGCCACGTTGGGAGTACAGCAGCAGCATGACTGATCATTTCGACTGGGATCGCCTGGCGCGTTATGTCTCCGGTGAATCGGGGGCAACTGAGCGCGCCGATATCGAGCGGTGGGCGGCCAGCAGCGAGACGAATCGCGCGATGCTCGAATCGGTCAAGCGACGCTGGAACGTCGCCGGTGAGAAGGCGACGTGGAACGTCGATGCTGCCTGGTCGAGGCTCGCACCGCGTTTGAAAGACGTGGTCGCGGAGTCCAGCGTGATCAATCTCGCATCGCGGCGACCGGCAAGTCCGTCGTGGCTGCAGCCCGCTCGTTATGGTCTCGTTGCCGCGGCCGCGGTGGTGCTCATCGCAGTCGGCGTGCGAATGGCGTCCGACGACGCCATGGACGGCGCCGAAACGATGGCGTTCAGCGCTTCGGAAATGCGCACGGGCGCAGGTGAACAGCGCACGATCGACCTCGCCGACGGCTCCCAGGTCGTCCTTGGTGCCGCCAGCACGCTTCGACTGGCCGACGGCTTCGGCACAGGCACTCGCGAAGTCTTTCTCGAAGGCCAGGCGTTCCTGCGTGTGGTGCATGACGCCGCGCGTCCGTTCATTGTGAATGCGGGAGGAACGCGTACTGTCGACCTGGGTACGGCCTTTGAGGTGCGGGCGTATCCCAATGAGGTGGTGCGCGTCGCCGTGACCGAGGGGATGGTGGAAGTGCGTCGCGACAGCGGACCGGCAGCCGACAGTGCTGTCCTGCAGCCCGGTGATGTGGCCGAAGTCCCCACGACTGGAGAGACCGTGGTGAAACGCCAGCAGAATGTCGAACGGCTCCTGGGCTGGACGCGCGGTGAGCTGATTTTCGATGATACGCCGCTGAGCGATGCTGCTCGTGAACTGGAGCGCTGGTTCGACGTGCAGGTGCGCTTCGACGATCCGTCACTGCGTGCGCTACCCTGGACCGCCAAGCCGCGGATCAGCGATTCGCTCACGACGATCCTCGAGCTGATCGAGACGACATACCAGTCGGAGCGCGTGCGCGTAGAGCGGAATGGGAACGTGATCACGATCCGCCGTGGCGCTGCGGTCAACCCGACGG
>DASRPK010000166.1:0-24019 GCA_035646395.1 Gemmatimonadaceae bacterium | reverse complement strand
CCTAACGGATATTAGCTGGACCTGCAGAACCAGTTTAATAGAAGACCTTTACGAAACGCGATATGCCGGTCTGTACGAAACCCGATATCCCGGTCTGCATAAACCCCCGTCCCTCATTTCCAAACGCGGGCGATGCGCGCTTTCAGGATGTAGTCGAGCCCGGGAAAGTTTCGGTGCAGATACGCGTTCCCCTGCCTGCCTAGCGAGTCCTGAGAAGGTCCCGGAAACGTTTGACCGCCCCGCGTCCCGCTGTATTCCCAGTTGAGCGAGTCGAGCACGGCAATTCCGCGAATTACCTGGCCAATCGGCGGAAAGCCGAACGTGTTGAGCGTGTCGAGGCGCGGCGTGTTGTCGACCGTGTTGAAGAAGAGCTGCACCGAACGCGTGTTAGGCCCACCACGCGCGTAGGACAACGTTCCCTTCTGGTTCACGATCTTCACCGGATCATCAAGGATCGACTTGCCCCGCCAGGCGCGACTCACTGCCGTGTCGCCATGAATCCCGAACTGCGCGACAAAGTTGCGGATCGTGCGGTGGAACGCGACCGAATCGAAATAATGATTCCGGACCAGCGCGTAAAAGCGATCCGCACCTATCGGCGCCCAGTTCCGGCGCACGCGGACGATCATCGTCCCTTTGGTCGTCACCATGTCCACGTCAAACGAATCGGGAGCGACCGACAAAAACCGCGGATCGGTTGGTTCCGTGAGCGGCGCCGGCCGGAACGATGTGCCGCAGGCAACCATCGCGACCAGCAAGGTAAAGACGATGAGTTTCCTCACCTGCTTTCTCCCATCGCCCTTCCGCCATCGGACATCCGCTTTACCAACGTGAGGATCGTGTAAGTCGCAACCAGCTCATTCTCCTGGTTCGTCACGTTCACATCCCACGCGACAACGCCCTGGGGAATCCCATCGGGCTGCGTCTCCTTCGCCGTCTTGGATTTGCACGTCAGGCGCGCCTGAATCGTATCGCCAGCATACACCGGTTTGGTAAAGCGGAGGTTCTCGAGCCCGTAGTTGGCCAGCACCGGACCCGGCGCCGGATCGACGAACAATCCAGCCGCCGCACTCAAGACGAAGTAGCCGTGCGCCACGCGGCGGCCAAAGATCGACTCCTTGGCGGCGATGTCGTCCACATGGGCATAGAAATGGTCGCCACTGATCGCCGCAAAGTTGACGATGTCGGTTTCCGTCACGGTGCGTCGATGGGTGACGAGCGTTTCGCCGATCTTCAGCTCCTCGAAATGCTTCCGGAATGGGTGCACCGTGTCCGTCGGCTGCGCGGCACCCGTCACCCACTCACTCGTTATGCTGGCGAGCGTGGTGGGTGATGACTGGATCGCGGTCCGCTGCATGTAGTGAAGGACACCTCGAATCCCCCCCATCTCCTCGCCACCACCGGCGCGTCCCGGACCGCCATGCACCAGATGTGGCAGCGGCGAGCCGTGCCCGGTCGCTTCCTTTGCTGCATAACGATTCAGCACATAGAGGCGGCCATGATATGGCGCAACGCCGAGGACCACGTCGCGGGCGACGGAGTCATCGTTGGTAAAGAGAGAACCACACAGGCTACCTCGGCCCAATCGCGCCAGATCCACGGCATCCGACACCGACGAATACGGCATGACGGTATTCACGGGCCCGAACGCTTCCACTTCGTGTGGTTGCGGCGTGTCATGCGGGCGATTGGTTGCAAGCAGCGTGATCGGGAAAAAGGCGCCACGGCCAGGGGCCACACCGACGGGATGGACACCATTGCCGCCATAAATCACTTCCGTGCCGCCCTTCAACAACTCCAGGGATGCATTCACCTCACGTACCTGTGGCGTGCCGGCCAGAGGACCCATCTTCACCCCTTCAACCGCCGGATCGCCAACCTTCACGGAGCCGAGTCGGCCGCGTAAGGCATCGACCACATCACTCATCATCGCGTCAGGCACGATCGTACGCCGAATGGCCGTGCACTTCTGCCCGGCCTTCGAAGTCATCTCGCGAACGACTTCCTTCAGGAAGAGATCGTACTCTTCGGTGCCAGGACTCGCGTCCGGACCAAGTATCGCGCAGTTGAGCGAATCGGCCTCCATGTTGAAGCGGACCGCGTTGGACACAATCGCTGGATGGGTCTTGAGCTTTCGACCGGTCGCCGCGGAGCCCGTGAAGGCGACGCTATCCTGTGCTCCAAGGTGATCGAGGAGATCACCAGCGCTTCCACAAATCAGCTGGATCGCGCCCTCGGGAAAGATCCGAGCATCGACCATCGCGCGGAAAACGCTTTCCGTCAGGAACGACGTGATGGTGGCCGGCTTCACGATGACGGGCACGCCGGCAAGCAGTGCCGGCGCCATCTTCTCCATCATCCCCCAGACGGGGAAGTTGAACGCATTGATGAAGACGGCGACGCCTTCCAGCGGCACGCAGATGTGTCGTCCGACAAACGTCCCGCCTTTTGATATCGCCTCGAGCGGTCCGTCGATGTAAAAGGGCTCATCGGGAAACTCGCGACGACCCTTACTCGCATAAACGAAAAACGTGCCGATGCCGCCGTCGATATCGACCCACGAGTCGTTCTTCGTAGCCCCGGTGGCGCCGGACAACTTGTAGAAGCTGTCCTTCCGCTCGGTGAGGTGCATCGCCATTGCCTTCAACATCCGGGCGCGCTGATGGAACGTCATCTTTCGCAGCGCCGGCCCACCCACGGTCCGGGCATGGTCGAGCATCTGCCTGAAGTCGATCCCATCCGAGGTTGCGTGGGCAACGACCTCGCCCGTAACAGCGTGCAGAAGCGGAGCGCCTGGGCCATCTCCTTCGACCCACCGTCCGGCCACAAAATTCTGGAGTTTCATGCCTCAAATATGCCCATCGGTGGGCAGCGGGACGACCGCCCGAAGCGTATCGTATGCAGCGGCCATTCCCCCCCAAGGCCCCAACCCAGCCTCTCATGACGACGATGCGATCTCTCGCCCTCTCCATCGCGAGCCTTCTCGTTCCCGTTTCCACGCTCCTTGCCCAACGCGATTCGGCAGCGGTCGAATCGAAAACCGGGCTGGTAGTGTCGGTGTCGGCGCCGGCCTCTGATGTGGGCGCGGCGATCCTCGCCAAGGGCGGAAACGCGGTTGATGCCGCCGTTGCCACGGCGTTTGCCCTCGCGGTCACACACCCCAGCGCGGGGAACATCGGCGGCGGCGGGTTCATGATCATCCGGCTCCCCAACGGCACGGCCACCACGATCGACTATCGCGAGCGCGCTCCCGGAAAATCGACGCCCACGATGTACCTCGGTGCCGATGGCAAGATCGATCGCTCGTTGACGTCGTCCGGCTGGCTCGCGTCAGGCGTGCCAGGCACGGTCCGTGGACTCGAAATGGCCCACAAAAAGTTCGGCAAGCTCCCGTGGGGCGAAGTCGTGAAGCCTGCGGCGGACCTGGCCACCAACGGATGGCCACTGAGCCGAGCGCTTTCCCGATCGATCAATAGCCAGTTGCGGAATGACAGCGCCGGCCGGCCAGGGAAGATGGCGCGGTTCCCCACCTCGGTCGCTGCATACGGAAAGAAGGATGGCACCGCGTGGGCGGAAGGTGACCTCATTCAGCTCAAGGACCTGGGACGCGCGCTGAACGAGATCGCCAGCAAGGGACCCGACGCGTTCTACACAGGCTGGATTGCCGACTCGATCGATGCGCAGATGGCGCGCAACGGCGGCATCATCTCCAAGGCGGACCTCCGCGACTACAAGGCGGTCGAGCGCGCACCGGTTCGCGGCAAGTTCCTCGGAAATGAAATCATCTCGATGCCACCGCCGTCGTCAGGCGGCGTGGTCATGATCGAGACGCTGAACCTGATGGAACGGATGGGTGTCGCGAACCTCAAGCCTGGATCGGCGGAGTACCTGCATGTCCGCATCGAGGCCGCGCGACGCGCTTACCTCGATCGCGCTCGTTACCTCGGTGATCCGGATTTCGTGCAGGTGCCGGTTGCTCGGCTCGTCTCTCCTTCGTACGCCGATTCCCTGGTGAAGACAATCAACCCCGCCAAGGCGGCAAGCTCGGTCGAGTTAGGCGCTGACATCGTTTCGCCGTCGCAGGAGTCCGATGAGACGACTCACTTCTCGGTCGTCGACGCGCAGGGGATGGCGGTCTCGAACACCTACACTCTCGAAGCAGGCTTCGGATCGGGAGTGGTGGTCGGTGGAACCGGCATCATCCTGAACAACGAGATGGGTGACTTCAACAAGAAGCCGGGTGAGACGAACACCAGCGGCGATATCGGCACGCCGGCCAATCTCATCGCGCCCGGCAAGCGCATGCTGAGCTCCATGTCCCCGGCGATCGTGACGCGGAATAACCAACTCCTCCTCGTGACCGGCTCACCGGGCGGACGTACGATCCCCAACACAGTCCTCGACGTCATACTCGGCGTGACACTCTTCAAGCGTGACGTGCGGTCGGCGGTCAATGCGCCCCGCGTTCATCATCAGTGGCTGCCCGACACGACGAGCATCGAAGCCAATGGTGTGACGCCGGAAGTGCTGGCTGCCTTACGAGCGATGGGCCATCGGGCAGCTTTGAGCCGGAGCGCCGGTCAGGGCGATGCGCATTCGATCTACTTCGACGCCGGCACGAAGACGGCGGTTGGTGCGCATGATTTGCGGAGCGCTGATTCGAAGGCATCCAAACCAAAAAATTAAACCCAAAAAGGCAACAGCATAACCACAGGGGACACAGGGGTACACAGGGGGCTTCGATTTTTGAAACGCTCCCTCTGTGATCCCCTGTGTCCCCTGTGGTTAAATGCTTTTGGTAAATCCTGCTGACATCAATGCTCTGGTCGAAGCGCGCTATCTGGATTTTTCCCGATTCCAGGTGAGGTAGATCGCCGACTGCACGGGCCTGTCCGCCGGCACTTCCCGAAGTGGCTCGCACACGTTCCACGACTCGCGCATCATCGCGGGAAGCTGCTGATAGAGCCGCGTCCCGTCGGTCTTCCACTGCAACATCTCGTCGCTGACGTCGCGAACGATACGCGCTGGTGACCCAACGGCGACTTTCCGTTCCGGTATCACCATCTCCGAGGGCACAAACGTCAGCGCGCCAATGATGGAACCGGCTCCGACCACGGCGTGATCAATCACAACGGCGTTCATTCCTATGAGCGCGTTGCGACCGATGCGCGCGCCGTGAATCACCGCGCCATGCCCGATGTGCGCTGACTCCTCGAGCACGACAGTGACGCCAGGAAACGCGTGGATCGTGCAGTTCTCCTGCACGTTGCACCCGTCCGCGATTTCGATCCCGCCCCAATCCCCGCGCAACGCGGCGCCCGGCCCGATGTAGACGTCGCGTCCGATGATGACGTTCCCGGTCACCGCCGCCTGGGGATGCACAAACGCCGACTCGTGGATAACGGGAATGAACCCGCCGAATTCGTAGATCATTGTATGACTGGCCTCCGGCCTCTGGCCTCTGGCCTATGGTGCCTAGACCCGCTCAATGATGACCGCCTGCCCCTGCCCGACGCCGACACACATTGTGCACAGCGCACGCCGAGTTCCCGTAAGCTCGAGTTCACGCGCTGCCGTGAGGATGAGCCGGGCGCCGGACATGCCTAACGGGTGACCAAGCGCTATCGCGCCGCCATTCCGGTTTACGCGGGGATCGTCGTCGGCAATCCCCAGCTGGCGAAGGCAGGCCAGCGATTGCGAGGCAAAGGCTTCGTTCAACTCGATAACATCGATCTGGTCTAGAGTAAGCCCGGCTTGCTGTAACGCCTTCTGTGTCGCCGGAACAGGACCCATTCCCATGAGCCTCGGCTCCACACCCGCCGCGGCGCTGGCGACGACGCGAGCCAGCACCGGAAGCTTGTGGTCTTTCACCGCTTGCTCCGAGGCGACCAGCAGGGCGCAGGCGCCGTCGTTGATGCCTGACGAGTTGCCGGCGGTGACACTGCCACGTCCGCCACCGCGGAAGGCCGGACGCAGTCGCGAGAGGATCTCGGGCGTCGTGTCCGGCTTGATGAACTCGTCACTGCTGAATTCGACTTCACTTCCCTTTTTGGGGCCTGGTACGACGACTGGCGTGATCTCGCTCGCGAATCGACCATTGGCCCGGGCCGCGGCCGCCTTGCGTTGCGACATGAATGCGAACCGGTCCTGGTCGTCTCTCGCGATCGTGTAATCATCGGCGACGTTTTCCGCCGTCTCCCCCATGGCGTCGATCCCGTACAGCTCTTTCATCCGGGGATTCACAAAGCGCCAGCCGATGCTGGTGTCGTAGAGTTGCGCGTCGCGCGCCCAGGGAGCTCCCCCTTTCGACATCGCGTACGGAGCACGCGTCATGCTCTCCACTCCACCGGCGATGTAGACATCACCTTCGCCGGCGCGAATCGCGGACGCCGCCATGCTCACCGCGCTCATGCCTGACGCGCACAGCCGGTTCACCGTGATTCCGGGGATACTGAGCGGCAGGCCGGCGAGAAGCAGCGACATGCGCGCGACGTTGCGATTGTCTTCCCCTGCCTGGTTGGCGCAGCCAAGGACGACATCGGTAATCCGCGCCGGATCCAGTGACGGATGGCGCGACATCAGGCGCGCCATGACCAGCGCCGCCATGTCGTCGGGACGCACGAGCGCGAGACTCCCGCCAAATGCGCCTATGGGTGTGCGAAGACCATCGACAATGAATGCAGACATTTGTGTTTAATGATTACGTCAAAAGAAAAGACAAAAGACGTTACCACAGGGGACACGGGGGTCACGGAGGCAACCCGCGCGATACGGCGTCTGAGCGAGAGTACCCCCCGTGACCTCCGTGACCCCCGTGTTAAAGTCTTTTACGGGATCGTGCCATAACTCGGGACCTCGAATCAAACGGCATGATCGCGTGCTGTCTTGAATGCCGTTCCCCGAAAAAGCCCAACAACCTCATTGCGTTGATTGCGGACTTCCGCGCTGTAGTAACTCAACCGCCCGGACGCAGCGTCCTCCTTCGCAATCGCCGTGAGCACGTCACCAACTCCAATCGGGGCCGGATACGTGATGCTGTTTTCAATGCTCACCGTGACCTTCCCATGCGAGTTGCATGCGAAGGCAAACGCCGAGTCGGCGAGTGAAAATGCGATACCGCCGTGCGTCACGCCGAAGCCGTTCACCATTTCCTCGCGAACGGTCAGGCGGCAGGCACTTCGCTGCGGCGCCACCTCGAGCACTTCGATGCCCAGCCAGCGACTGAACGCATCGCGCGCCATCATCGCGTCGACGACTCGTTCGGCGAGACGTTGTGCGTCCGACGCCGTCATTCGAAAAACCTCCGCCCTTCCCTCACCATGCGACGGAGAAGTGGACTCGGTCGATAGCGGTCATCTTCGGTTTCGTCGCGCAGCCGCTCCAGCTCACCCAGCACGATGTGGAGCCCGAGCTCGTTGCCCCACGCGAGTGGTCCGCGCGGGTAGTTGACTCCCTTGGTCATCGCCAGGTCCACATCATCGGCCGTCGCAGTTCGCCAGTGGACGACATCGACCGCTTCGTTGACCAGCATCGCGACGACCCGGAACACGATTTCCTCGCCGAGTGTCCGGTCCTCAGTTGCGACGCGAGGTGGCGCATCCGGGCCGTACTCGTAGAACCCGCGCCCGCTTTTTCGTCCGAGCCACCCCGCTTCCACCAGTCGGCGTTGCGTAATCGAAGGCTTGTATCGCGCATCGAAGTATGTCGCCCGCCACACCGACTCGGTGACCGCGTAATTGACGTCGTTCCCGATGAAGTCCATAAGGAGAAACGGACCCATCCGGAATCCACCAATCTCACGCATCGCCCAATCAATCGTGGGAGCATCGGCAAGACCTTCGTCGAGCATCCGCAACGACTCCCCGTAAAATGGCCGAGCAACCCGATTCACGATGAATCCGGGCGTATCCGCGGCGAGTACGGTGACCTTTCCCCATTCGTCGGCGACTGAACGCGTCGCAGTCGTCACGTCCTGCGCCGTCTGGGCGCCAGGCACAATCTCCACCAGCGGCATGAGCGGCGCCGGATTGAAAAAGTGCATGCCGATCACGCGCTGCGGCGCTTCGCATGCCGACGCGATCGACGTGACCGACAGCGACGAGGTGTTCGTGGCGAGCACACACTCCGTATCGACCACGCTTTCCAGGAAGCGGAACATCGATTGCTTTGCCTTCAGCTCCTCAACGATCGCTTCGATCACGAGGCTGCACTCCCCAAACTCCGAAAGCCCCATAGGGAGTCGAACGGTGGACAGACGCTTGGCAGCCGACTGTGCGAGGTCACTCGTCAGGCGCCCCTTCTCCACGTCCCGGCGGATCGCGGCCTCGATCATCTGCCGCGCACGACCGGTGGCATCGTCGTCGAGATCGGCGAGCACCACGTCATGCCCGTTCGCCAGCGCCACCATCGCGATCCCCGAGCCCATCGCTCCCGCGCCAACAACTCCGACTTTCATCGCCCGCGGAAAACTGGTGACCGTTTGGCACGGAATGCCGTCACTCCCTCGGCAAAATCCGCCGTACGCCCCGCTTCGGCCTGGAGGTCGGCCTCGAGGTCGAGTTGCGTGTCGAGATCGTTCATGAGCGATTCGTTGAACGCCTGCTTCGTCAGCCCGAATCCACGGGTGGGTTGTGTCGCGAGTGACGTGGCGACTTCAATCGCCCGTGGCACGAGTGCAGCGGGCTCGCACGTTTCCCAGATCAGTCCCCAATCCTTCGCCTGCGCCGCGCTGAGCTTCCCGCCTAACAAGGCCTGTCCGGACGCTCGCGCCAACCCGACAAGGCGCGGCAGGAAAAACGTCCCGCCACTGTCGGGTATGAGCCCGATCCGGCAGAACGACTGGATGAACGACGCCTCGGTTGAGGCGAAGACGATGTCACAGGCGAAAGCGATATTTGCTCCAGCACCGGCTGCAACGCCGTTCACGGCGCACAGGACCGGCTTCTCCAATCGCCGGATCGCGCGAATGATCGGGTTGTATTGCGCCCGTACGGTTTCGCCGAGGTCGTCTTTCGGTTCATCGACCGACACGGCGGCGAGATCCTGACCGGCACAAAATCCCCTCCCTTCGCCCGTCAACAACACGGTGCGAATGGCATCATCGGCAGCCGCGACGCCGAGCGCGTCCTGGAGTTCGCGCGCCATCGGCAGGTGGAAGCTGTTGAGGACATCAGGACGGTTCAGGGTGATAACCTGCACGCCGTCCCTCACCTCAACTTTGATGTGGTGGTACTCCATCGTTCCCCGGTGAGCGTGTGCGAGGAAACTTAGCGCCTGTCAGAGGCTCCCGGTCTAGCGCGGTCCGACGATTCTCACGCTCTCCATCACGTCGCCTTCCAGGATCCGGTCCACGACGTCCATGCCCGCGACTACCGTCGCGAACACTGTGTAATCGTGGTCGAGTCGGTAGTTGTCGACCATGTTGATGAACCACTGGGCATCGCCGGTATCGCGACCGCGCGTCGAGATTCCCAGCGTGCCGCGGGCGTGATGCGCGAGGCTCAACTCATCGCGCATGAACGGGCCGTCGCCGACGTATTCGTTCATCCCAGGGCTGCCGCCCTGCAAGACGAAGTTCGGGATCACGCGATGGAACGTGAGCCCGTCGTAATACTTGTTGCGGACCAGCTCCGAGATGCGGGCGACCGTCATCGGCGCGCGATCGGCGTCGAGGAGCAGGTCGAACGTTCCACCACCGGTCGCCGGCGACATGGTGACGCGCACACGGGTCGTGCCCGTCGGAGGATTGATCGGCCGCTGGTCCGTTGCGGATGTGACCTGCACTTCACCGCCATTGAGGTGTGCAATCAATCGGGCCGCCTCGACAGCGATCATGGGGTCCACATCCTTCAGCATGGGCGTCAGTCGCCTGGCATCCGCCGCTGTTCCCATCTCCCGCACGCGGGCCAGCAATTCCATGCGCGGATCGCGCGAGGTCTGCCGCCGTTCCTTCGTTAGGCGTTCGAGAGCGTCGAGGACCGCCGGCACGATCGAATCGCGCACCGGCGCGCCCCGTAACGCGCGAGCGGCAGACAGCACGACGTGGTAATCCTTGCTCGCCAACGCCCGAACGAACACGAGGTCCGCGAGATGGCCCACGGTGGTCGCGAGTCCCTGGATCGCCACTTCGCGCACATTCCCGACTTCGTCGAGGGCCAGCGTGGTGAGGAGCGTCGAGTCACGGGCCGCTACCGCGCCACGCGCGACGTACATTCGCACCTGCCACACCGGGTGACGGCTGTTTTCGCGCAGCAGCTCCCGCCCGCCCGTGGTATCGATGCGCGCCAACGAGAGTAATGCGTGCGCCCTGGCGTGCCACGAAACATCGGTCGGCGAGCGTGGAGCCGCGCCGCTGGGGCCTGCGGCGATCGTCTGGCGCAGAACGGCGCGAACCGTATCCTGCCGCGGACAAGGCGCTCCGAGCGCGTCGATCGCTGCCAGTCGGACGTGATGGACCGAGTCACGCAAGGCCGCCAGCAGCGGCAGGCAGTCATCGGCGGCGAAGCGGAGCCGGTACACCCGGACCCATTCCAGTCGCACCAGCCAGCTGCGGTCGCGCCGAACGCGCTCCAGGTGCTCCCGCTGGAAGGCGGTGTCGCTGACGTTAGGCAGTGTGGCGACTGCCAGGCGCCGCACCTGCTCATCCCGGTCTTCGGTAAGCGCCTCGCTCACGGTGGCCTTGTCGACCGTGCCGGTCGATGCCAGTGTCAGCCAGATCAGTCGCCGCACTGGAGCGGCATCAGGCACCTTGAGCGCGAACAGCGCGTACCGGTTGAGCCATCTCACCGAAGGCTCGGATAACGGTCCCAGCGTGCGTCTGGCGCGCGCCAATGAATACAAGCCATGCGCAATTCCCATCATTGCCCGCGACTCATCGCGCCACCGGTCACCCGATCGTGGCGACAGTGCCAGCATCGCCGATTCAGCGGCACGGGCCTGCTCTGGTTGATCGTACGGAAGACGGCCGATACTGCGCGCAACTGCGGCCACCGCGACCGGAGTGAGCCCTCGACGTGGAACGGCGCGAAGCGCGCGGAAGACGCTGTCCACCAGCGCCCGTTTCCCCTCCACGCTTGTGGTTTCGGCGCGGATGCCCTGCGTCGCCTGGGCGAGCGCCTCAGCCGCCGTCGCCGCCAGCTGGGGATTCTGCAGGTACGGGATCAGGTTCCCCACCTGGTTCGGACGCTCGAGACGCCCGATCGCGCGAATCGCCAGCTCCCGAAGCGCGGGATTGTTGAGCGCCTCGAGTATCGGCGTGATGCCGTCTTCGCCTGCTCCCCTCGCATCTTCGGCCCTGATGACTGCCGCGCGATTGACCACCGGTGGCGCCTGCGCGGTCAGGACACTGGGGACCATACCCGCGACAACGAGCGCGGCGACGTGAAGACGTCGCAAGCGGTGACGATTGGCCGACCGATGCGTGGACAGGAACGACTCGTCAGGCATGAGCATCAGGGGAACGACGGATGACGTTCACGAGTATACCCCGGAGCCCTGCGGCGGGCTATCACATCCAGTGGCTAGCGGCGGATGCCACTTCCGGGTGAGGGCTGGCGGCGGCGGAAGGCGCCCCCTGCTAAATTCTCTGCCGTCAGCGCCGTCCCCTCAGCACCCGTCGGAACGCGATGCCCGCACCGTCTGCCCGGAAGCAACCCGCCCCGCCCCGTGAGATCGCGGAGCCGCGATTTGATTGGCGGAAGATTGCGTACCACACGCTGGTATCCCGGGCCATGGACGACATCGAGGAGTCGACGAACCGGAACCGGACGTCGGTCCCGAAGGACCACCTGGTCCTGTACCAGTTTTCGGCCCGCGGGCATGACATGGCGCAGTGCATCCTGGCCTCGCGCCTGGATCATCAGCACGACGGAGTCAGCGCCTATTACCGGTCGCGGCCGCTCCTCCTCTCGCTTGGCCTCACCATCGAGGACGGCTTCGCGTCACCGTTAGGCAGGTCGGGCGGGTTCAGCGACGGTCGCGACATCGGCGTCGTCTGCAACCTGCCGCAGGCGAACTGCCCAGTCGTGATGCCCATGGCGGGCGACGTCGGCTCACAGTACACGCCGGCCGCCGGCTGGGCCCAGGCGATCACGTACCACCGCGACGTGCTCCGCGGCCGTTCCTGGCGCGGCGCGATCGCAGTCGTCCTGGGCGGCGAAGCTTCGGTGGCGACCAACGGATTCTGGTCCTGCCTGACGATTGCCACGACGCTGAAGTTGCCCCTGCTGTTCTACATCGAGGACAATGGACTCGGCATCTCCGTGCGAGGCGGAATGCAGACGCCGGACGGAAACATCGCCGCCAACCTGGCGTCGTTCGCGAACCTGCTCATACGTGAGGGAGACGGCACCGATCCCGCAGCATCGGCGCGTCTTGTCGATGAAGTCGTCGCCCATGTGCGCGATGGCAACGGACCGGCGCTGCTCCGGCTCACCGTCCCGCGACTCTGCAGCCACTCCGGTCCGGACAACCAGAAGGGATACCGGAGCGAGGCGGAAATCGCGCAGGACTGGGAGCGCGACCCACTCCCCAAGCTCAAGGCGCACGTCGTGCCGGACATGCTTTCGGCTTCAGAATGGGCCGTCCTGGAACGGGAAGTCGAGCGCGACGTGAACACCGGGTTGAACGCGGCGCGCGCGAGGCCCGCGCCGGATCCGTCGTCCATCTACAAGCACGTCTACGCGGAACCAGAAGACGAGGCCAGGCCAGCCTTTGGCGGGTTGCCGTACGCCGAGCGAAAGCGACTGGGCGGCCAATCGACACCACGCGAGTCCGGCGAATTGCTGCGCCTCGCCGAAGCGGTCCGAAGGACATTGGACCACGAGCTGAGCGTGAACCCGAGGCTCCTAGTCTTTGGCGAGGACGTCGGCGTAAAGGGCGGCGTGCATCTCGTGACCGAAGGTCTGCAACGGAAACACGGCGTTGCGCGCGTCTTCGACACCAGCCTCTCCGAAGAGGGCATCATCGGGCGGGCGGTAGGCATGGCGATCGCCGGTCTCGTGCCCGTCGCCGAAATCCAGTTCAGAAAGTACGCCGACCCCGCCGCCGAACAGCTCAACAACTGCGGTACGCTCAGGTGGCGTACCGCAAATCGTTTCTGTGCCCCCATCGTCGTGCGGATGCCCGGCGGCTTCGGAAAGGACGTCGGCGACCCCTGGCACAGCCTCAGCGCCGAGGTGCAGTGGGCGCACGCGGTGGGCTGGCAGGTGGTCATGCCATCGAATTCGGGCGATGCGGTGGGATTGCTCCGCACCGCGATGCGCTCACCCAACCCCACGATCTTCTTCGAGCATCGGTCGCTCCTGATGACCAGCGACGGTAGCGCGCGCTATCCAGGTGACGATTACGTCATCCCGTTAGGCTCGGCGCGCGTTATGCGCGAGGGGAGGGATTTGACCCTTGTGACGTGGGGGGCCATGGTGCACCGCTGCGTCGAGGCGATAGGGGCAGTGGAGGGGTCAGTGGAATTGATCGACCTGCGCACGATCGCACCCTGGGATCGTGAGGCAGTCCTGCGCTCGGTGAGAAAGACCGGGCGTTGTCTCGTCGTGCACGAAGACACCATGACCGCCGGTTTCGGCGCCGAGGTGGTCGCGGTGGTGGCAAAGGAAGCGTTCTGGCAGCTCGACGCGCCCGTCGATCGACTGTGCGTCCAGGACATCCCGATGCCCTATCACCCCGACCTGATGGCGGCCGTCCTGCCGTCTTCGGAAGTCATCGCCAACCGCGTTCGGGACTGCTTGAAGGCCTGAGATGGGTTTGAAACGGGATTGCAGCGCCGATGCCTCTGTTGCGCTCGGCTGGCACATTCACCAGAGTGAAAGCATCCTACGGACGGGAAACTCCATGGTTATGAGGAAGATCGGCCTGCTGAGCGTGCTGCTGGCCCTGCCATTTCTGGCAGGGGGCGCTGGTGCTCAGGCAGCCGCTCCGTCGTGCGCCTCGCACGCACCGACGATGCACCCGTTTGATTCGACGAAGGTCGCTACGCTGATCGGGACCTTCGACCTGATCATGATCGACACAACGAGTCTACGAGGTGGCGTACGCCAACATACCGGAAAACTCGTCGTGTGGTTGCAGGACTCCGTACCGAAGCGGCGAGCTACCATGGCGAGGCGCGTTCAAGACCGGTTCATGGTAGGGACGTTCGAAGCCGCACTTCCTGATACCGGCGAGATGTGGAGCAAGATGATGAGTGGTTCGGCAGACTCGCCCGGCGCTTTCTGGTCCGATGGATACCTGCGACTCGGCGAGTTCGGTCAGAAGAGCGGAATCAGCCTTCACTTCAAGCTGGTCACGGAGAATGAGCTGCGAGGAATGTGGACGTCGCAGGCGGGCACCGCGGTAATCGTTGACTTCACCGGTGACCGTGAGCCGGATGAGGCCGGATACTTCTGCGCGCGGCGCGTCAAATAGACGAGGAATCAGTAACAAAAAACAGAGAACGAACGAAGCGTTCGTATATTGAGGGCCGGAGCGTAAGCGACGGCCCTCTTTCGTTCCCTGCTTCCTGCTTCCTGCTTCCTCTGGAGGTTCTATGCGAGACTCCGTTCTCAGCGACACCAAGGCGATTCAAAGCTTTTCAGTCGACGATCTCGGTAAGGCGCGCTCCTTCTATCACGACACCCTTGGACTCGACGTCGCGGAAAAACCGGAAGGGCTGGAAATCACAGTGGGGGACGGCAACAGGATCTTCGTATACCCGAAGCCGAACCATCAACCGGCGACGTTCACGATCCTGAATTTCCTCGTCGACAACGTCGACACTGCGGTCGATAAACTGAAGTCGACGGGAGTGCGGTTCGAGCAGTACGACCTTCCCGACATCAAGACCGACGACCGCGGCATCGCGCGCGACACCGGCGGACCGGCCATTGCCTGGTTCAAGGATCCAGCCGGAAACATCCTGTCAGTTCTGCAACGAGCGGATTGAATTGGCAGGAGACAGGAGACAGCGCGCGGTCTGCCAGTCTCCTGTTTCCTGTTTTAGTTCCGATGACGGTTTTGTTCTGATTCCCGCGCATTGCCGGTGGAGGATACGAGTCATTCACCGGAGGATTCATGCGCATGTTGAAACGCGTTGCACTCGTCGCAACGGTGGCCGCTCTGGGTTGCGGCGGCGGAGACGATGACGACAACGGCAATCCGACTGGCCCAGGCGCCGGCGGTGCCACCAACGGGACGTTCACGGTAGTAGTCAACGGGACCACGTGGGCCGCCACTGGGCAGGTCACCGTGTCGCGTCAATCGAACAATTTCATTGGGATCGCCGGATCAGGCTTCGCCGGCAATACCGCCTATTCCATTGTTGTTGGCATCGGGAACGCGACTGGCCCCGGCACGCACAACTTGAACGTGTTTGGCGGCGGCGACGGGTCGTCGGTGATCGTTGGCAGCGCTACCACCGGCTACGCCACCTCGCTTCAGGGCGGCAGCGGGACTTTGACGATCACGAGCCTGACGTCCAATCGAATCGTAGGCACCTTTTCGGGCACCGCCGTTCCGAGCTCCGGAGGTGCCGCCAATCTGGTGATGACGAGCGGGCAGTTTGATGTAACGTTTTAAGCAAGAAGCAAGAAGCAAGAAGAAACCGACACTTCTTGCTTCTTGCTTCTTGCTTATTGCTTATTGCTCTTCAATCGCCCCGATCATCTCCCCGAGCTTCTTCGTGTGGATGACCCGCTTCAGGATCGCTTTTGGTCCGAAGTAAAGCAGCAATCCCACTTCCTTGTTCGACGCTCGCAGGTAGTTGATGAGTTGCGGCCGGTCCTGGTCGAGGACCTGGTCGCCCGCCTTCACTTCGACGACCACTGCATCTGAGACGACGAGGTCGGCGCGATAGGTGCCCACGGTGACGCCCTTGTAATAGACCGTGACCGGCACCTCACGCGCGACATTCATTCGCCGCTGGAACAGTTCGATGGCCAGCGCCCGGACGTATACCGACTCCAGGAAGCCGAATCCGAGTTCGTTGTAGACGGCGTAAAAGGCGGAGATGATCTCGCCCGTGATATCGCCGTGGAGCAGTTCCATCGTCGTGCCACTACTTCCGCCAAAATGAGCCGTTTCGCCGGCCTGCTGACTGGTCGCGTCCATGGGTCCCCCTCGGGCTTGAACGCGCCGAGCATAGGCGATGCCGACGGCCGATCCGACATCATGGTAACGCGGACCCCACACTTTCGCCGCACCGCGGGCGGAGCCGCGTTAGGCTACAGCGGCTTGAAGTATTCGAACGGCTCCGCGCAGCCGGCGCAGTAGTAGATCGCCTTGCAGGCGGTGGAGCCGAATTCGCTGCGGCGCTCGGTGTTGCGCGAGCCACAGTGCGGGCAGGTGATGATGTCCTGTCGGCGTTGCAAGGGAATCAGCTCCGTGGCAACCGCCGCCGTTCCGGACGGCGGGGCGATTCCGTAGGCGCGGAGGCGCTCCTTCGCGTCGGCACTGATCCAATCGGTCGTCCATGCCGGCTGGAAAATCGTGTTCACGACCACTCTCGGCGCACCCGCCTTCTCGAGCGCCTCGACGATGTCGTGCTCGATCGTTTGCATGGCGGGGCACCCCGAATAGGTGGGCGTGACGTCCACGACGACGGTGCCGCGCTCTTCCCGCATATCACGTACGATGCCGAGGTCGATGACGCTCAGCACCGGCACTTCGGGATCGAGAACCGCGCCGACCGCTGCCCAGTATTCTTCGCGGGCTCGCACGGCTACCACTCCGCTCCGGGGAAGGAACGGGCCACGATCTGCATTTCGGCAAGGAGCAAGCCGAGGTGCTCGGTATGGCGCCCCTCCCTGCCACCCCGCTGCATGAAGCCATCGTCAGGCACGGTCAGCGTTGCCGCGTGCAGCACACGGGTGACCTCCGACCGCCATGGTTCGCGCAGTGCACTGCGGTCAGTCGCGATGCCCTCTGTCACGAGGTCCCGTTCCACATCGTCGACCTCGAACAGCTCACCGGTAAAGCGCCACAGCTCGTTCACGGCATTCTGCACCCGAGTGTGGCTGTCGGCCGTTCCATCGCCAAGCTTCAGCATCCAGTCGGCGCTGTGTCGCGCATGGTACCTCGTTTCCTTGAAGGCCTTTGCCGCGATGCCGGCCAGGTCACTGTGTGCGGAGGACTGCAGCTTCTCGAGATGCAGCATTTCGAACACGGAGACGAGGAATTGTCGCGCAGTGGTGAACGCAAAATCACCACGCGGCAGCTCGACGATCAACGCGTTCCGGAACTCGATGGCTTCACGGAAATAGGCGAGCGAATCCGCACTTTTCCCCTGCCCTTCCGCCTTTCCCGCCAGCTCGAGAAACAGGTTCGCCTGGCCGACGAGGTCGAGCGCCATGTTTGCGAGCGCGATGTCCTCCTCGAGGATCGGCCCATGCCCGCACCACTCGGACAGGCGATGGCCCAGGATCAGGCGATCGTCACCTAAGCGAAGGAGGTACTCGGAGAGAGGCATGTACGTGCTGCGTGCTGATTGCTGATTGCTGGGGGAACTGATGCTGCGTGCTGGTGCTGGCTCTTGATCGCTGATCGCTGATCGTTGATCCCTGATCCCTGATCGCTTGCTACTCGCTACTCTCTGTTCGCTACTCTCTAGTAAACTCTCACTCCCCTCGGCGTCTTATAGAACTGCGGATGCCGATACGCCTTGTCGTTCGCTGGATCGAAGAACGGGCCGACGTCTTCAGGTGTCGACGCCGTGATCCATTGCGAGGGCACCACCCACAGATGAATCCCTTCCGCGCGCCGAGCATACACATCGCGTGCGTTCAACAACGCCTGCTCGGCGTCAACTGCATGCAGGCTGCCGCAATGTTCGTGCGGTGCGCCTGGCTGTGGCTGGATGAACACCTCCCACAGCGGCCACTGAGAATCAGAAGCGCCGTCGGTCGCTGATCGCTGGTCGCCGGTCGCTGGGTTGCTCATCAGGCAGCAGCACCGGCGGCCCGGCGCTTCGCGGCGTAGGCCTCCGCCGCAGCGCGGACCCATGCGCCGTCGTCGTGTGCTTTCTGGCGCGCAGCGAGCCGCTCACGGTTGCAGGGCCCGTCGCCCTTCACCACCGCCCAGAACTCGTCCCAGTTGATGTCGCCGAAGTCCCAGTTTTCCGTCGACTCATTGTACCTGAGTTTCGGATCAGGAAGCGTCAACCCGACCGCCTGTGCCTGCGGAACGGTGAGGTTCACGAACCGCTGCCGCAGTTCGTCGTTGCTCTTCTTCTTGACGCCCCACTTGATCAGCTCAGCGCTGTTCGGGGAGTCCTTGTCGTTAGGTCCGAACATCATCAGCGAGGGCCACCACCACCGGTTCACGGCATCCTGTACCATGGCCCGCTGGCCGGGCATTCCCCGGGCGAGAATAGCAACGCTCTCGTAGCCCTGCCGCTTGTGGAAGTTCTCTTCCTTGCAGATACGAACCATGGCCCGGGCATACGGCCCGTACGAGGCCTTGGCAAGCATCGTCTGGTTCACGATCGCGGCGCCATCGACGAACCAGCCGATGACGCCCACATCGGCCCAGGTGAGCGTCGGATAATTGAAGATGCTCGAGTACTTGGCCTTGCCGCTCAGCAGGTCGCTTACGAGCTCGTGCCGATCGACGCCTAACGTTTCCGTGCCACAGTAGATGTAGAGTCCGTGACCCGCTTCGTCCTGGACCTTGGCCAGCAGTGAGAGTTTCCGCCGCAGGCTTGGCGCGCGAGTGATCCAGTTCCCTTCCGGCAGCATGCCCACGATCTCCGAATGCGCATGTTGGGACATCATCCGGATGAGCTGCTTCCGGTAGCGTTCCGGCATCCAGTCCTTCGGCTCGATGACGTCCCCGCGAGCAATTCGCGCCTCGAACTCGTTCGTCCGGGCGGGATCGTCCTGATGGGCAGTTTGCGATGCCATAACGTGTGCCGTAAGTTGGCCCCTGACTTTCACTTGTCGCGCAGGGCCGTGAGTTGCGCTACGATTGGACTATTACCCCTCAGACAAGCCGCCGCAACCCGTGCGCCGACGTTCCGCACCCTTTGCACCCTTTGCACCCTCTGCACCCTTGTAACCGACAATGACCTCACCCACCGAGACCGAGCACGACGGAACCGTCACGACCGCGGTCCATCACGGCGTAGCGACAGTCACCTTCTATCACCCGAAGCGGAACGCGCTGCCCGCCATCATCTTGCGGCAGCTCGCCGACGCCATCGATGGCGCCGGATCCAATCCGGACGCACGCGTCGTCATCCTCGCCAGCGAAGGAACGGGCGCCTTCTGCGCCGGCGCGTCCTTTGACGAGCTCCGTGGACTGAAAACCTCCGACGAGGGAAAAGAGTTCTTCAGCGGTTTCGCCCGTGTGATCCTCGCTATGCGTCGCTGTCCAAAGATCATCATCGGTCGCGTCCAGGGAAAAGCAGTTGGAGGCGGTGTCGGACTGGTCGCCGCAACCGATTACTCGTTCGCGCTACCCAGCGCGTCGATCCGGCTGAGTGAGCTCGCCGTAGGTCTCGGTCCGTTCGTCATCGGCCCGGTGATTGAACGCAAAGTGGGTCGTGCTGCATTTGCGGCCATGGCGCTCGATGCCGATTGGCGCGACGCCGAATGGGCCGAGCGTCACGGGCTCTTCACGCGACTGATGGATACGGAAGCGGCGATGGAGTCCGTGATGCCGGCGTTTGCGCATCGCCTGGTCGAAATGAACCCCGATGCGTTGACTCAGCTCAAGCGCGTCCTGTGGGAAGGCACAAATCACTGGGAAACGCTGCTTTTCGAGCGAGCCGCGATCAGTGGAAAGCTTGCCCTTTCCGAATTCACCGCGCGCGCTGTTGGTCGCGGCGAGGAAGGCACGAAGAATTCATGAAAACCATAGAAGCAACGATCACACGAATCGATCGGATACCGCCCCGATTTTTTGATCCGTCCGATCAGATCAATTCGTGCAATCTTTTCCCTTGGGTTTTCACATCTCGCGCCGAGCTCACCAACGCTACGACGTCGGCGGACTGAACGCCTCGGATGAGCCCTGCGATTCGATCCAGCTCTGGTGGTACTTTGGATCTTCGATCGGCAGCGCTTGTTTCGCAACGTAGAGCGGCCGAAACGAATCCATCATCACCGCGAGCTCCTTGGTGAACTTCTGGCCAACGCTCGCTTCGTAGCGCCCAGGATGCGGACCGTGCGGTAGTCCATCCGGATGATGCGTGATGGAGCCATATTCGATTCCCTTCCGGCTCATGAATTCGCTCGACGCATAAAACAGCACTTCGTCCGAGTCGACGTTGCTGTGGTTGTACGGCGCTGGAATCGCGTCAGGGTCGAAGTCGTAGGGCCGCGGGCAGAACGAGCAGATGACGAATCCATCGCCCTGAAACGTCTGGTGCACCGGCGGTGGCTGATGAATGCGTCCAACAATCGGCTCGAAATCGTGGATGCTGAACGCCCACGGATAGAAGTATCCGTCCCAGCCGATGACGTCGAACGGATGATGGTCGAGCACCAGTTCGTTGATCGCGCTGTATTGCTTGACCAGGATCGGAAAGTCACCCCGCTCATCGCGCGTGGCCAGCTGTGCGGGACGCCGGATGTCACGCTCGCAATACGGCGCGCCTTCGAGGAGCTGACCGAATTCGTTGCGATAGCGCTTCGGCCACCGCACGTGTCCACGACTCTCGAACACAAGCAACTTCGTCGCCCCCGCCGCGGTGTCGAGACGCCACCGGTGCGTGATGTTTCGGTGGATCACGACATAATCGCCGGGCTGGTACGGCAGTTCGCCGAACACGCTTTCCAGCACGCCCTTCCCTTCCACCACGTACACGACTTCGTCGGCCTGCGAGTTCCGGTAGAAATGATCGTCGGTCTTGTCTGGTTCGACGTAGAGCATGCCGATGTCGTTGTTGAACAGCAACGGCAGCCGGTCGAGCGTCGCGCTACCGCCTTTGCCGGCCTTCGCGGTCAGGAAGTGCCGATGGCGCAGCGACGTGTCCTCGTCCTTCTCCCAGCGCAGCTCACGCACTTTCCGGGCCGACTTCACCGTTGTCGGCGGGTGCGTGTGATAGAGGAGCGACGACGTGCCGATGAACCCCTCATGCCCCATCAACTCTTCGTTGTACAACCCACCGTCCGGCTTGCGGAAGACGGTATGTCGCTTGCGGGGAACGCTGCCTAACGTGTGGTAGATTGGCATGTGATTTCAAATTGCAAATTGCAATTTAGAGGTTCCCGCGTCTCGCCTGCTCTCGCTCAATCGCCTCAAAAAGCGCCTTGAAGTTTCCTTTGCCGAAACTCTTGGCGCCTTTCCGCTGGATGATCTCGTAGAACAGTGTCGGACGGTCCTGAACCGGCTTCGAGAAGATCTGGAGCAAATAGCCCTCATCGTCCCGGTCGACGAGGATCCCGAGATCCCGTAAGGGATCGAGGTCTTCATCAATTTTTCCGACGCGGTCGAGCAGCGTGTCGTAGTAGCTCGTCGGCACACGCAGAAACTCGACGCCCCGGTCGCGCAACGTCGTAACCGTCGACACGATGTCGTTGGTGGCGATCGCGATGTGCTGCACGCCCGGCCCTCCATAGAACTCCAGGTACTCGTCGATCTGCGACTTCTTCTTGCCGGCCGCCGGCTCGTTGATTGGAAACTTGATCCGGCCGTTGCCATTCGACATCACCTTCGACATCAGCGCCGAATACTCCGTCGAGATGTCCTTGTCGTCGAACGAGAGCAGGTTGAAGAAGCCGAGCACGCGCGAGTAGAACGCCACCCACTCGTTCATCTTCCCCAGTTCGACGTTGCCGACGCAGTGGTCGACGTACTGCAGGCCGACTGCGTCCGGCTCGTACGGCGAGTTGGCGGGCTCGAAGCCGGGCATGAATGCGCCGCGATAATTGCGACGCTCGACGAGCGAGTGGATCGTGTCGCCGTACGTGCGGATCGCAGCGATGATCAGCTCACCCTTCTCGTCCTTCAGTACTTCGGGCTGCCGGGCTGGCGTCGCGCCACGCTCAACCGCGAGCCGGAAGGCTTCACGCGCGTCATCGACCCAGAACGCGATGTCACGAACACCATCACCATGGCGGTTCACATGGTCGGCGATTTCGCCATCCGGGCCTAACGCCGATGTCAGGATGAAACGCAGCTTGTTCTGCTCGAGCAGGTAGCTGGCCCGGTCGCGCGTCCCCGTTTCCGGTCCGCGATACCCGGTCAGGCGAAACCCGAAAGCACCGCGGTAGAAGTGGGCCGCCTGCTTCGCGTTCCCCACCCAGAACTCGAGGTAGTCGGTCCCGTTGATCGGGAATGTGTCGTGAGCGACGTCAGTCGCCGGAGCTGTGGAAGTCGCCATGGCTATGTACGGTTTCCGCCGCCGGACCATCCGGCGAGCCGGGCAAGGAAATGCTCTCCCGGAATCTAATGACCCGGTTAACCCGTTGTTCCGCTGGCAGATTGAGGTTGTTGTCGCGATTTTCCCGCTTGGCGGCCTACCCTTTTACCCGTTTACCCGTTTACCCGGTGACTGAATCGCCGAGATGACATCGATACCGGTAGACGGTCTGGCGCTCTCCCAGGCGCTGAACGGTCAATACGAAATCCTCCGCGAAGTCGGGCGGGGAGGCATGGGCATCGTCTTTCTCGCCCGTGACCTGAAGCTCGAGCGGCTGATTGCGATCAAGACCCTCCCTCCGAACCTCGCCGCTGACGACGTCATCCGGGCGCGCTTTCTGCGCGAGGCGCGCACCGCCGCTGCCCTCACGCATCCCAACATCGTCCCCATCCACCGCGCGGACGACATAGACGGGACCGTGTTTTTCGTGATGGGCTTTGTCGACGGTCCTTCCCTGGCGCAGCTGATTCGCGATGGCGGACCGCTCACGCCGCGCACCGCGGTTTCGGTCCTCTACGACGTCGCTGACGCACTGGGTTATGCGCACAGAGCCGGTGTCATCCACCGCGACGTGAAAGCCGAGAACATCCTGATCGACCGCGGCTCGAGCCGCGCGCTGGTCACCGACTTCGGGATCGCCCGCGTCGCCGAGGCGGCTCCGCTGACCGCGACCGGGACCGTGCTCGGCACCGTCCACTATATGAGCCCGGAACAGGTGGCCGGTGACGCCGTTGATCCACGCAGCGACGTCTATTCGTTAGGCGTCGTCGCCTTCTACGCGCTGGCCGGACGTTTCCCTTTCGACAGTCCGACCGCGTCGGCCGTCCTTGTTGCGCACGTAACCAAGGAAGCGCCGTCGTTGTCGAACATCGCGCCATCCGTACCGCGGGCACTGGCGCGACTGGTCGACCGCTGCCTCGCCAAGGATCGCGACAGCCGCGTGCAGAGCTGCGAGGAACTGCTGGTGGAACTGCGGCGAGTCGAATCGGCCCTGCCCGATGACGACGTTGCCGCGCCGCGACCCGAAGCCGTGGCGGTCGTCTCGAGCGACGAGGCCCAGGCACTATGGCAACGCGCCGCGCAGCTCCAGGACATGACGGGCCAGATGCCACCGCTGCGCATCGCCGACCGGACTCCAGTGAAGCGCGATCTGGCCACCGCCGGTTACGGAATCGACCAGGTCCGCAATGCCGCACGCGAAGCCGGCATCGAAACGAAGTTTGTCGATCGGGCCATGGCCGAGCGAGGAATCGTGCGCGCGCCTGACGAGCGCGGCGACGATCCGGCGTCGGGCGTGGTGCGCGAAGGGATCCTGCCCGGATTCAACTGGTGGCTGGGCGGTCGATCGGCGATCGGCTACGAGGCAGTGGTGCACGGCGAGATGCCGGAGCGGGACTTCGATCTGCTGGTCGAGGAAATTCGGCGCGCGCTGAATGACAACGGCGTCGTGAGCGTGGTCGGTCGCTCGCTTAACTGGACTTCGGCCGACAAGCAGCGGAAGGTGCAGATCTCGGTGCTGGTCCGTGACGGTCGCACGACCATTTACGTCGGTGAACGCCTCAAGGACCTCATCGGGGCGATCTATGGCGGCGTTATCGGCGGCGGTGGTGGCGGGACCATGGGACCGATCATGGGCATCACCATGGGTGCACTGGAAATGCCGTGGCT
>DASRPK010000165.1:0-69389 GCA_035646395.1 Gemmatimonadaceae bacterium | reverse complement strand
GGTATACGTGTCCGCGCCGATGTTGGACGTGACGTCGCCCCAGGAGAATGGAGTGATCGTCAGTCCCATGTTGGGGAAGTACCTGTTGTTGGTCGAGTTCTGTTTGTTCTTCTCGACGTTGAAGTACGGATTGTCGACTTCCGCGCTCTCGGAGAGGGTCGTTAGGCGACGGCGTGTACCGGCCGGCGTGAGCCAGTCCTTGGCGTTATCGGTCTGCGGCCAGACAAGCAGCCCCAGCAGCGGTCCAATCGCGCCCTTGTACGGCTGATCGTTATTTACGTAGGCATAGATCATCGACAGGTCGGCCTTCAACCAGGAATTCACGACCGCCTGCGAGCGCCCCGTCAGGTTGACGCGACTCAGTTCAGCGCCCGGAATGACGCCCTCCTGTCGATCGATGCCCGCCGCCATGCGGTAGTTCACGCGGTTGTCGGGCGCGCCTCCACTGAAGGACAAGTTGTGCTTTTGCGTGAGCGCCGTCTGGAAGAAGCCGTCGATATTGTCGTAGAAGGTCGTTCCCTCCGCGTACGGCGCACCGAAGTAGGAGAAGGAGCCGATGGTAGCGCCGGTAATCGTGGTTGGACCATATACGCGCTGGAGAGTCGGACGCGCTCCCGTCTTTTCGATACGGAAGTTGTTGCTGTAATCGAATCCGCCACCGGGCTTCCCGCGCTTGGTCGTAATCACGATGGCGCCGTTGGCCGCGTCGATTCCATAGAGGGCGGATGCCTCGGGTCCCTTCAGGACGACCAGCGTCTCGATGTCCTCGGGATTGATGTCGGCGGCGCGGTTGGTGAAGTCGACGCCACGATTGCTGAACGCATTGGGAGACCCGGGTCGATCCGACGCCAGCACGCCGGTGTTGAGCGTCTTGTTGTCCAGCGGCAAGCCGTCGAGGATCATCAGCGGCTGATTACTGCTGCTGATCGAACTGACGCCGCGGATGGTGATCGAAGACGAGGCGCCGGGCACGCCCGACGTGCTCGTGACTTCAACTCCTGCCACTCGGCCCTGCAGCGCGTTGACGAAGTTCTCGCGCTGCGTCTGGGCAAGGTCGGCGCCCTGGACGGTCTGTTGGGCGGTGCCCAGCATGCGCCGCACGTTAGTCTGGCCTAACGTGGTGACCACCACTACGTCGAGGGCCGTGGCTGCGCGCTTGAGCTGAACGTCAACGACGTTCCCGACGCCAACCGTACGCTCTTCGGGTGTGTGGCCGATGAGCCGGAATTGCAGCACCTGGCCGACCGTGGCGCGAATTGCGTACGTGCCGTCGCTTCCGGTCAGGGTGCCCGTGCTGGTGCCACGGATTCGGACCGTGACGCTGACCAGCGGCGTACCCTGTTCATCGGTGACCTTTCCGGTCACCTGACGTTCCTGGGCGGTTGCTGGAGGGGCCAGGAGCAAGACCCCGAACAGTGCCGTCAACAGTCTGTTCTTCATGGATGCGGACCCGGTTGTGGGGGGAACTGGGAGGGGCGACACAAAGCACCGCGCATCTCATAAGGCGTCGGTGCCGGAAAAAAAATGATAGGAATGTCTGGAGCGGGGGCGAACAGTCAGCGGCGCGGCTGGCGCTATTGAAACGTGACTGCAGTGCAAAGGCGCAACGCCTCCACAGGTGATGAGCAGGACTGCGACGTGTGGTCCCCATCCGACTCAGAGCAACCGCGATCTAGGGTCTCCACGGCCGGCCGATCATATTCCCGATTCGTTACGCTGTCAACACGATGCCATGACTCCCCCTTCGTCCGTAACCGTCGCATGACAACGTTCCAATCGCGCTTTCTCGCCTTGCCGCTTGCATGCGTCGTCGGATTTGCCAGCGTGCTGTCTTTTCCGTTACCGGCAGCCGCTCAGAATCGCGCCTCGTGGCTCGAACCATTTCCGCCGTTCCAGATTGCGCCGGGCCTTTATTACGTCGGAAGCCGGGGGCTGGCCAGCTACCTGGTGACGACCAGCGAAGGGCACATCCTGATCAACAGCAACCTGGAAGCGGGCGTGCCGCTGATCCGCGCCAGCGTCGAGAAACTCGGATTCCGTTTCGACGAGATCCGGGTGCTGCTCATCAGTCATTCGCATTTCGATCACGACGCCGGGAGCGCCCGCATCAAGGAGTTGACCGGCGCCCGATACATGGTCATGGAAGGAGACGTGGCCACCGTGGAGTCCGGGGGTCGGAATGATTTCCAGTACGGCGCCGACACTGCGCAGCAGTATCCGCCGGCGAAGGTGGAGCGTGTGCTTCGTGATCGCGACGAAGTGCGGTTAGGCAGTGCCGTGCTGGTCGCGCGTCTCACTCCCGGGCATACGAAGGGAACGACGACGTGGACGATGCAGGTGCAGGAGGGCGGCCGGAGCCAGGACGTGGTCATTATCGGGAGCCCGAACGTGAATCCCGGCTACAAGC
Source organism: Gemmatimonadaceae bacterium (assembly GCA_035646395.1). Taxonomy (GTDB): domain Bacteria; phylum Gemmatimonadota; class Gemmatimonadetes; order Gemmatimonadales; family Gemmatimonadaceae; genus JABWBJ01. The sequence continues at coordinate 66,982 of DASRPK010000165.1, read as the reverse complement.
TGGTCGGCAACAGCGCCTATCCGGGCATTGCCGAAGATTTCGAAAAGACATTCCAGGTCCTGAAGTCCCTTCCGGTCGATTACTTCCTCGGCGCGCACGGTAGCTACTTCGACATGGAACGCAAGGTCACGCAGAAAGGAGGCACCCGGTCTCCGTTCATCGATCCTGAGGGATACCGGGCCTATGTCGCCGATCGCGAGCGCGCCTTCCGGGCAGAACTGGCCCGCCAGCGGGGCGCGCCTCGTTAGGAGATCCGGTGCCGTTCGGAACGCGGCTGAACCGTTGGGTGCTCGGTCCGTTGTCGCGGAGGCCATAGCGGGAGAGTCTGCAGGCGTTCAAGGGCGCGATCCGCGCTTCCTACCGCCTCCCGGAGCCTGCTGTGCTTCATCTATTGTCGTCGTTCACGCTCGTCGCTGGCCTGGTCACCGCGCAGAATGATTCGACCGAGTTGCGTCGTGAAAAACTCATGGACGCGCTCAAGTCGGGCGGATATACGGTCATGCTGCGTCATGCGCGCACCGACCGCTCATTCAACGAGCAACGCGATCCGGTGCCCACCGCGCGTAAGGACCAGCGCAACCTGAATGACGATGGGATCAAGGACGCCGCGCTCATGGGCGTGGTATTCCGGAAGTATGGAATCCAGTTCGCCGAGATCATTTCGAGTCCGATGTACCGAACGATCGAGACGGCGGAGTATTCGGTTGGCAAACCGACCAGTACGACCATGGCGCTCCGCTCCTTTCCGGCTACGCCCGATCAGGCGGCGCTCGTCATGCGAGCCCCGACGAAAGGCGCGAATCGGCTGATTGTCACACACCACTTCGTGATCGAAACCCACGTCCCCGGCATCAAGCCGGGTGATGTCGCCGAGAGCGAGGCGGCCGTCGTCAGGCACACAGCGGACGGCAAGGTGCAGTTGGTCGGCCGCATAACGCTCAGTGACTGGCAGTATCTCGCGAATCCGGAAGGCGCGAGAGCCGCCGCCGACCCGAAGGGAGGCGACGCTGCCGGCGCACACGGCGGCCCATTGGCTGCGCTCGGGCGCCTTATTCATGGCACACCGGACAGCGACGCCACGCCTGTTTCGATTCCGGACACGCACGCCGGACACATTGCCCGGGAGTACATCAAGGCGTTCAACACCGGCAGCGCCGACAAGATGCGCGCGTATCTCGAGGCGTGGATGCTCGCCAACCCGGCGCGAACGATGGAGGAGCGCCTCCAGACGTATTCGCAGCTCTTCAAGGATCATGGGGCACTCACCGTCGTGACGGTCGAGTCGTCGCAGGCGCTGGAGGTTGTGCTGGGTATGCGTTCGAAAGTCGGCAGCTTCCGCCTGACAGTGAAATCATCCGAAGCGCAGCCGATGCGCGCCCAATCGGTAACCTTCGCTTTGACACAGGCCCACCGCTGACCAGCCGGTACCGGTTCAGCGGTCGCTGCGCGCCGCTCGCAACGCCGGCGGACCGCTGGTCGATCCTGATCAACTCGGGGGAGGGCGATTTCGGTAGCTTTCGCCCAGGGACAGAGGGTCACCGGAATCGCGACCGGAGGAGCACACGCTGAGCGGTAGCCGTACAGACACCATGACAAGTGACCGGGCGTCGCCGTCAATCCTGGCGACGCTCGCTGTTGTCTTCGTCTGCCTGATGCTGGGCGCGATCAGCGCACTGGAATCGCGGCACGTCTCGGTCACGCATGGGTTCCCGCTCGACTGGCCGACGGTCATCATCTCGACGACGCCGCGATGGATCATGCTTGCCGCCGTGCTGCCGTTTGTCCTGCGGATAGGCGTGCGATACCCCGTCACGCCGGCCCGGGCGCCGATCATCGCGCTGCACGTATCGCTTTTCCTGGCCGTGTCGGTCGCGCATGCGTGGACCGACGCCTGGGCGGTTACGTGGGCGAACCCGCAGGTCGTCCACATGTTCGGCATGATCCCGCGCCTGACGAGATCGTGGTACAACACCATGCCGACGATGGTGTCCATGTACGCCGGCGTCCTGATCGCCGCCTGGGGCATGACGGAGTCCCGTGAACGGCAACGGCGCACCCTCCGCGCGTCGCAGCTGGAAACACAACTGCAATCCGCGCGACTGGGCGCGCTACGCGCGCAGCTGCAGCCGCATTTCCTGTACAACACCCTCAACGGAATTGCGGCACTGGTCGCGAGCGTACAGCCGGAACGCGCCGTGGCGGCCATCGAGCAGTTAGGCGAATTGCTGCACGCGTCGTTGCGCGAGGATGGCAGGGAGGAGATCACGGTCGACGAGGAAGTGGCGCTTGCCGAACGGTATCTCGCCCTGCAGGGGATGCGCTTCGGGGATCGGTTGCGATCCGAATGGAGCGTTGCGCCGGACGTGCGCGAGTGTCTTGTTCCCGTGCTCCTGCTCCAACCGATTGTCGAGAACGCGGTCGTGCACGGTCTCGATGCCGGGCAACAGGAACTGATGATCCGGATCGAGGCCGTCTCCACCAACGAAGGTGTCGAGATTCTGGTCGAGAACAACGGACCCGACATCGCTGCTGCCGCGCAGAAAGGGCACGGGCTTGGGCTCTCGACAACGCGTGCCCGGCTGATGACGGCGTATGGAGACCGCGCATCGCTGACGCTCAAGCCGCGCGAAGGCGGAGGTGTTCGCGTCAGGATCGTACTCCCGCGCAAGGTCGCGCCCATCTCGAATCCTGAACCCGTAGTCGCCAGGGTATGATGCGTCGACACGGCGTGCTGATTGTGGACGATGAAGCCCTGGCGCGTCAGCGGCTCCGCCAGCTCCTGCACGAGGCGCCGGATTTCGAGGTCGTTGGCGAGTGTGTGGACGCGCGCCGCATCGCCGAGACCGTCCGCGAGCTCCGTCCGGAAGTCGTATTTCTCGACGTCCGGATGCCGCACGTCGACGGGTTCGAGGCGCAGGAGGTGATCCGCTCACTCGTCAGGCACGTGGTCTTCGTCACGGCGCATACCGAACATGCCGCGCGCGCGTTCGACGTCGCCGCGAGCGATTACCTCGTCAAGCCGGTCACACAGGCGCGATTCAAGGCCGCACTCGACCGCATCCGTCGTACCCTGGGCGAGCCCGGCTCCGAACGCATCCTGCTTGGCGGACGGCAGGGCGGGGCCGCCGTCGACGTGAGTGACGTGAGTTGGGTCGAGGCCGACGGCGCCTACGTCGTGGTCCACGCCGCAGGCCGCAAACACGTCCTGCGCGAATCGATGTCCCAGATTCTGGAACGGTTAGGCAGCGGCACGTTTGTTCGCATCCACCGTTCAGCAGGCATCAACCTGGACCACGTCCGTGCCGTGAAGCGCGGGAAGGCGGGCGGGCTGGAGGTCGAGCTGACGGGTGGTATCCGGTTGCCCATCAGCCGGCGCAAGGCGCGGGACGTCGTCCAACTCCTGCGCCGCGGAGACCAGCAGGCCGGTTGACCCTGATGGCGGCAGACGTGCGCTCGACGTTGGCTCACCGCCGGCAACATCCTGAGACCGCTGATCACGCACGTGATTGAGCCGACCGCGACGTCCGGCCACCCTGCGTGTGTCGATTTCAGGACGTCATGCAGCAAACACGAGCGATTTCATTCGATTCGGTTTCGGCCACGTCCGGACCCGTTGGCGCCTACTGGGTTCTCCGGTTAGGCGCTGCGTTGTGCTTTATCGGACACGGCGCGTTCGGGTTCATCACGAAAGCGGCGTGGGTACCCTACTTCGATGTCGTGGGAATTCCTGAGACCTGGGCGTACCGGCTGATGCCGGTCGTCGGGGCGGTGGACGTCATGGCGGGGATGGCAGTACTCTTCGCGCCGCGGGCGTTACCGTTGGTCTACATGGCCGTTTGGGCCCTCTGGACAGCACTCCTGCGTCCCCTGTCTGGCGAATCGGTCTTCGAAACGCTGGAAAGAGCCGGCAATTACGGCGTACCGTTTTCGCTGCTCCTGCTCACGATGATGCCGAGGACCTTCAGCGGACTGATTGGACGCCTCGAGGGGCCGTCGGACGAATCGACGTGGCTCGAGGGCGCTCGTCAGGCGCTCCAGTGGACGACGGTGATCCTCCTTGCCGGTCACGGCGCGCTCGGCATCGCCGACACGGCGCTTCTGACCACTCACTACGCAAGCATCGGCCTGCCCGCTTCGACGACGGCCATCGTTGGGTGGTTCGAGATCGCGCTGGCTGCCGCCGTGGCTGTTCGACCCGCGTTCGGACTCCTGGTCTTTGTCGCGGCGTGGAAACTCGCCACCGAGTTCCTCTTCGTAACCGCCGGCGCACCGATCTGGGAGTTTGTGGAACGGGCCGGGAGTTACGCCGCTCCCATGGCGCTGGCCATCCTCGGTCGCAACGGCAAACTGTTGCAGTGTCCTTCCGCAGGCGCATCTGCTATGCCTCCGGCGTGACCTGACGAGTTCGTAAAAAGACTGAAACGCAGAGAACGCAGAGGTCGCGGAGAACTGACAAGAACAATTTATTCGGACGTTGAAGGTCAGACCCCAGCGAAGCTGGTGTCTGACCTTTATTGCAAAGGTGAATAATGGGTAGCTGCTTTCGGCTTCTTTGCGTTCTCTGCGTTCTCTGTGTTAAAGGCTTTTCTCGAGTTTTCCCTGACACATAGCCCAGCCAACGAGCACAGAGTTGCGAAACTCCATACTTGGTGCTGTTCTCGAACAGGCTCTTTAACGGTAGCTTGGGTAACTATGCGCTCCCATATTGGAACCAGAATCCTGGCCCTCGCCACCCTCGGCGCCGTTGCCACCACCAGCGGCGGGGCTCAGTCCAGCGATGCACGGTTCGACGCCATTGCTCGACTCACGCAGGAAAAGATGAAGGAGTTCGGGGTGCCGGGTGTCGCACTTGGCATCCTGCATAACGGGACGGTCAGCATTCGCGGTCTGGGCATAACGAACGTGGAGGACTCGCTCCCCGTCACGTCCCACACCGTATTCCCGATTGCGTCAATCTCCAAGACGTTCGCGGCGACCGCCATGATGCGTCTCGTCGAGCAGGGAAAGGTCGACCTGCGGGCTCCTGTCCGCACCTATATCCCTGAGTTCAAGGTTCGCGACGAGGTCGCAACGCGGGACGTGACCATCCATCATCTCCTCACACACCTCGGGGGCTGGGAAGGGCAGGTGTCGGGTCCCGATCGCGGTTCCGAAACGCTAGCCAACTTCCTCACAACGATCACCGACCTGATGCAAGTGGCGCCTCCCGGCGCCGCGTGGAGCTACAACAACGCCGGCTTCAGCATCGCCGGCCGGGTCATCGAGAAGGTCACCGGAAACTCGATCAATCGATCCATCCGCGACCTGGTGTTTCAGCCGTTAGGCCTGGAGCACGCCGGCACCACGGCGGGTGACTTCATCGTCAATCGCTTTGCCGCCGGTCACACCACGCGCGACGGCAAGCCGGCGCTCAACCGGCCGTTCTCGCCATCGGTCAGTGTCACTGCCGGCGGCGTGGGGTTGTGCATGACCGACCTGATGGCCTATGCGCGCTTCCACCTTGGCGACGGCACCGCGCCTAACGGCGAACGCGTGCTCACGCGGGAATCCCTGGAGCTCATGCGCACGCCGCAGGCACGGAAGCAGGCGAACGACGATGACATTGGCATCAGCTGGCACCTGCGGACCATGGGGACAGTGCGGACCGCGTCGCACGGCGGAACACTCGGTGGCCACATCCTGCTCCTCGAGATCGTCCCCGAACGGAACTTCGCGATTGCCATCCTCACCAACGCCAGCGCGGGATGGAGGTTGATCCAGGACGTCGAGCGCGAGGCGCTCAGGTCATACCTCGGCGCCACCTATGCGACGAATCAGGCTATCGCGCATCGAGGATTGGTGGAGACGCTACCGGCAGTCGAGCCTGTGGCGGCGCAACCAGATCCGGCGCCGTATGTGGGGACGTTTGCTCGTCCCAATAACACGGTGGTCGTGCGCGCAGAAGGGAGACGACTGTTCGTCCAGGAACGTCCGAACAACGGCCAGCCCGGGGCAGAGATGCCGGCCTCGTTCTACGGCCCCGATCGCGTCGTCGTGACCGACGGCAATCAACGGGGACAATCGATCGAGTTCGTGCGCGACGCCGGCGGCAAGGTGAACTGGGTGCGCGTCGTGGGACGCGTGGCCGTTCGCACCAAGTAGCGAAATTACGGCAGCGACTTTGGGACGCTGGTTCGCGCCCATCTGCCATCGGGTATCGGCCATCCATCATGAAGAAGGTCCTGGTCATCGGCTCGGGTGGATCCGGAAAGACGACGTTTTCCAAAAAGCTCGCCGCCCGCACCGGATTGCCGCTGATCCACCTCGACCAGCTCTTCTGGCGGCCCGGGTGGGATCCCACGCCTGACGCGGAATGGGACCGGCTGATCGCGGACTTGGCGGCGCGCGATGCCTGGATCATGGACGGCAACTACGGCCGCACGATCGTTCCTCGAATGGCGGCGGCTGACACTATCATCTTTCTCGACCTCCCGCGCCTCGTGTGCACGTGGCGCATCCTGAAGCGACAGATTCGTTATGCGGGGCGTACGCGACCCGATTCTGCCCTCGGCTGCCCCGAGCGCCTGACATGGGAATTTGTGGCGTGGGTCTGGACCTATCCGAGCCGCCGAAGGCCCGAGATGTTCCAACGTCTGGACGCGTTGCGATCAACGAAGAATGTGGTGATCCTGGAGAGTCAGCGCGAAGTGGACGCTTACCTCGCCGTGCTCGCGCGCGACTGATCACTGCCGTCTTCGCGCATGTTCCGGAACGTCACCGAGTAGCGCAGCGCATTCACCGGCGGAATGCTGTGCTCCCACTCTTCCCTGACCGGACCACTGAGGATGTATCCGGACCGCGGCTCGGCAATCAGGCTCACTCGGTCCCATCGTCGCGCGCCGACATTGCGGCGGAGCCGGAAGACGCACGGCGACAGCAGCGAGATGCCCACGACGATCCCGAAGACCGCCTTGTCCCGATGCCAGCCGATGCCGGCGCCGGCGCCATACTCCGTCACGAGCACGTGTTGCAACGCGGAAGGTTCCCTGCCGGCGAATTGTGCCGCGACCATCCTAAGCTCGAGCAGGAATCGGGGGATGTCTTCTGCCTTCCGAAGCGTGCGCGCGCCAAAGTCGTAGTGCCATCCAAACGACACGATGCGACGCTTCCCCTTGTAGCCGTGGAACTCGAACTCGCGAAAGGGTAGCTCTCCTATACGAGCGAGAAGTTCGACTTCTTCTTCTGGTGTTATCAGCTCCGGAGCGTAGCGAAATCCTTCGGGAAACTCCTCTCGAGCCGTCGACAGGTCGTCAGCGCCAGAAAAAACTTCCATTTGTGTCATGGTGACTCACGGAGTGTGATCCATGGCAGGATACAATGGTGACGGTGGGTTAGTTCAATGCGGAGGCTTCAGCGTACTCAACCAGGCGGTGTCCTGGCCCAGTTCGCCCTCGCTAGAGTAGCGGGCACCTTCGCGGCCGCGAGTATGGGAGCGATAGCAATTGGTGCTGTCGCCGTTGGCCGCCTCATCCTTCGAAAACTTTCGGTCAAGGAAGCACACTTGTCCCGTGTGACGATTGGCGACCTCAGCGTCAATCGCCTGCATGTGAGAGACTTTATTCGCGACGACGTTCCACCGCCGCCGATTCGTTAGGAATCAGCCGCGCGGAACGGAACCGAAGCGGTCGTGGCCGAGCATGGTCAGGAACAGGCCAAGCGTTCCACGCACCTGGCGACGGCTCCCGGTCTCCGGGAAGAACGCATCGCGACGCGACAGCAGGTACCGCAGCCCGATGGCCCGCTGCTGGTGCAGGCGGACCATGAAGGCAGCGTCAAAGCGGATGATGTTGTCATGGCCACTCGTGCCCGCGACCCGGCTCACGTAGTACTCGCGCGCGCTCACGTCCAACGCGGCACGCTCGCTGAAGATCACTCGTGAGGCAACGACCGCCTGCGGTGCGATCCCGTAGTGATAGTCGCTTGTGTCGCGACGCGTGAGTGCTCCAACGGCGGCATACCCGGCCCCGCCCAGTGCGGTCGTCTGGATGGACACAGCGTCCGACGGCCGCCACTCGAATGTCGTGCCTAACGCGATGGCGGTACTGGACACACGGAAGAGCTGGGGCGCGATGTAATCGTAGTTGCCGAACAGCCCCCACACGCCATCGTGCGATTCTCCGGCCTTGTACCCGGTGCCGATCAGCAGCCCGCGAAGGAGGATGCTTTCAAGGCCTTTACCCGTGGTGGCGGTAGCCTGTAGCGCGAAGTAGTCGAACGGCCGGGAGTAACTGTAGCCATCTTTCCCGGGGAGACCGTACTCCATGGAGATGTCAAAGACACCTTCCGTCGGACGCAGGTTGATGTTGTCGTCGCCGCTCGATTCAGTCGTCGCAGCGGCCCCCAGGTGGATGCGACGGTAGTAGGCAGCATCCTTGCTCGGATAAATGCGGTCGAGGCGTTGACCGAAGAGGTGGCGATTCAGGCCCAGAGGCGGAGACGTCGCTGCCGCCACGAATCGCCGACCCCGACGCGTTGGCGTCGGCCCCGTTTCGATCATGAGGTTGGCGATGCGATACAGCGCTTCTCCCAGATAGGACCCGGCGATCCCACTCGCGATCTGGTCGTTCCACGAGGGTGCAGAGGTTTCACCGGCGACTTCCCACATCGCGCTGCCCGCAAACGTGTAGCCAAGCGACGTCCAGAAGTTGAGCCCCGCCGACCGGGCAAAGCCGTGATACATCGCGCCCTGATACGGGTGACCGAACTGGTTGATTGCGAATGGATCGTTTTCGGTGACCCAGCGCCGCCGGAGATTTGTCCGGATTGAGGCGACCGAGGTATGGTATGGGTCGCCTAACACGAGCCGGTCGAACACGTTCAGGAGCGCGTCGAACCCAATGATCTCCAGCGCCGGGATGACGTAGCTCTTCTCCAGCTCCGGTTCGGACTGGCATCGGCCCTCCGTCGGAACGACCACGACAAGCAGGACAAGCAAGGACATCACCAGGCGCACGAATAAGCTCGGCGTAAAGGGTTCAGGAGGTGGCTCCTCTTGGGATAGCCCTTCCTGTCGAGGATGTTCCGGAAGTCAGATCGGGCTGAGCCGTTTGGCATTATCTTCACGCCCAATGATTCCTGCCAGCGTCGTCGGTCAGAGCGAGACGCATTTGTGTGAGCCCGGTGATGCCGCCTGGCTCACCGTCAGCGTACATCGCGACGTCGTCGATCCATTCCGCGCGTTGAAGGACGCCGCCGCTTCGTCAGGCTTCGACGTCGCGATTCTCAGTGGATTCAGGGGTTTTGACCGGCAGCTTTCGATCTGGAATCGTAAGGCAGGTGGTGAACTCGCCGTGCTCGATTCCAATGCGCGGCCGCTCGATATCACGTCGCTGACCGAACGCGAACGTGTTTTCGCGATCCTCCGATGGTCGGCGCTTCCCGGTGCCTCACGACACCACTGGGGAACAGACATCGACGTGTATGATGCTTCGGCGCGTCCCGCGGATTACGAGATCGAGCTCGTGCCGTCGGAATACGAAGGGGACGGCATGTTCGCTCCCTTCAGCGAATGGCTCGACGCCCGCATTGCGGATCGCACGTCCTTTGGCTTCTTTCGTCCGTACGATCGGGATCGCGGAGGAATAGCGCCCGAACGATGGCACCTGAGTCATGGGCCGTTGGCTGCCGAATTCGCGTCCACACTTACGATCGAGTTGTTGCGTGATACCGTTCTATCGGCTGACATGTTGCTGAAGGACGTTGTCTTGTCGAACCTCGAGGAGATCATGGACCGATTCGTGAAGAACACGAACCCCGACGTGCCTTGAGCTCCGAGCGTCGGCTCTCCGAACCACTGCTGCGCCCCCGACCTTCGTGGGGCACGATTCCCTGGGCGCCGACCACGTACGGGCGCTCCGTGCTCGGTCTCCCACTCGAAGTCTGGCGTCCACGCGCCGAATGCAGGATGCTCATCTTCGCCGCGATTCATGGCGAAGAACCGGAGACCACCTACGCCCTTTCCAGGGCGCTTCGGCAACTCCCCGACCCACCCGAACACTGCGCCGTTGTGCTGGCCGCCAATCCCGATGGTGTCATTCGGGGGACACGGGGGAACGCACATGGGGTCGACCTGAACCGGAATTTTCCCTCCAAAGACTGGCAGCCGAAGCCCGTCACCCATCGGTCGACGATCGAGGACAAGAGCGACATCCTGTTGAGTACAGGGGAGGGTCCCGCGTCAGAGCCGGAGACGCAGGCCTTGCTCGCGCTCATTCAGGAGCTGCGACCGCAGGCCGTGGTCGCGCTCCATGCGCCGCTGGCCTGTATCGACGACGCCAACGGGAGTGCCCTTGGCCAGCGACTCGCGCAACGGACCGGGATGCCATTCGTCAAGGATGTGGGCTATCCGACGCCGGGCTCGTTCGGTTCGTGGGGCTTTGATAATGGTGTGCCTGTGGTGACGTACGAGTTCCCGCTTGCCGCGACCGAGGTCTTAATGCGAGACCACGTTCCAGTTCTGGTTGAGTTGCTGCTGAATCCAGGCGTCTGATCCTGTTTCTCTCACATCCCACCTCCCACATCCGGTAAGTGGTCCTCAACTACATCTGGGTCTCGTTCTTCCTGATCGCGCTGGTGATGGGGCTGGTGCGCCTGGTGTTCTTCGGCGACACCGCGGTCTTCACCAACATGGTGACCAGCACGTTCGATACCGCCAAGACAGGATTCGAGATCTCGTTAGGGCTGACCGGCGTGCTGACGCTCTGGCTTGGCCTCATGAAAGTCGGAGAGCTCGGTGGAGCCATCAACGCGCTGGCGCGCGTAGCCCGGCCATTTTTCCGGCGACTCTATCCGGAAGTACCAGCGGAGCATCCGGCTCACGGCTCGATCATCATGAACTTTGCGGCGAACATGCTCGGGCTCGACAACGCCGCCACGCCTCTTGGCCTCAAGGCCATGCAGGAGCTGCAGGAGCTGAATCCGGAGAAGGAAACCGCGACGAACGCTCAGATCATGTTCCTGGTGCTGAATACTTCGGGGCTGACCGTGATCCCGATCAGCATCATGGTGTATCGCGCGCAGGCGGGCGCCGCCAATCCTACCGACGTCTTCCTCCCCATTCTGCTCGCCACGTATTTCTCCACCCTGGCCGGGCTCATCGCGGTTGCCGTGGTGCAACGTATCAACCTGTTCCACCCCGTTGTGCTCTCGTACCTCGTGGGCGTCACCGCGCTGATCGCGCTGACCCTCTACTATTTCTCGGGACTACCGCAGGAGCAGGTGACAACGATTTCCACCCTCGTCGCCAACCTGACGCTCTTCGGCATCATATCGGCGTTCATCCTCATGGCGACGCTCCGCCGCGTGAATGTGTACGAGGCCTTTATTGAGGGGGCAAAGGAAGGATTCAATGTTGCGATTCGTATCATCCCGTATCTCGTGGCCATTCTGGTGGCGATTGGCGTCTTCCGCGCGTCGGGAGCACTCGACGCCCTCGTCAACGGGATCGGTCGCCTGGTTTCCGCGTTAGGCCTGCGTACAGAATTCATTCCGGCGCTCCCGACCGCCCTCATGAAGCCGTTGAGTGGAAGCGGCGCACGCGGCATGATGGTCGACGCCATGACCACGCATGGCGCCGACTCGTTCGTCGGCCGGCTCGCAAGTGTTTTCCAGGGTGCAACGGACACCACGTTTTACATACTTGCCCTGTACTTTGGCTCGGTCGGCGTGCGGAAGACGCGACATGCGGTGGCCTGTGGCCTGATCGCCGACTTCGCCGGCATCACTGCCGCCATCTTCATCGCCTATATCTTCTTCGGCTGAGTTGGCGCTGACTCCGACATGACAGAGGACAACGGCAACATCCTGAGCGAGGTCGCGCCCGGGTCGGTCGAGCGAATCCATCTCGTAGGCGTCGCCGGAACCGGGATGGGCGCATTCGCCGGCATTTTGAAGGCCGAGGGTTACACGGTCACGGGCAGCGACGAAAATGTCTATCCGCCCATGAGCGACATGCTGGCTTCCTGGGAGATCGAAGTGTTTTCGCCGTATAGTGCCGAGAACATCGATCGCGCCAATCCTGACCTGGTGATCATCGGCAATGTCATCCGGCGGGTGAACCCGGAGGCGACGGTCGTGCGCGAGCGTCGGATTCCGCAGATGAGTTTTCCCGCGGCGTTCGGGTCGCTCGTGTGCCTCGGCCGGCACAGTGTGGTCGTTGCGGGGACGCACGGGAAAACGACCACGTCCGCCATGTTGTCCCACGTCCTGGCCGATGCCGGTCTCGATCCCACGTTCATTGTCGGAGGTGTCACGCTCAATTACACGGGCAATTTCCGGCTCGGCGCGGGCGAGCATGTCGTCATCGAGGGCGACGAGTACGACACGGCGTATTTCGACAAGGGTCCGAAATTCGTGCATTATCGCGCGCGCACCGCGTTGTTCACGAGCCTCGAGTTCGACCACGCCGACATCTACCGCGACATGCTGCATTACGAGTCGGCGTACGAGAAGTTCTGTGCGACATTGCCTTCCGGCGGCTGGTTAGGCGTCAGCGCGACGTATCCTCGCGCAGTCGAAATCGCACGCGCGTATTCCCCCGCACCCGTCGTGACGTACGGGACTGGCGATTCGGGAGACTATCGGGCGCGCGACATCCTGTTCGGCGAAGGTGGGTCGCGATTCTCGATCGAGGGTCCTGCAGGTGAAACGGTCGAAGTCATGATGAGCATGACCGGCCTGCATAACGTCGAGAACGCAACCGGGGTGTACGCGGCCGCCCGGGCGCTCGGACTTGCGCCGGACGTCATCGCAACGGGACTGAACTCCTTTCTCGGCGTCAAACGCCGGCAGGAGCCCCGCGGGTACGTCGGCGGTGTGCTGGTGATCGACGACTTCGCCCATCACCCGACCGCGGTCCGGGAAACCATTGCCGCGATTCGCCAGCGATACACCGATCGCCGGCTGTGGGCGGTGTTCGAGCCACGCTCCAACACGAGCCGGCGGAACATTCATCAGAAAGAATATGAGTCGGCGTTCGATGAAGCTGATGTCGTGACCATCCGGCTTCCTGAACCGCATGACAAGGTTCCGGTTGACCAGCAACTCGATGTCTCCGCAGTCATCAACGAAATCGCGAGGCGCGGCACCCCGGCCACAGGGCTGGAAAGCGTCCCGGCGATTGTCGACCTGATCGCTCGTCAGGCACGGGCGAACGACGTCATCCTCGTCATGAGCAATGGTGCGTTTGGCGGGCTCATTCCTGACGTGCTGGCAGCGCTGGAGAAACGCTCGATACCGGGCTGAGACGTTCGGTGTCGTGCCGGTCGTGTCCGCTCACCTTACCGATCAGCAGCGGCACCCACTACCTGTCCGCGGGTAGTCGAACGAGTCACCACGCCACAGCGGTGACGAAAGAGCCTAACGACCGCTAGCCCCCCCGGCCAGGCCAGCGCCGCCACCCCCTGCAGGCGAGCGCTGCGCTTTGATGCCGCACGTCGGTCCATGGCGTGAGTTTCCACCATGAACGGAGGTGCTGCACATGCGCTGGAATGAGCTACGTCCACGAACGCGGCTGAGCGTCGCCGCGGTACTGGCAGGGGTGGGATGTGCCGACGCGCCGGCTGCCCCGGAGAACAGGAGTGCGCTGCTCGCAAAACCAGGGATCGCGGCTGTTGAATGCGATCCCGACAATGGTGGCCTGATCCTTCCGCCAGGTTTCTGTGCTGTAGTGGTGGCGAAGGACCTTGGCCGGGCCCGCCACATGGCAATCAGGCCTAACGGCGATCTGTACGTTGCGATCAACAATGGCCCGGGCACCACGATGGGTGGGGTGGTCGCCTTACGTGACACGGATGGCGACGGACGTGCCGATCAGCAGGCACGTTTCGGACCCACCGGCGGAAATGGCGTCGCCTGGGGCGAAGGTCAGCTCTACTTCTCGCCGGACGATCGGGTGCTGCGTTACACGTTCATTGGGGCCGAGCTGGTGCCAACGGGTGGCGAAGAGGTGATCGTATCCGGACTCCCGGCCACGGACGACCACCCACGCAAGACGGTCGTTCTCGACGGAAAGGGTGGGATGTTCGTGAACATCGCGTCAGGCAGTAACTCGTGCCAGGAAGTCGATCGGACCGACTTCTCTCCGGGCCTCGATCCGTGTCCCGAGCTCCCGGTGCGCGCCGGTGTCTGGCACTTCAGTGCCACCACGACCGACCAGACACAGGCAAGCGGTACACGGTTCGCCACCGAGCTGCGGAATATGAATGCCCTCGCGATCAATCCCGCCGACGGAAAGCTGTACGGCGCGCAGAACGGCCGCGATCAACTCTTCGATAACTGGTCAACCTTGTTCGATGAGCGTGATGACGCACTGCTCCCGGCTGAGGAGCTGTTCGTCATCGAGCAGGGGAAGAAATACGGCTGGCCCTACTGCTATTACGACGGCGTCAGGAACCGGAAGGTGCTCGCCCCCGAATACGGCGGTGACGGCGACATCGTCGGGCTCTGCGCGGACCGCGAGCTTCCCGTCGCCGACTATCCAGCGCACTGGGCGCCGTTAGGCATGACGTTCTATACCGGGTCGCAATTTCCCATCCGTTATCAGGGCGGGCTGTTCATCGCCTGGCACGGCTCGCGGTTCGATCCGCGGTTACAGCCGGCCGGTCCGGGGTACATCGTGACGTTCACGCCGTGGATTGCCGGCAGGCCGGGAGGAAAGTTCGAAACCTTTGCCGACGGTTTCGCTGGCGGGAATTTTACGCCTACCGGCGCTGCGCATCGCCCGGTGTCGGTGACGCAGGGCATCGACGGTTCGCTGTATGTGTCGGACGACCGTGCCGGCTGGATCTGGCGCATCTTCTATGCCGGGAACGCCCGGTGAGGCCATCGGCAGTACCGATGAAGCGTTGACAGGAGGATGGCGCGCGCCGTAGTGCTTCAGGTCATGCGCGCGCTATCACTCCTCCCGCGAAACACACCCGACGTCGCCTCCGTCATGAAGTGCGGAAGGCTGGTCGAACCGCAGCGCTGATCTTCGTCAGGCAGGGGAATCGACGCACGGTGCCAATCTGGGCTTTTCTCTACCTGCTGCTCATCGCTGGGTTCGCGGCATGGTCCGTCATCGATGACGTGCGGCACGGTGACTCCCGCCTGCGGGTGCTCGCCGATGTCGTGTCGATCGGGATTCTGGGGTTTCTCTTTGCCAGTTACTTCACGCCAGGGCTGGCCGATCCGTTAGGTCGCGTGGCGGCCCCGCTGTTCCTGGCCTCATTCCTCTGGACCGGCATTGCGGCGCAAAAAGAGATTGTCGAGGAAAACGACGACCCCGACCTTTCGCCACGGGCCAATTTCGTCGCTGAGCATATCGGGATCGCGATCGGCGTGCTGCTGTTCTCGCCGCTTCTGGCATTCGCGGGGATGGAGGCGTACCGGCTCTGGTAAGGCAGAAGGCGCAGGACCCTCCAGGCCCTGCGCTCTACGCCTTCCCTTCAGGTTCCGCGCCTTATGCCCCAAAACTCCCCAACCCCCCACTCCGTAGGGGTGTCAAACTCTCGGTTCCTCAACAGGTTATCGCGTGAGCTCCGTCCCACCTTTCAATTCGCAAGGGCATCGGTGGCCTGGGCGCCTCGCACGCTTCGTCTCGTGCCTGATCGTGCTGATCTCCCCGTTCACGGACGCGCAGGCTCAGAGCACCACGGAAATCATCAGGGGTCGCGTCTTCGGTCCCGATAGCGTTCCGCTCGCACAGGCTGAAGTTCGCGTCACGGGACTGGTCAGTCGCATGAGCCAGACCGCGCGAACCGACGCCCGTGGCTCCTACACGCTGGTCTTTCCACAAGCCGAGGGGGAATATCTCGTTGGCGTTAGGCGCGTTGGATTTCAGACTGCGTCTTTCCGGCTTTCACGGGTAGGAATTTCGCCCGTGCTGGGCTCGAACGTGTACCTGCGGTCCGTCTCCCAGGTGCTCGAGCGCGTGGTCGTCACCGCCGGGCCGATGGTCGGTGAACGATCAGCCATTGGCGAAGTGGGTGCCGGCGCACTCGCCGATTCACTGTTCCTGGCTGATCCGTCCCGTCTCATGGAACTGTTGCTTTCAATTCCAGGGATTTCGGCGCTCGACGACTCGACGTTCTCCGTGCTCGGTGCGGCACCCACGGGAAATGTCACCACCCTGGACGGTGTTTCGGTGCGTGGCCAGGGTGGCGGGCTCCCGCCTGACGCCGTTCAGTCCGTGCGCATCGTGACTTCGTCAGCTGACCCGGCGCGTGGTGGATTCTCGGGCGGGAATGTTTCACAGACGCTTCGCGGCGGGACCGACATTCTGGGCGGTAGTATCCGGTTCGCAACGTCGAATCGAGGCCTGGTGTGGAAGGATCCGGCGTGGAACCGCCCCGTGAACCGGCCCATCAATCACAGCGGCACAGTCAACGGGCCGATCATCAAGCAGAAACTCCGCTTCAACATCTCCTGGCAGGCGGAGGACAACGCGGCGGACTGGTACTCCCTGCTCAATCCCCGGGGTGCACTGCTGGCCCAGCGTGGGATCAGCCTCGACTCCGTGTCCGCCGTCACGTCGGCGCTGGTGGACCTTGGCATTCCGCTGTCGATCGCCGCTGCCCCGAACGAGGCCCACAACCGGCAGCTCCGCACGACGGAAGTCTTCGACTTCGCGCCTAACGCGACCACTTCCATCCGCCTGTCGCATAACGGGAGCTGGCAGCGGAATATCGGCAACAACGGGTCGGAAGTCTCCTTCCCGACGCGGGTGAACGAACTGTCCGTCGTGCAGCACTCCTTCGGCCTGCGCTCGACGCACTACGTGCGCGGATTGCTCAATGAGTTCACGGCCGGCTACAACTACTACTCCGACGATTCGGATCCCTACACGCTCCTGCCGGGCGGTTCGGTGCGCGTCGGAACGGCGTTTGCCGATGGCCGCACCGGCCTGTCGTCACTCACGTTCGGTGGGGGCGAGGGCGACTACTACGAGCAGAGCCGAGGTGGTGAGGCCACGAACGAGCTTTCGTGGCTCCCAGCCAGCGGCAGGCACAAGGTGAAGATCGGCGGTCGCGCCGGCTTCAATCGCAGCAACTACTTCTATTTCCCGGGCAGCCCGCTCCTCGGCAGCTACACGTATCTGACCATCGAGGACCTGCTGGCCAACCGGCCGGCGTCGTACGACCGGGTCATCACCAACACGCCGCGCAACACCAATTCCCGAAACTCCTCCGTCTGGATCGGCGACGAGTGGAAGGCGTCGGACGCCTGGCAGCTGCAGGGCGGACTGCGCCTGGACTTCGCGCATCCCGGCACGGTTCCGAAATACAATCCGGCCGTCGACCAGACGTTCGGCGTCCGGACCGACCGGATTCCGGAAGACGTCGGCGTCAGTCCGCGCATCGGCTTCTCCTGGGCCTCGCGCGGCCGGCGAGGGCAGGGGACGGCGGGCGGAGCATCGACGTTAGGCGGAATGTCGGCGAACGCACTCCGCCAGATGTCGCCCGACATGGTGTCGTCGATCGTCGCGATGCAGCGTGCGACCACGTTGCCGGGTGTTGCGGTGTCCGGAACCGTCGGCGCCTATCGAGGGACCGTGAGTACCGGCACCGTCGCCGAGTTGGTCGAGTCGACCGGTCTGCCTGGCACGCGGGTGACATTGTCCTGCGTCGGTGACGCGGTTCCCGTGCCGGACTGGCGGACCATGACCGTCGGACCCTCGTCCTGCGCCGACGGCACAAACGGCACCACCTTCTCTCTCTCGAAGCCGCTCGTTCGCGTGTTCGATCCCGGGTTCGAACCCCCGATGTCGTGGCGCAGCAGCCTGGGCATCGACGGCATTCGCGTGCCGGGCAAGTGGATTCTGACCATCAACGGTGGGTTCTCGTACAACGTCAATGGCCAGAGCACGGTCGATCTCAACCTCAATCGCATTCCGCAGTTCTTCCTGACCGGTGAAGGGGGCCGTCCCGTCTTCGCGCCGGTCAATGCGGTCGTCCCCTCGACGGGCTCGATCTCGTCAGGCGCCTCACGCCGCTCGCCGGACTTCGCGACGGTGTCGAGCCTGTTGTCCGACCTGCGCAGCTACCGCGCCGAGTTCCAGGCCTCGATTGCACCGCCGAACCCGCTGCTCAACCGGCGACTGGCGCTGAGCCTGTCCTATCAGTTGAACGCCGGTCGCAATGAAACACGCGGCAACTCACGCATCGGTACCATCGGCGATCCGTACGTCAAGCAGTGGGTGCCGATCTCGAATCCGCAGCATACGTTCCGCCTGACGAGTGGCGGCCGGTTCTGGGGATTCAACTTCGGCCTGACCACGAACCTCTATTCGGGGATCCCGCTCACCCCGCTGGTGAATGGGGACATCAACGGCGACGGCAACACCGGAAACGACCGAGCGTTCATTCCCGATCCGGCGGCGTTGAGTGACACGTCGCTCGCCAGACAGATGAACGATCTCATCTCCAGTGCTCCCTCGGCGGCCCGGAAGTGCATCCTGTCGCAGCGTGGCAGGATGGCCGGTGCCAACAGCTGCCGGACGCCATGGCAGGCCCGCTTCGATATCAACGCCAGCCTCACGCCGCCATCGGGCTGGAGCTACAGCGACCGCCTCCGGCTGACCTTCGATCTTTCCAACGCCAACGGCGCGCTGGTCCGTGCCCTTGGCCTGGAGAACACGCCGTTAGGCCAGTCGCCGCTGAGCACGAACCCGAACGCCACGTTGTTCTACGTCACGGGCTTCGATCCGAACACGAATCAGTTCAAGTACCGCGTGAACCAGCTGTTCGGCCAGCCGACCAACTTTGGCAGCGCGCGCCGGAAGTTTGCGCCGACGCAACTGCGCTTCGGCCTCGAATACTCCTTTGGTGGACCGGTGCCTAATCCGATCTCACGGGGCCTTGGATTGCGCGAGCCGGTCAA
This sequence comes from Gemmatimonadaceae bacterium, assembly GCA_035646395.1. Taxonomy (GTDB): domain Bacteria; phylum Gemmatimonadota; class Gemmatimonadetes; order Gemmatimonadales; family Gemmatimonadaceae; genus JABWBJ01. The sequence goes on along the minus strand of DASRPK010000165.1, from coordinate 48,085 downwards.
CGAACGACCGCTGACCGACGAACAGCGTCGTCAGGCAGTAGCGAAGCTGAAGCGCGACCCGGCCGTGGCGGTCGCCGCGCTCAGTGATTCGCTTTCGCTGACACCGGAACAGCGTTCCCAGCTCGCGGCAATCAGCATCGAGTACAACGCGCGCGCCGACACAGCGCTGGCCCCCCTCCGCAACTGGGTACTCCGACAGGGCAGGCGAGTATTCGATCGCGACCTGGCGCAGCGCCTGAGTGCAGCCCAGTCGGCGTTGGGCAAGCTGAACACCGAGTATGGACGGAAGGCGCAGGAAGTCCTCACTGCGGAACAACTCACCCGGTTCAAGGAGTCGTCACAGCGAAAAGAGCGGTAGATTCCGCTGCACAATGGACTTCGACCTTTCAGCTGGAACGGCAGTCCTGGCCAGAACGCCCGGGACATTGCGATCGATGCTTTCCGGGCTCCCGGATTCGTGGACCTATGCGACAGAAGGTCCCGACACGTGGAGCCCGTATGACATCGTGGGCCACCTGATTCACGGCGAGCGGACCGACTGGATTCCGCGGGCGCGAATCGTTCTCGACCAGGGGGCAAACCGCCGTTTCACTCCTTACGATCGGTTCGCGCAATTTCATGAGAGTACAGGGAAAACCCTTGGCGAACTTCTCGACGAGTTCGAGAGATTGCGCGGCAACAATCTCGAGACGCTTGCTGCCTGGCAACTGACCGAGTCACAGTTTGCGCTGGAAGGCCAGCATCCAGAGCTCGGAGCCGTCCCCCTCCGGCAACTTCTGGCCGCCTGGGTTGTTCATGACCTCGGTCACATTGCGCAATGCGCACGGGTGATGGCCAAGCAGTACCGCGAAGCTATCGGGCCCTGGGATGAGTATCTCCCGATTGTGAATCGCTGACGACTACTTTTCTCCAGGACATTCCACCGTCGTCGCGCGTGACCAGTATCGGCTCTCACCAGGTTTTTCTCCTTTCTCCGGCAAACTGCTCGGGGAAACGTGCAGGGTATTTGTTGAACGGGAAGTCGGCGACGCCAGTTGCTGTACGCCTGCGTTCGAGCGACGGCGCGACCATCGGCGAAGTCTTCACGTTCATGAGTGCGCTGTACTTTCGTGGCAAGCTGGCATACGCCTCGGCGTTCGCCCAGCCGCCGTCCGGATGGGACGGTGTGCAGGTCATCGTTCCGGGACGTGGATTGCGGCCGGCTGCAGAGCGCATCGATATCGGCGAGCTCCGGAAGATCGCGAAAGTGGAAGTGGACCTCGCTGACAGGCGATACACGCGTCCACTTCGCCGGGACGCGGGCCGGCTGGCAGACGAAATGGATGCGTCGGAGCGAGTGGTCCTCCTCGGCAGCATTGCGACTCGCAAGTACCTGGCGCCGCTACACGAAATACTTGGCGCCCGGCTGCACTATCCGGAAGCGTTCGTTGGACTGGGCGACATGAGTCGTGGTTCGCTGATGCTCAAGTGCGCCGCGGAAGGTCGCGAGCTGGCGTATGTGCAGCCGCACTCGGCCTAACGCGGCCGGTCGTCAGGCATGGCGCGAGCACGGGGAGAGAAGAAGGAGGCAGGGGCGAAGCCCGGGGCACGCGCCAAGGCCAGGAGCGCAGGTGAGGTGCTGACCATCGCGGGGCGTGAGGTCACGATCTCCAATCCGCAGAAGGTCCTTTTCCCGGGCCCGAAGCACACGAAACTGGACCTGGTTCAGTATTACCTCGCGGTATCGGCGGGGGCCCTGCGTGGTGCCGGCGGTCGGCCTAACGTCCTCGTGCGCTACCCGAACGGGGTCGGCGAGGAGTTCTTCTACCAGAAGCGTGCGCCGGCATCACGACCGGACTGGATCGAAGTCGTCGAGTTGAAGTTTCCGTCGGGGAGAAGCGCCGAGGAGATCGTGCCGCGCGACGCCGCTGCGTTGGCCTGGATGGCGAATCTTGCCTGTCTCGAGTTACATCCGCACCCCGTTCGCGCCGAAGCGCTCGATCATCCCGACGAATTGCGCGTGGATCTCGACCCGGTGCCGGGCATCCAGTGGCCCCAGATCCAGCAGGTAGCGCGCGTCATCAGGGAGGTTCTCGCTGACCTCGACCTGATCGGCTGGATCAAGACGTCTGGATCGCGTGGCATGCACGTCATCGTGCGAATTGAGCAGCGGTGGACATTTCCGGAGGTTCGGCGAGCCGCGCTGGCCTTTGCTCGTGAGGTCGAACGTCGCGCACCATCGATTGCGACGAGCAAATGGTGGAAAGAGGAGCGGCACGGCGTCTTTCTCGATTACAACCAGAACGCGAAAGACCGGACCGTCGCGTCGGCCTATTCCGTACGCCCGACGCCTGACGCGAGAGTTTCCGCTCCGATCCTCTGGGACGAACTCGACGATTGCAATCCGGCCGATTTCACGTTGGTCACTATGCCGGCGCGGTTCGCGAAGCTCGGTGATCGTCACGAGGGCATCGACGACAACCCGTGCTCACTCGACAAGTTGCTCGAGCTTTCCGCCAGGCAGGAGAAGGAAGGGCAGGGTGACGCACCCTGGCCACCCCATTACCAGAAACAGGAGGGTGAGCCGGCTCGGGTTCAGGCGTCGCGCGCGAAGAAATTCCCGCTCATCGAAATCGGTCGCGCGAAGAAGAAGGAAGATGCGCTGGCTGGACTCGAGCGCTGGAAGAAGCGGCACCCGGACGCAGCGAAACATCTCGAGCCCGCGGATGTGCTCGTGGATGCGATGCGCGGCCGTTACAGCACGTGGACCAGAATTCGCCTCAACCTCCAACACGTTCCGGTGCAGATCCGGCCCGTTCAGGAGGCGCTCGATCCGGACGAAAAGACCTTCTCCAACTCGTAAGGCGGCGTCACTTCGAGCTGCTCGTAGGTGCAGTCGTCCGGTTCACGATCCGGCCTCCATCGCAGAAAGACCGCCGCATGCCGGAACCGGTCCCCCTGCAGGTGATCGTATTTCACTTCGCACACTCGTTCGACGCGAAGCGGTTCCCACGACAAGTCCTTGCCGGCCGACCATCGGCTTTGACCTCCGGGCATTCGACTTCCTTCGGCGCTGGCCCAGGAGCGCCATGGATGATTCTCCATCGCGTTCTTTCGGAGTGGCTCCAGCTCCTGCGCCAAAGTCGCCCGCCTGGCCATTGTGAATGACGAGGTCACGCCGACGTGTTGCAGAACGCCCTGGTCGTCAAACAGCCCCAGGAGAAGAGAACCGACCAGATCCTTCCCGGTCTTGTACCACCGGAATCCGGCGACGACGCAGTCGGCGGTCCGGATGTGCTTCACCTTGATCATGGCGCGCTTGCCCGGCACATAACGATTCTGCGCGAGCTTCACGATCACGCCATCGAGTCCAGCGCCCTCGAACTCGTTGAGCCAACGCACGGCGGTCTCGCGATCGCGGGTCATGGGCGTCAGGTGCACGGGCCGTCCAACGTCGAGCAGCAATTGCTCGAGTCGAGATCGTCGCTCCGCCTGCGGCAGCTCCATGATGTTCGTTCCGTCGACCGCGAGCAAATCGAAGGCCACGAACGATGACGGCGTGGCCGCTGCCAGCTTGTTCACTCGTGAGGCGGCCGGATGAAGGCGCAACTGCAATGCGTCGAAGTCGAGTCCTTGTTCACCCACGATGACGATCTCGCCGTCCACGATGCAGTGGGGAGGTAACGCCTCGAGCAACGCGTCGTGAAGCTCGGGGAAGTATCGATCCAGCGGCTTGAGGTCGCGGCTCTGGATGTACAGGTCTGACTTCCCGCGATACACGATCGCCCGAAACCCATCCCACTTGGGTTCGAAGAGATAGTCGCCGCCATCCTCGGGCATGGTTTCCGCGATCGTGGCGAGCATCGGCTCGATCGGCGGCTCGATGGGAAAACGTGAATCAGTCACGCCGAGGAGTATAGACATGAACAAAGGCCAGAGGGATAGCTTTGGCCTCTGGCCTCTGGCCTCAGTCCTCCTTTCGCACGAACTGCACTTCCGCTTCGATTCGAACCTTGTTCGCCACCAGGACGCCGCCCGTTTCGATCACCTGGTTCCACTTCAGTCCCCAGTCACGACGGTCGATCTCGGTGTACGCCGAGAAGCCGGCGCGCTCCTTGCCCCACGGATCGTTGCCGCGCCCTTCGAACATGCAGTCGAGCGCGATGGGCATGGTCGTGTCCCGGATCGTCAGGTCGCCGAAAACGCGAAACCGTGCGCCTTCCGAGGCCCGGGGATCGCCCTCGAGATGGGTGCTCCTGAAAGTGATCTTCGGATGCGCCTCGGCATCGAAGAAGTCCGCCGACTTGAGGTGGGTGTCGCGATCGCTGGAGCCGGTGTCGATGCTCGCGGTGTCGATTTCCACCTCGACGCAGCAGCCTTCGGGATGATCTTCACTTCCCGTTAGGGTTCCCGTGAGACTTTTGAAGCGGCCGCGTACCGTCGTCATCATCATATGCTTCACCGAGAACTCGACGCTCGAATGCGCGGGATCGATTTCCCACACACTCGTTTCGGTGTGAATTGCTGTTCCGCCCGCCATGAGAAGTCCTCCGCAAGGTGTGTGAAGTGCTGTGCATCACTACCCCGCAACGCCTTGGAGGCCTCGTCCGCACCAACCACATCCGCAGCCGGAACCGGGCCTCGGCCGCTGAGTACGATCGGACGGCGCTCAATGGATGATGCGCCGCTGCCAGGAGGCGAGCACGACCTCAGACTCTGCTCCCACGCCACGTCGGCATTGGCTCACGCGGCTCGTCCTCATGGGAGCCGCGGTAGTCGCGTTGGCGCCTAACGTCAGTCGGGCGCAGGCCGATAGCCTGCCCGCCGACCGGCCGCTGGTGAGGCAGGTGTCGATTCGCGGCGTGAGGAGCGTGGACATCAATGCGCTGCGCGCTGGCCTGGTCACGAAGGGCACTGCCTGCAAGTCGCCGCTGTACCTCCCGGTCTGCTGGATCACACGATCGCCGACGTTCAACACGCGCCATCGCCTGGATGCCCTGGAGTTCCGGCGCGATGTGCTGCGGATCCGCCTCTTTTACTGGCAGCGCGGCTGGCGCGACGCGTCTGTTGTCGCGAGGACCGAGCGAACCTCGGGTGGTGTGCGTGCAATCTTCGAGATCGAGGAGAAGGAGCCGACCATCATCAGCGAGTTGCGCGTCACCCAGGTCGACAGCGCACTTCCCAGTCACGCGATCGGTCGTGCCCTGCAGCTGAAATCAGGGGAACCGCTCAACGTGATCGCGCTGGATTCCACGATTCTCCTGCTGCGCGATGAACTCTGGGAACGGGGCCACGCTTCGGCAAAGATCGACGTCGATACCACGCAGGTTTCCGAGGCTTCGAACCGAGGCCCGGTCAGCATTTCCATCACTGCCGGTCCGCTCATTCGCGTTTCGGAAGTCCAATTCGTTGGCAACACCAAGGTTTCCAACGAGACGATCCACCGCCAGTTGACGTTCAAGAGTGGTGACCTGTTCAAGCGAAGTGCGATCCTCGGCAGCCAGCGCAACCTGTACCTCTCCGGACTGTTCTCCGAACTGGAGATCGACACGCCGCCTGCCGGCGACACCCTGCGCCTGGTCCGCATCCGCGTTGTGGAAGCAGACCTCAACCGGTTGGAACTGGCGGGGGGATTAACCACCGCCGACTTCGGGCAGGTGGATGCTCATTTCACGCGATACAACTTGTTCGGCAGCGCGAGACGCCTATCGTTGCGCGGCACCGTCAGCAACCTGCTTGCCAGTTCCCTGAATGGGCGGGGCATGTTCTACGACGTGACCAATGGCGCCGATGGCGGGGCCCGCGACGCGTTTCTCAAGCCGACGTGGTCGGCGAGCGTGGATGTTCTGCAGCCATGGCTCTTCTCGGTCCACAATCAACTCGGCGTGTCGGTGTTCGCCCATCGCCGGGCCGTCCCCGGCATCGTCATCGAGCGGGGACATGGAGCGAGTATCGCCCTCACGCGCGACTTCGGGCCGCGGACCAACTCGACGCTCGGGTATACGTATGAGCTCTCACGCATCAGGGCTTCCGACGTCTACTTCTGCGTGAGTTTTGGCGTCTGCCTCCACCCGACGATAGACGTTCTCGGCAACGGCAACGTGTTGTCTCCCCTGGCGTCGGTGACGCAGTTCGATGTCTCGAACGATCCATTTACGCCCGATCGTGGGTATCGACTACGCACGGATCTCGAGCACGCGTCCGGACTCACGGCGTCCGACTTCCGGTACAACCGGCTCGAGCTGAATGGCAGCTCGTATCACCGCATGAGCCGGACCGCGGTGCTGGCATTCCGTGCCCGCGTCGGGTGGGTACGTCCCATCGCGGGCACCAATGCCGCGCTGGGCGTGACGAGCGTCGACGATGAGCTGGTGGTTCACCCGCGCAAGCGGTTCTACGCTGGCGGTTCGCAGTCTGTGCGTGGTTTCGGTGAGCGACAACTCGGTCCGCGAGTGCTGACCGTATCTCCCACGGCGCTCACCGATACCGCGCTGGCGGCGCCCTGCAGCAACGCACAGATCGCCGATCGCAGTTGCGACCCGAACCGCGAGGGTCTCGGGGCGACCGCCTTCCATCCGCAACCGTTAGGCGGAACCGCGCTCGCGGAAGCGAGCGTGGAGTATCGCTTCCCGCTCTGGCCGGTGCAGGGCATCAGCGCCGCGGTGTTCATCGATGGCGCGGTGATCGGCACCAACCAGTTGAGCGACTTGTTAGGCGCGACGGCGGCAATCACGCCGGGTTTTGGCCTGAGAATGGATACGCCGGTCGGTCCGGTGCGACTCGACCTGGGGATCCGCCCCACGCTGGTTGAAGACCTGCCGGTCGTCACGCAGGTCACGAACCCGGACGGCACGGTGGAGCTCGTGACCCTCACGAACACCCGCCGGTACGACCCGTTGAACAGTTCCGGCGGATTCTTCAAGAAGGTGATGAGCCGGTTGCGTCTTCACCTGGCCATTGGACCAGCATTCTAAGTCAGCGACCAGCGACCAGCGACCAGCGACCTCCAGCACCCAGTACCAGACCTTGCCAACCAGTACCCGCAACCAGCCACTATCACTGTGATGTCTCGTTTCGCGAAGTCTTCCCTGTTGGCCGTCGCCGCACTCCTGCTCCTCATCGTCATTGGGGTGGTGGTGCTGAACGGCACGTATTACGGCCGTGAGCGGGTGCGGCGACTCGCGCTGGACGCCATGCGTGACATCGTCAAGGGAGAGCTGATCGTTGGTCGGATCGACGGAAACCTGCTCGATCGGTTTGACCTGGTCGATGTGTCGATCCTCGATGAAGACGGACAACCGTTCCTGATCGCGGATCGCGTTCGAGCGCGGGTCGCCTTCGGGCCGTTACTGTCCCGGCGCATCGTCGTTCGCTCCCTCGAGCTCGAGCGCCCGGTCGTCACGTTGTCGCGCACTCCCGGTGGCAGCTGGAATTATCGGCGCATCTTCGCCAGCGGCGACACCGCTACCGGTGAGGTCAGCACCGGCTTCGGATCCTGGGTCGACCTCCGGGGCATAACGATTCGCAACGGCACGCTGCTGGTGCACCAGCCGTTTCCCGGCGATGAAGCTGTCAGGCAGACGGTGGGCGACAGCGCGGCGCGCGCTCTGGCACGGGAAACGCGGCTCAGGGTCGAGCGGGTAGGTTCGACTTTGCGGCAGACGATGGAGTTTCGCGACATCAACGCGCGTATTCCGCGCCTGGTCGCTGCACATCCCGATAGCACCGCCATAGGGTTCCGCGTCAGGCAGTTGAGCATGGAAGCGACGCCGTTGCAGGCGCCCGATGTGGTCATCAAGAACATGGAAGGCGATGTCCGGATCGTCACCGACAGCGTGACGCTGCGTGACGTCGACCTGCGCCTGCCGTCGTCGCGCTTCGAGGGAGCGCTCACCTACCACGTATCGGCGGGCGACGTCGATCTGGATCTCAAGAGCGATACGCTGGCCTTTGCCGACATCCAGGCGCTGTATCCTGATCTGCCCGACAGGGGCGGCGGCCGCCTCAATCTCAAGGCGACGATCCGCGACACCGCGACCTCCGTGTACGAGTTCACCAACGCGCGACTGGCCGTGGACGACTCGCGCATCTCCGGACATTTCGGCATGGCAGTGAATCCGGAGATGATCGAACTGCGGGAATCCGATCTCCGCTTTACGCGCTTTACGACCACGTTGCTCGAAAGCCTCGTTCCCGGTCTCCGCGTGAAGGTCCCTGGTGCGTTCACCGGCAGGGCCAGGCTTTCCGGTCCATCGAATGCGCTCAACACCGACGTCGACGGCACGTACGATCCGACCCGACATGCACCGTTCCGGGTCACCGCGCGCGGGATCCTTGGCACTGGAGAGGTGACGAGCGCCCGGAACCTCCGCGTCAACGTGCGCTCGCTTCCCGTCTCATTGGCGCGCGAGTTCATGAACGAGATGCCTGTTGGTGGGACGGCCAACATCGACGCGGTGATCTCCGGATCGTCCACGACGCAATTCAGCGGTCGCGCCACGGTCACCCATCGCGAAAAGGCGACCTCCACCATCGTCGCCGAGGGCTCGGTATCGCCTCGCGACAACATGCGCATGGATCTGAAGGTGCGGCTCGAGCCGGTGTCGCTGGAACTGGCGGAACGATTTGCGCCGGGGAAGGACTTTCGTGGAGACGTTCGCGGGACCGGCGAGATCCGCGGGACATTGCGTGATCTCAAGGCAACGCTTGCCCTGCAGCTGCCGGCGGGTACGGCGAACATCGACGGCACATTCGATCTCGAGTCGGCCACGCGGACGTACCAGGCCACCACCCAGCTGCGCGGCGTAAACATCCAGGCGATGGTGCCAACTGTCCCGGTAACGAATCTCAACGGATCCGCGACGATAACAGGGCGGGGGACCACCTCACGAACAGTTGATGCGCACGTGGCGATCCATCTGCAGGACTCCGCGGTGGACAGCACCGAGGTGACGCAGGCAGTCATTGTCGCTGATGCGCGCAATGCCCGGCTTGAGGTCGACACGCTTCGCGTCCAGACACCGTTCGCCGTGGCCACGGCGACAGGCACATTCGGGCTCGTCGAAGGAACCGATGGCACGCTCAACTACGTGGTGGATGTCAGGAACCTCGGCGGTTTGCAGCGCTGGATCGCGACAGGCGACACGACGCTGGTGAACCCGCGGCCACTCGTCAGGCAGCAGATGGCGCGGGCGATGCGCGGTGATACCGTGCGCTCCGACGCGCGAGCCGATTCCAGCCTCGCATCAGTTCTGACGCGCCGGCAGGATCCACGGCGACCGGTCAAACTCCCTGAAGTGCAGCTTGCCGGCGGGCTCGCGCGCGACTCGATAGGCGGTTCGGCAAAGTTGACAGGGACATTGAAGGGCGGCGTTCCCCGTTTCACGGCTGAAGGGAAAGGGGCACTGAATCACCTCATTTATAACGGCAACGAGATCGGGCGCGGATCACTGGATTACACCGTGACCGATATCGGCACGAAGGACGTGCGGCTGGACGCTGAACTGGGTGTGGACTCTGTTCGCGTCAGCGGATTCGCGTTCGACAGCACGCATGTGAAGGCCACCTATCGAGCGGGTACTGGAGATGTTGCGCTCCAGGTCTTCCCCGGCGACACCGCGCTCTACCGGGTCCAGGCTCGTTATGCACTGCATCCGGATCACGGTGAGGTCCACCTGCAGAACGTGAACCTGCGCATGGACTCCGTTACCTGGCAATCCACGAGGGAAAGCACGATCCGCTGGAAGGGCGGGAGCCTGGCCATCGATTCCCTCGACCTTCGGTCCGGCGACGGCAGGGGACGCGGACGGATTTTTGTGCATGGCGAGGTGCCGGACAAGGATCCCGGCCGGCTCACGGTGCGTATCGACAGCCTCCGCTTAGCGCCCTGGGTGACGCTGCTGCAAGCCGACGTGCCTATCGACGGTATCGCCTCGTTTGAAGCGGACATCGAGGGCACCCGGGCCACGCCGCTCATTCGCGGCTCGGTTGGGTTGCGCGAGAACGTATACCGCAAGGTGCCGTTCCCCGAAGTTCACTCCACGTTCACGTATGCCGATCGCCGGCTCCGGTTCGATGGAGACCTGCGCCGCGCGGTTGCCAACGTGGCCCCGTTGGCGAAGATCAGCGGCGAGGTGCCGATCGACTTGTCCCTCGCCGACAGCATCGAAACGCGAATGGTCGCCGGTCCGATACGCATTGACCTCGAAGGTGACAGCATGCCGCTCGGACCGCTCAAGGATTTTGTCGAGGAGATCTCGGTGCTGAACGGCGAAGCACGCGGCCGGATTGGGGTGCGCGGCACGTGGGAGCGACTGCAATACGAGGGCGCACTGGCCATCAACGTTCCGCGGCTGGGGCTGCGGACTGCGGGCGTGACCCTGACCAGCACCAAAGGGTCGCTGAGGATGGCTGACAACCGGCTCGTGATCGACACGCTGGTCGGATATAGCGGCGGTCCATTCCGCGTGACGGGCTCCGTGCTTCTTGCTGACATGGCCCGCCCGGTCCTCGACGTGCGCGTCATCACGGATGAAGTGCGCGCGCTCGACAACGAAAAGGGAAAACTTGTTGTGTCCTCCCGACTCGGCCTGACCGGGCCTCTGGATACGCTCTCCATCAATGGCTCCGTCACCGTTATGCACGGCGTCATGCGGATCCCGGACCCCGAGCAGTTCAACCTTATCAACACAGGTGATCCCGCACTGTTTGCCTTCGTTGACACATCGCTGACTCGCGAATTGCAGATCGCGCCGCCGTCGCCGATCCTGCAGAACGCCAACGTCGATGTCGTGCTCGAGGTGCGTCGCGGGACCTGGGCGCGTTCTCGCGAAGCGAACATCGAGATATTCGGCGACCTCGAGATCGAGCGCGCCACGGGTGACGAGGAATTAACGGTCAAAGGTTCTTTGCACTCGGACTATGGCGACTACGAGTTGTATGGCCGTCGATTCAGCGTGTCGCGAGGTTCAGTGCGCTTCACGGGTACAGCGTCGAACCCCACGCTGCAGCTGCTGGCGATGCACGAGGTGCGTCAGGCGGGGCGAGCGCCCTTTGACATCCAGGTGACCATCGGCGGCACGCTCGAGCGCCCGAACATCTCGCTGAGTAGTGACGCGCAGCCCACGTTGACGCAGTCTGACCTCATTTCGTTCCTGGCCTTTGGCGAATCCTCGACGTCATTGCTGCAATTCAATGGCTCGGGACTCGAGGGCGGTGGAATGGGCGGATCCTCGCTTGCCGGCAACGTCGCCGCGCTGGCGACCCGCCAGCTCGCCGGCGTCGCCCTCGGCGCATTGTACGCCGACCTCGAGGCGGACCTGAGCGAGCGGACAGCCGTCGACGTGTTGCGAATCCGGCCCGCGGAACTGCCACCGGGATTGTCGTTAGGTGACGTCGGGACGCTCGCGCGTGGTACGCAGGTCGAGGTCGGGAAGTACCTCGACCGGAACACATTCTTCGTTGGTCAGTTCCGGGCCACATTCGCCGTTCCGGGTGCAACGCTCGAACGCCGGTTCGGGCAGCAGTTCAGGGTTCGCACGAGCCTCGAGACACGATACCACCCGTTGGCGCCATCCCTCACGTCAGGCCTCCTGCCGAAACCGTATCAGGTGCTGGCGGGGATGCTGCTCTGGACGCGCAGCTGGTAGGTGAGCCATGTGGTCATTCATCCGCCGCATCCTGAAAGACTTCAGCGAGGATGAGTGCTCGGTTCGCGCCGCGGCGCTCGCCTACTATACGGTCTTTGCACTCCCCCCGCTGCTCATCCTGTTGACGCTCGTTGTTGGCGTCTTCTGGGATCCGGTCGAAGTAGAACGCACCTTGGAAACGCAGTTCTCATCCCTCGTCGGTGACGAGGGGGGACGCGCGATCCGCGAGATGTTGACCAATGCCAAGAGGCCGGGCGCCGGTAATATTATTGCCACGATACTTGGCACGCTGGCTTTGCTCCTCGGCGCCATTGGCGCGTTCATGCAGTTGCAGGGGGCCCTGAACAAGGCGTGGGAGGTCAAGCCGGATCCGAAGAAGGGCGGTGTGAAGCAGTTCATCGCGAAACGGGTATTGTCGGCCGGCATGATCCTGGCCGTGGCATTTTTGCTGATGGTCTCGCTGGCGGTATCGGCGGTGCTCAGCGCGTTAGGTTCGAAGCTGACGTTCGTTCCTGAACCTGCGTTGTATACTCTCGATCTCACCCTCTCGCTGGCCGTCCTCACGGTGATGTTCGCCACCATCTTCCGTTACCTGCCCGATGCCGAGATCGCCTGGCGCGACGTGTGGGCGGGGGCTCTGTTCACCTCGATGCTTTTTGTGATCGGCAAGTTCGCAATCGGCTTTTATCTCGGCCGCAGCGCGCCGGGAGATGCCTATGGAGCGGCCGGTGCACTCGCGGTGGTCCTGGTCTGGATCTACTACGCAGGCATGATCGTCTTGTTAGGCGCCGAGTTTACACAGGCGTGGGCGGAGCGCCGTGGCTCGAGCAAGAAACCGGAAAACGGCGCCGTACATGTCGAGCATCGCGAAGTGGTCACCACGGCGAGTCAGTAGATTTCCGCTTCTTGCTTCTTGCTTCTTGCTTCTTGCTTCTTGCTTCTTGCTCTTAAGGAATATCCATCCGTCGCAACCGTCGTATCGACAGGAAGGCGAAGAGCGAAAACACTGCCAGCGATACCACGATCACCGGAACGAAGCCAAGATGGCTTCCCTGGGCGAACCGCCGCGGGTCGAGCCCGTGCATGATGCCGATCGCGTAATGGCGTATGCTCAGCAATCGCACACCGGCCACGAAGCCGGCGAACAGCCCTTCCCAGAGCACGATGTAGAGCAGGCCGATGCCGATCGCCTGTGTACTCACCAGGCCAAGCCACGTGAACGCCGAGGCATACAAGGCCACGGCAGCAACTGAAGCGATGACGACCGCCATCGTCGCCCGCCCGTCGGCGAGGAATGCGACATGACTCGTCACGAACGCGCTTACCGCGATGAACGGAGCGGCGAGTGTAATCGTGGCGAGGAGCTTCGGCACCAGGATCTGCCAGCGCGGGATTGGCGCCAGCGTCAGGTTCGCAATCGTCCGGTCCTCGATCTCATTCGAAAACGCCGCCGCTCCGGTCGCGAGGACTATCAGCGGTAGAATCGAACCGACGAGCATCGAGCTCAGCACAACGATGTCGAATTGGGCGGTCGACGGCGCGTCGTCATCGCGCAGGGTCAGGACCGCCATGATGATCGGCAGTGAGGCGAGGACCGTCATGATGACAAGTCGCCACCTGCCGGAGAGCTGGCGGAGCGTGAGGAGATAAACCGAGCGCACTAACCCTCCACCAGGTAGCCAAAGACGCTTTCCAGCGAGTCGTCGAGCGGTTCGACTCGTCGCAGCCGGATCGCTGCCGATTGAGCGAGGCGTGGCAGTTCGATCTGGAGGTCCAGCACGTTTCGGCTGAGCACGACCAGCGCCCCATCAGGGTCGACGTTCACCGCATCCACCGAAGGCAGTCCAACGATTGCGGACGCCAGGCGCCGCGGATCGTCGCACATCACCCGCACGTGATACGGGCGCTGGTTGAGTGCGGCGCGAATCGCACGGAACCCGCCTGACGCGGCGAGCTTGCCGTTCACGATCAGCAAAACCGTCTCTGCGAGTTGCTCGACTTCCTCGAGAATGTGCGACGACAACACGATGGTCCTGCCCTCCGCCGCGAGCTGTCGAAGTAGACGCTGGAAGTGAACGCGTTGTCGCGGATCCGCACCGTTCAGCGGTTCGTCGAGAATGAGGACTTCCGGATCGTGGACGAGCGTGGCGGCGAGACGCATGCGCTGCCGCATCCCGCGTGAATATGTGTCCATCGTCCGATGCTGCGCGTCGGCCAGGTCAACCATGGCGATGGCGCGATCCGTTGCCGCGTTGATATCCTGAACCCCGCGAAGGCGGCCCATCATCTCCACGAACTCGCGGCCCTTCATGAATCCGTACACCGTTTCGTGCTCGGACATCACGCCGATCCGCCGGTATAGCGGCGGATTGTCACGCACCGGCTGGCCGAACATCGTCACCGTCCCGCTCGATGTGGCGGCAAGGCCGGTAATCATGCGCATCAGGGTTGTCTTGCCGGCCCCGTTAGGCCCCAGCAGCCCCGTGATGCCCCGGGAGATGGTGAAGGACACGTCACTGACGGCGACGACACTGCCGAACCAGCGGGAGACGCCGTCGACACGAATGACCGGATCGCTGTTCACGGCGTGAGCCTCCGGTAACGCCACCAGAGCAGCGTGGCTGCCCCGGCAGTCCAGAGGAAATACCAGCCCACCAGCGCGGCTGACCCGAACGCTCGCGCCGGCGCTTCTTCGGTCAGCTCCGTCGGCTCACCGAAAATCACGTCGTTCACGTGTAACGGGATGTTCAGGAGGCTGAACATCGAGATCCACTGGCCTGCCATGCCACCGATTTCCTGCGCCAGTCCCACCGTGAATGGCATCGAGATCAGGAACAGCCCGACCAGAAACACGGACGCGTAGGCGCGTCGCGTGGTGAATGACGCCGTCAACATGGCCAGGGTCGTTGCAAAGGCCGCCATGGCCAGGCCCGCGGTGAGGAACCGTGGCACGTCCATCCAATGCGCCTGGAGGTACTCCAGGGGGACGCGGTCACCCATCGCCAGTCCAAGGAACAGGATCACTTGCGGCAGCCAGGCCGCCACCAGGAACACGACCATGAAAGCGCCCCAGCGCGACACGATGTAATCCGATCCGGTCAGCGGGCGAACCAGATACAGGTTGATCGTGCCTTCCCGGCGATCCCGGCACAGCAGCTCCGGCGAGACAATCGACGCGAACACGAACATGATGGTCGCGGCGATGCTGTAGAAATCGTTATGCGTGGGCAGGTTCAGCTGCTGCGCCGCCCCGGGGCCTGCGAGGCGTTCCGCCGCACCGGCGATCATCGCCATGATGAGACCAATCGCCGACAGCACCGCCATGAAGAGCCAGGGCAGGATCTTCGCGCGTCCCCCGCGGCCGAACCCCAGCGCGATACGGATCCCGTCCTTGTAGATCGCCATGCGGGACCGGCTCCGACCCTCACGCTCACCGGTGTAATTCCGGTAGCCGATGTCGAAGACGGTGCCCTCGTGTCCCTTGCCGCTTGCGACACGGCTCGTTGTCGGTGCCGTCATGCGCGTTCGAACAGTTCAGTGAGCGCGCGCCGGCGCGGAGCCATGCGGCGCAGCGCCGCCTGGGATTCCACCAGCGAGTCCCGGATGTGGTCGTACACCGTCTCGTCGGGTCCCTCGATCGTGAGGCCGCTGCCGTCCATCGTTGAGCGGATGCCGCGCCGTTCCAGTGCCGCCACCAGTGCCTCACGGTTGGTATCGACTTCGATGAAGACCGTTTCCGTCTCCTTCGTGAAGTGCCCGACCTCTCCCGATTCAACGAGCTGGCCACCCTGGAGGACGATGATGCGATCGCAGGTGCGCTCGACATCGGCCATGAGGTGCGAGGAGAAGAGCACGCTGATGCCGAAATCCCGGTGGGTCTTCCGGACCAGCTCGAGCATTTCCTCACGGCCTAACGGGTCGAGGCCCGCGGTCGGCTCGTCCAGGAAGACGAACGCCGGGTCATGTACCAGGGCCTGACCGAGCTTCACCCGTTGCTTCATGCCGGTGGAATATCCGCCGATCGAGCGGTATCGCTCCTCGAACAGGCCCGTGTGCCGCAGCGTGTCGGCCGCCCGCGTGCGCGCCACCGACGGGGGCAACCCGCTCGCCTCCGCCATGTGCG
Organism: Gemmatimonadaceae bacterium; assembly: GCA_035646395.1. Taxonomy (GTDB): domain Bacteria; phylum Gemmatimonadota; class Gemmatimonadetes; order Gemmatimonadales; family Gemmatimonadaceae; genus JABWBJ01. The sequence goes on along the minus strand of DASRPK010000165.1, from coordinate 32,335 downwards.
TCAGGAACTCGGCGGCGCTCACCTGTGAGGGAAGGCAGTCGTGTTCGGGCATGTACCCCAGGCGCGACCGCACAGCGATGTTCTCGGATGCATTTTCGCCCAGCACCATCGCGCGGCCTGATGTCGGTGTGAGGAGTCCGAGAAAAATCTTGATCGCCGTACTCTTGCCGGCGCCGTTTTCGCCCAGAATCCCCGTGATGCCGTCGTAGATGTTGAAGCTGACGTTGTTCAGCGCCTGGACGTTGCGATACTGCTTGCGCAGTCGATCGGCGACCAGCAGTGGTTGGCCGGTGTCCATCACGTCCCCTTTGGCCTGGGGCACGCGGCCGTATAACCGGACTCACACGCCTCCTGCTTCAGGCGCGCCGATTCCTCCGGAATCCGCGGAACACCTGCGCCCTTTTCGTACAGTGCGGAGAGCATGAAACAGGATTCACCATGGCCAAGTTCGCAGCCACTCCGGTACCACGACGAAGCGCGGCCGAAATCCTGGATGGCATGTTGCCCGGTCTCATACATCCGGGCAAGCTGAAAGCAGCCATTCGCGTCGTTGTCGCGACAGGCCTGCCGGAAGAGGAGACGGGCGCTGGAGTCGTTAGGTGGAGTGAGCGCGCCGGTCACGTACAGCCGTGCCAGTCCCACGCACCCTGCCGGCTCCTTCGCGTCACATGCGGACTGGAACAACGTTGTGGCGCGCGCGAGGTCCTGCGGAACGCCGTCACCCTCCATGAGCATGGTGGCAAGGCGCGCGCAACTGGCCTGGTGCCTTCCGGTGCAGGCCTGCTCATACAACGAGACGGCGCGCATGACATCCTGGGGCACGCCCCGGCCAAGGTGGTACTGCCGGCCCAGGAGCCCGCACCCTTCCATTGATTGTGCTTCGCATCCCTTCTGAAGGAGGGCGATGGCCTGAACTGAGTCGCGTTTTACGCCAGTTCCATTCTGGTACAGGACACCCAGCCGCGTGCATGCGTCGGGGACTCCGCCGTCGCAACCGACTCGCACCAGTTCCGCCCCTCGCTCGCGATCGCGAAGGACATATTCGCCCTTGAGCAACTTGTCGCCGAGTGCGGCGCAGGCCGGCGCGTTGCCGGCCTCACATTCTCCCCGCAGCTTGATCGCTTCCTTGTTCCCTGGATGGCAGGCGGCAAGGGTGGCGATCAAACCTGCTGACAGGAACGATGAGAGTCGCCTGATGAAGCGCGCGCGCCTGCTTGATCCTTCCATAGCCTCTCGCGACAAGGGAGCGGACGTGTGGCCGCGACCGTTTACGGGCGCTGCAGAAGGGAAGTTTCACGACATTCTGGCACACCAGGCGCACCGGTTGTTTTCGGCGCGCCTGGGTGCGGTCAGCCGATAGCGGCCAACGCCCGCGCGCGGTCCTGGAAGATGCGATCGAGCGACTCGTCCAGTGTGGGCATCAGCGTGCCGCGCTGCGACGTGAGGGCACTGTAAGCCGGTCGTACGGCGAGCCGTCCGAGTTCGTCGGGTGTCGCCTCCTCAACCAGGTCGCGATCCCCCCCGATTTCCTCGACGACACGGCGCGCGAGATCTGTCCATGTAATAGCGCCTGCGTTGGCGAGGTGCCACACTCCGCGCTCGCCGTCAATGACCAGGTCGAGGAGCGCATCGGCGAGCGCCGGCACGTACGTCGGTGACACCACCTCGCGTGTGGTTCGAATGCACTCCCCCCGCCCGGCGGCGGCCATGACCCAGCCCGAGAACGTGCGCGGATCGTTGCCATCGATAAAAGCACTGGTCCGGATGATCAGCGCGTCAGGCAGGCACTCGAGGACCGACTGTTCCAGCGCCGCCTTGCTCCGTCCGTAGGTGTTGAGCGGCGCAACGCGATCGCTCTCTACATACGGCGACGTCGTACTGCCGTCGAAGACCAGGTCCGACGAGAAGTTCACGAGCGCGGACCCGACGCGGGCACAGGCTTCGGCGACGAGGCGTGCGCCGGTCGCATTGACCGCCATGCACTCGTCACAATCGGTTTCCGCCCGGTCCACGTCCACGAAACCGGTCGCATTGACGACAGCCCACGGCTGGCACGCGCCAATGGCGCGACTCACGTCGGAAGGGCGCCGGATATCGACGTCGGCGCGGCCTAACGCCAGGAAATCGAGGCCACGTTCACGGCAGCGGCGCACGATCACGGAGCCCAGCATGCCGGTGTGACCGAGAATCAGGAGTCGCTTGTTGTGCCTGGAGTGGCGCGTGGGCGCCTTGCCGGTGCTTCCGTGCCACCATCCCGGCTGTGAGAGCACGTGATGGCGCAGGTCGCCGGTCGTCGCCAACGACCTGACCGCGGCGAAAAGTGCCGTCGGTCGGGGCGGCGTCGATCGCGCATCAAAAACACCGGATTCGTAATGGCCGGCTTCCTCCGTCACGAGGCGGTTCCAGTCGTAGGCGCCGAGGATCGACCACACGCACATCGCGCGGACCGGAACACCGTTTCGCGACGCCTGCTTCATGTCGTTCCACGCCTCCGCGATCCAGCGCATCTGCTCTTCACGAGTGCAGGCCATGTGCACTTCGGTCAACGCCACCGGTCGCTCATAGCGCGTCCAGTAACGCTCGAGGGTTTCGGCGAAACCCGACCGCAGCGGAGGCGTGGCCCGGACTGCGGCAATGTCTGCGTACTGGTGCTTTCCGTTTCCACCATGCGAGTCCGGCGAATACAGCTCGAGCCGGTGATCCAGCAGCCGGTCGCTCGTGACGTAATAGTTTGCGCCGATCGTATCCGGGGGACACGGATGCTGACGAAACCAGGCCAGCTCGTCAGGCGATGCGCCGTTGCCCACCAGGTACTTCCAGAGTGGGTGGTGCTGGTCCACGCGCCCGAACAGCAGGTCGAGGGCCAGGTCGCGGCGGTGATTCTCGAACGCCGCCTGCTTCACGAGGGGCTCGGTGGCGAAGATCGTCCCCGCGTCATCGGTGTGCAGCAACCGCGCCTGCGGGATGACGCTGCGGATCGCCGCCATCGACTCGGCGATCGCGCGCGCCTGGTTGAGCGTCATGCGTACGAACGCCGTATCACGCTGCGCATGCGGATACCAGTGTCCGTACAACCCGCTGAACCGCGCGGTCGTCACCGGTTCATTGACCGGCGTCCACTCGAGAATCCACGGATATCGAGCCGCGATCGAGCGCGCGTATTCGGCGAGCTGCCCGGGAAACGCCGGGTCGGTCAGGTCGGTGTGCCGTGGCCCGCTTCCGTGATGGAGCAGGCCGGCGATCGGACGTATCCCCAGTTCCCGCAACCTGCCTAACCGCTGGTCGGCCCACGCGAACGCGCTGTCGGACGATGACGCGTGCGCCATCCGCTCCCAGAGAATGGGATAGCGTATCGCCGTGATCCCGAGGTCCGCGAATCGATCGAGATCATCGAGCCGCACGTCGTGTCCGGAACGGACGACCTGGTCGAAGTACTGGTCGCCAACGCGGTTCACGGTGCATTCGACTCCTCCCCAGATCTCCATTACGGTGCGGGGACACGGGCGGCACCGCTACCAACCGCCGGTTTCGGTAAACCGTGCTGTGCGGGGCGCATCGGGGCGTGAGCCGCCCCGGACTGCAGCGCGCGCGACATCAGGGCCTGCATCCGCGCCCACGTGCGGTCCCAGGACTGCAGCGCCAGGAACCGATCCACGCGTTGCTGGCGAGTCGGATCATCTTCCGTCAGGCAGCGCTCGATGGCGGCGATGAAATCCCGGGGATCATCCGCGACTTCGATGAACTCTCCGTTGCCGAATGTCCGGACGACGTCCCGGACCGATGTCGACACGACCCGGCGACCCGCCGCCAGGTATTCGGGTGTCTTCGTCGGGCTGATGAACTTCGTCGAGTCGTTATGCGCGAACGGCAGTAGCGCGACGTCCCATCCGGAAAGGTATCGCGGCAACTGATCGTAGCTCCTGCCTCCCAGGTAATGGATGTTTGCCTGTCGCGGCAATCGTGCCGGATCCACCTTCGTCACCGGCCCGACAAACACGAGCTGCCAGTCGGGACGCGCGGTCGCGATGGCATCGATCAGCCCGAGGTCGAGCCGTTCATCGATCACGCCACAGTAGCCCAGTCTCGGACGCGGCAGCGAGGCCTGGTCTTCGGGGTCGTCGAGCTGACGCGCCTGCGCGAAGTGGTCGAAGTCGACGCTGCTCGGAACCGCATGCACCTGCGGGTGATGCCGGCGCTTGCTCTCGTACAGGCTATGGCCGCCGGTGAACACAATGTCGGCCCGGCTGAAGAGCTGGCGCTCCAGGCCGACCAGTTCCGGAGGAGCGCCGGCAAACGCTGACAACTCGTCCATGCAATCGTAGATGATGCCCTCCGGCTCGAGATGCGAGGTGAAGGGCAGTGCCATTGGTGTGTAGTACCAGAGCGTAAAGCGGCGTACGCCCTCGCGACCGAGCCAGCTGTCCAGCAGCTCCCGCTGAACCATCTGCCGCTCGGTGGTCGAAAGGCCATCCGGGAGATGGGGGGTCGCGACGGTGACGTTAGGCGCTGGCGTCGTGATATCCATCCAGGGTCGTGCCGCGTCCGTCACGGGTTCCTCGAACACGAAGACGCGTCGGTCGCGGGCGGCGCGCTTCATCAGGTGCTGCGGGCGTTGATACACCCAGGACCACCGAAGATGCGAAAGGCAGACGAGATCGCTCACTGCGCGTACGCCGGGGTCGAACAACGGTGCAGTCATCAAATCCTCGTGAATCAAACGGTAAGGCGCGCGCTTTTCTGCTCGCCGGGAAGGTGGGGAACTGGACATCAGGCGCTCCTGGTGGGCGAGCTCGTGGCCCACGAACGGGGCGGTCGCTCTCCCACCGTGGCTTCGGCGATATCCGCCAGTGGAAACTTCGGACGGCGATCCGCATGCAGGAGGCCGTTTCGTTCCTGATAGGTATCCGCAAACTGCGTGTAGCAGAATCCGGCCAGCATTTGCAGTCCGGAAATGACCCACAGGAGTTGTGCATAACGCTCCGCGAGCTCTTCCGCGGTGTTGGCCACGGAGTAGCCCCACGAATCCTGCTCGAGCACGGCGATTCCGCCGAACTCCGATAACACGATCGGATGATCCGGGCCCGTGTTTTCGCCGATCCGTAACAGGCGGCCACCGGGCCGTTCATGCTGGAAGAGACGGAGGCGCGCGTCGCTCGTGTGGTACCGGCGGGCGATGCGCGTCGGATCGCTGTCGTAGTCGTGGATCCCGATGATGTCCGTCGCCACGCTCTCCCACCCGTCATTCCCGATCACCGGACGCGTCGGGTCGAGCGTCTTGGTCAGGTGATAGAGCGCCTGTACGTAGTGCCGCTCTGCGGCACTGTTAGGCAGATTCGGGACCCCCCACGACTCGTTGAACGGGACCCACGCCGCGACACACGCGTGACTGACATCGCGCGTGATGACTTCTTCCCATTCTTTCTGCAGGCGGCGCACCGACTTGGCCGTGAACCGGTAGGCACTCGGCATCTCCTCCCACACGAGCAGTCCGAGCCGGTCGCACCAGTAGAGATAGCGCGGGTCTTCGATCTTCTGGTGCTTCCGCACGCCGTTAAAGCCCATCGCCTTCGTCAACTCGACGTCACGTCGCAGAGCCAGGTCGTCAGGCGGAGTCATTCCTGAGTCGGGCCAGTATCCCTGATCCAGCACCATCCGCAATCGGTAAGCGCGCCCATTGAGGATCACGCGATCACCTTGCGTCGCAATCTCCCGCAGTGCCGTGTAGGTGTGAACCTCATCGACCACGTTTCCATCCGCGTCACGCAGTTCCATGAATACGTCGATGAGCGTGGGCGACGACGGGCTCCACAGCAGGTCATTGCGCGAATCGTCGATCCCCGGATCGGAGAGTGCGATGCGACGATGCACGATCTGCCCGAGCACGAGATACCGATCGTGGGCGAGCAGCATGTCACCGACCTGCAACCGGACGTTCAGGGACAACGGCGATTGCGCGCGACCTTCGATGGTCACGTGCATCGCGATCTCCCAGCGGTCCATGTTCGGCGTGAAGAGAACCTGATCAATGAAGGAACTCGGCAAGGGTTCCAGCCAGACGGTCTGCCAGATGCCGGTGGTGCGCGGATACCAGATCAGGTGCGGCTGCAGTTCCCAATCCTGCTTGCCGCGAGGTTGTTCGAGGTCGTGCGGATTGTCATACGCGCGCACCGTCAGCGTCCGATGACCTGCGCGAACGAGCTCGGAGATATCGAATGAGAACGGAGTGTATCCACCTTCGTGTTCGCCGATCCTGATGTTGTCCAGCCAGACCGTTGTGTGATAATCGACGGCGCCGAATCGCAGCATCAGGCGCTCGCCGTCAGGAATGTCCTCAACGACGAGTTCGCGACGGTACCACACGGCCGAGAAGAGGCCGGTCTGATGCACACCGCTGCGCTTTGTCTCCGGTGCGAAGGGCACCTCGATGTTTTGTGTCCACTCCACACTTCCCGGTTCGCGCCACACAGCGTCGGCATCAATGGCGAATTGCCACATGCCGTTCAGGCTGCTCCAGCGCTTCCGCCTCAGCAGCGGGCGTGGATACGCCATGGTCTCCGCGTCGTTTTCAGTCACATCCAGTCCCCGCTAACAGGCCCGACAACACGGACGACGTCTGGCGGAAGGTCTCCGTATGGGTGCGCGCGAACAATTTCTCGCGCGGGACACCCACACCTACTCCCATCGGTGGAGTGCGTATCGATCAGCGCACCCGATGGTGCCAGACAAGGTTATGCCTTACGCGGGATGTGTGCAGTCTGTGGGCGTCATTATCATGCCAGCGCGGAAATGGGATGAACGCACGTTTCGAGAGAAGTCGAGCGGGGAGCGTCAAAGGAGAGCAAGCGCGGCCGACCAGCTGCGATTCTGATTCCAGGACGAGCGGTGGGGCATCGAGCGGTGGAGGATTGAGCAGGACACGCAATTCGCGCTGACCTGGACGTCCTGGGTGTCACGAGTGGAGCCATCGAGAGATGGCTCCACTCGTGTTTTCAGCGCTGACCTGGAGGCCTGCCTAACGTCTGCGACACATAGGGCGCTGGCGCTCCCTTCCGCGGGACAGCAACGAGGTCGTACCTCCGGCTAATGTCGCGGAAGGGGGCAATCGCGGAAATTGCCCGCACAATCTTCCACTCGCCGCGCGAACGCGTGGGGCGGGCCCAACCGTTCAGCAATCAACCGATTGCGGGAGAATCCAATGGCACTCGAAACCCTTCACGACCTGTGGGTCCACGAACTGAAAGACCTGTACAGCGCGGAACGTCAGCTGGTGCAGGCACTTCCGAAAATGGCGAAGGCGGCCACCTCTGAAGAGCTCCGGACGGCCCTCGAGAATCATCTCGCCGAAACCGAGGAGCAGGCGGCAAGGATCGAGCAGATCCTGGAGTCCTTCGACGAATCGCCGCGCGGACAGAAATGTGCCGGCATGGAAGGTTTGATCGAAGAGGGCAAGGATTTCCTCAAGGAAGAAGCAGATGACGACGTTCTGGACGCGGGAATCATCGTCAATGCCCAGAAAGTGGAGCATTACGAGATCGCCACGTACGGTGCGGTCGTCGAGTACGCGCGCATGATGGGTCACACCGATGCGCTGCAGTTGCTCGAGCAAACGCTCCAGGAAGAAAAGAACGCTGACCAGCTCCTCAACCAGCTCGCCGAAGGCGGCATCAATGCGCTTGCTGAGCGGGATAGTAACAACGAAGAAATGGGCGAAGAGGAGACCGGGGAGTCGGAGACGACCGCGCGCAAATCGACGTCGCGTGGCGGCATGAAGAAATCCAGTGGGCGGTCCAGATCTTCAAAGGCCAGGAACTAGTCACGTGACGCATTTTTCCGATTTCGGTAGCGAAACGCCGAGGCGCGTTTCGCGATGAAGATTGTAATTCTTGGCGCAGGACCGACCGGACTCGGTGCCGCCTGGCGGCTCCAGGAGCATGGCCACAAGGACTGGCTGCTCCTGGAGTCCTCGGACCGGCCCGGCGGCCTGTCGATGTCCGTGCGCGACGATGCCGGCTTCACATGGGACCTTGGTGGGCACGTGTTGTTCTCGCACTGGAAGTACTTTGACCACCTGCTCGAGCAGGCGTTAGGCGACCAGTGGGTCGAGCACCAGCGCGAAGCCTGGGTGTGGATGCGGGAACGGTGGATTCCCTATCCATTCCAGAACAACATCTGGCGGCTTCCCAGCGACGAGCTGATTCGGTGCCTGAAGGGGCTGGTTGAAACACAGCGCGCCGCAGCCGACGGTCCGCCTCGCGATTTTGCCGAGTGGCTGAAGCGGTCGTTCGGCGACGGCTTATGCCAATCGTTCATGTACCCGTACAACTTCAAGGTGTGGGCATACCCGCCTGCGCAACTCGGCGTCGGCTGGATGGGCGAGCGGGTGGCGACCGTCGACCTGGCGCGCATCCTTGCGAACCTCGTGGAACGCAAGGACGACGTGAGCTGGGGACCTAACGCGACATTCCGGTTTCCGATGCGTGGCGGGACGGGCGCGATCTGGACGTCGATTGCTTCGCAGCTGCCGTATGAGAAGCTGAACCTGTGCACGCGCGTCTGCAGTATCGACACGTCTGCGCGGCGGGTCCTGTGCGAAGACGGCTCGTCCGTGGCGTATGATCGGCTGATCTCCACGATTCCGCTCGACCAGCTGCTGCGGTGCCTCACCGATTGCCGTGACTTGACCCAGTTCGCGCCGAAATTCGTGCACTCGTCGAGCCATATCGTCGGCGTTGGCTTCATGGGCAAACCGCCCGCCGACCTCGCCACGAAATGCTGGATGTATTTCCCCGAGTCGGACACGCCATTTTATCGCGTGACCGTCTTCAGCAACTACTCACCATTCAATGTGCCATCGCCTGGACGGCAGTGGTCGTTGATGGCCGAGGTCAGCGAGTCGTCTGCGAAACCGGTCAACAGCGCGACGGTGGTCGAAGATGTGATCGCAGGCTTCAGGAAAGTCGGTTTCATCAACGATCGTACGCAGATCGTGACCCGCTTCCACCGCCGCCTCGAACGTGGATATCCCACGCCGTGGTTGGGCAGGGACGAAGTTCTCGAAACCGTACTCCCGGCACTCGCCGCCAAGGGCATTTTGAGCCGCGGACGATTCGGCGCGTGGCGGTATGAAGTCTCAAACCAGGATCACTCCTGCCTGCAGGGGGTCGAGGCGGTTGACCACCTGCTGTTGCAGACGGCAGAGCAGACGGTGACCGGTGTCATGGGTATCGAACCACCGGCTATTCCGAGCACGAGAGCCCGCGTAACGCTGAATGGCAAGCGTCCGCACGGCAACCTCGGACGAACTCCATTGAAGGCGCCGGCGTTGATATCGGCGCCGTCCGGTGAATTGCGCGCCGAAAACTGAACACGCGTTCTGGAAGATCGTCGCACACAAAAATTCCCCGACAGATGCGCGTGGGATCGCTCTGTCGGGGAGTTTTTGTCGTGCAGTGTTAATTGACGGTAATAGTGAATGTGATGGGTGTGAGCGTGCCGATTGAGGCCGTGACCGTCGCGGTCCCGACGGTAGCCCCGGCTGTGTACGTCATGGTTGCGACGCCCTGTGGGTTCGTTACGCTCGACGTCGATGCCAGTGTGCCACCGCCCGAGGCGACGGCCCAGTTCACTGTGCGACCCGACAGCGGGTCACCGTTCTGGTCGCGGACGGTTACGGTCAAAGGCTGACTTGTCGCATTCCGCGCCACGGTCTGGGGAGTGCCGCTCGTCATCGTGATGGTTGTCACGACCGGGACAAACGGATCATCATCATCGTCGCATCCTGCGGCGAACAACAATGAAACCGCCATGCCCGCTCCGGCCAGCAAACGCGTGGCCCCCTTCAGTGCAACTGCCATGGTGCTTCCTCCCTGGAGATGAAACAGAAGACGCCGCATCGGTACACCGGAATCGTTCCGCCGCGTGTCACCGTGCGGTTCGACATGCATCATATGAACACGGTGCGACGTTGGTTCCCTGACCGGATGCCTAACGTTTAGAGGCAAAGCCGACTCGTCAGGCGGCGCCTGAGCACGCGGAGCGGTCCGAGCCCGGCGCCTGGAGGACGGGGCCGTGACGTGCTGACCCGTTCCCGAGCGTGGCCGGCAGTAGCCCACCGGCACTGTGGCTGAGCACGCATTTCCGCAAGACTGGGCGGAACGCCCAAACCGTTTGATGTTCTACCGATACTATTTACCAGCTCATCAATTGTGGCTACCGTTGGTCCTGCGGGCTCTGGAGTGATTGTCGTGAGTGCACTGTCCAGGTTGACATCTGCTCTGCGCTTTGATCGGCACTCTCTTCGCTGGAAGCTGCCGTGGTTGTTTGCGCTCGCCGCTTCCCTCACCGTCGCCGCATTTGGCTTCTTCGCCTATGTCTCGGCGCGCGCGCTCGCCTTCGAAACGGCGACCACACGGCTCCGCAGTACGCTCTCCCAGGTTCGGACGGTGGCGGAGCTCGGCATCATGAACCAGCTGACCGCGCTGCGGAACGCTGCTCACGATCCCGCGATCATCGCATCATTGACCCGCGGGAGCGTCTCGGATTCCGCGGCGCGATTACTGCAATCCCTGAAGGGTCTTTCCGACAGCACAGTCGTCGTCGAGTTGCGCAATACGGCTGAATCAGTATTGAAGGTCATCCCGGAAGTCAGCGGACCTTCGCGCGTACATCCTGGCAACGGCGCGCCCGCCGATGCAACGATCAGCCGCTTCGAGGAGCATGAGGGCGCCGTTTCCTTTGTGGCTTCGATTGCTGTGCAGGGCGGCCGCGGCACGCTCGGTAGCATCCGCGTCACGAGACAGCAACGGTTGGGCGTGAATCGGCGCATGGCCGCAAATCTGCTCGAAGGGTCCGTGCTGCTGGTCGGTAACGTCGATGGGCCGATGTGGGGACCGGCTGGAGACGTGCAATATCCGGTATCGCCTCCATCCACCGCGGTGCGCTACCTCCGGAATGGAGAGCGCTGGTTGGGCGTGGCCACGCGGATTCCCAACACGCCGTGGCTCTACGCGCTCGACCTGCCCGCGCGTCTCGTCCTCGCCCCCGCAAACGCGCTCATCATCCCGTTCGTCGTCATCGGCATTCTCATCGCCATGGCCGGAGCGTTTGTGGGGGGTCGCGTCAGCCGCCGCATAACGACGCCATTGGCGAACCTCACGATTGCCGCCGAGGGGTTGGCTCGCGGGGAGCGTGATGTTCCACTCACCGCTATCGACAGGGAGGACGAGATCGGACGCCTCGCGCGTGCGTTTAACAGCATGACGTCGAGCGTGACCAGTGCCCGGAGCCAGCTCGAGGCAGAGATCGACACTCGCACTGGAGAACTCTCGACTGCGGCCGCCCGACTGCACGCGTTGCACGAGGAACTGCGGGAATCGGAGAAGCTCGCCTCGCTCGGCCGGTTGTCCGGGAGCGTCGGCCACGAGTTGCGCAATCCGCTTGGCGTCATGAGCAATGTCATCTTTCTCATCGACAACTCACCGGAAGCGTCAGACAAGTTGCGCGAGTACGCACGATTGCTCCGCGAGCAGATTCGCGTGTCCGATCGGATCATTTCTGATCTGCTCGATCGCGCTCGCTCCGGACCACCAGTTCGGACCGCCGTGGACATCATAGCGCTCCTCGACGAGATCGTACTGCGAGCGGGAATTCCCCCGACGATCACAGTCGAGCGCCATTTCGCTGTGCCGATTCCAAGGCTCGTGCTCGACCGGGATCACCTTGCACAGATACTCTGGAACCTGACGACGAACGCCGTTCAGGCCATGCAAGGTAAAACCGGCGTGCTCACAATCGCCGCCGCATACACGGCTGGGCAATTGCGGATCGAGATCCAGGATTCGGGAGACGGAATTTCCGGGAAGAATGCCGATCGGATCTTCGAGCCCATGTTCACGACGAAGGCGCACGGCATCGGACTCGGTCTTTCTGTCTCACGCGCCTTCGCGCGAGCCAATGGCGGAGATCTCTTCGTGAAACCGACGAAGATCGGTGCGTGCTTCGTCCTCGAGATGCCCGCCGTTGTTGCCGGCGAAGAAGAGATCGAGGCCGCGCATCGTGCCGCACGCGCCGAACGGAGTTCAGGCCCCCAGATCAGTTAAGGCCGGGCTCCGTGCCGGTCAGGCGCTGCGAGCTGGGAAGGGAAGCTTCTCGGGCCGGGGTGGGAACAGCGGCCACCCGAGTTGCAATGACATCGGTTCCGACGCGGGCGGGAGCGCGAATTCCTGCGCGGCCTGCTCAGCTACCGCTTCTTCACCGCCGGCCCGCAGGTGCGTCCGTCGGATCCGCTTGGCCATGCGCAAGCGATCGTGCCCCGATGGATCGAACCGCATGGCGTCGGACGAGTCGAGGCGTCGCAGCAGATCCATCACATAGTCGAAGGACGTCGTCACCTGCACGGCGACGAGGTCGTCCGCCAGGTCCCAGCGACTGCGCTCGAGCATCAACTGGAACACGCGTTGCCACGACTCCATGTCCGCCGCGACCACCATGCCGCGAAAGATCCGGCGATTGGTCGAAGTGCTGAAGATCGTGGGGCTGAGGATCCGGTCGAGGTGCGCGTCGCTCCTGCTGTGGTCCAGCACGATCAGCTCGCGAGCCCGTCGCGGTGCCCATTCACCCAGGTGCGTCTCGAATCGCGTTTCCCAGTAACTGTGCCCGAACCCGGTGGTACTGGACGTGACGGCCAGCTGGTATGGGACGAACACGTTATGCGCTACCACGTCCGCCGCGAGGTGCGCGAGATACCCATAGGAAAACGCTCGCAGCGCATCATCACGCGCGCGGTCGAGGATATCGAAGCCGACCGTCCAGGAGTGTGAATGCCGACCCACCGCCGCGTATTTCTTCGCAATGCTGGTGTCAGCGGCAATCGACCCATAAAGGAAGTCGTACGGAAACGCGCCCAACAAGCCGGCGATGTGGCTCGGTAACATGGACAGCGACCGCAATACCGCATCGCCGATATAGACGTGAGTCCCCGGTGTCCACGCGAGCGCGTCCGACGGGAAAAGCGCGATGGCGAGGAGGGCTGCTACAATCGCCGATAGTGGCGCGACATGCCTCGGCGAAAGACGCGTCACGTGCGGTCGACCACCCTCGTTCGGATGCGAGGCCGCTCCGAGCCGCGCTCGGACATGGATGGCTCGACGTCGCGAGTGCGACGGCGCTTTTTCCGCTTGACGCCTCGGCGGCGCGCCGACAGAAACGAGCGCTTGAGTGCCGACGCGCCGAGCCGGACGCCGCGCAATGCGGACGCGGACGACATCACGAAATCTTCCGCTTCTTCCTGTGCGACGCTGACCAGCGCATCGAGACGATGCAATCGTACTTCCGCGCGACGCACAGCCTTGCGTACGCCTGAGTTGACGTGGCGAATCGTGTCGCTCATCGCGCCCACGTCGGTCTTCACCGACTGCGTAATGCCGCGAACATCTTCAGCGACATGGCGCACGGAATGCGCCGCAGCTGAAATGTCACCCGACGATGCCGTGAGAAGCTTCGTCAATTCGTGCACGCTCTTGCGCATCGCCAGCAACACAAAGACCAGGGCGCCGAGCAACACGAGTACCACGAGTGAGACGACAAATTGACCGGTGACGGCGAGCGTTTCCATGAAACCGCGATCAGCCGGAATCATGACAACGGTGTCGCGCACGACCTGATCCTGAAGCATCAGCGCAATCGCGAGCCACGATCCTGAATCCATCCATGCTCCCGGTGCGGGCGTTAAGTGCGGCTGCTCGTTCAGTTACTACCCGGATCGGCCGAAATTGTACGGTCCGTTACAGAGTACGGCACTAATTGGTTCGGCGCCCATCGTAACGCGCAGAGAAAACCGAAGTCAAGCGATGACTTGAAGATACGAACAGCACCGACCCATACTTAGCGCGCCCGCAATCCCAGCAAATGTCATCCATAAAGTACGTAGTTGAAGGCGGCCGCACGCTCTCGGGGTCCATCGAGCCCGCCGGAAACAAGAATGCCGCGCTACCAATCATCGCCGCGGCACTGTTGACCCGCGATCGGGTCACGCTGCAGAACGTGCCGCGCATCCTCGACACCGAGACTCTGGTCGAGCTCGTTCGATCAGTCGGCGCGTCAGCAAACTGGACGGGAACGAACACTCTCGAGATCGAAGCGAAAGAGCTCAGCGCCAAGGAGCTCGATCCGGTGCTGTGCGCGAGCATTCGGGCGTCCATCCTTCTCGCGGGACCGATGCTCGCCCGATGCGGTGAAGTCGCATTGCCACCCCCCGGCGGCGATGTGATCGGCCGGCGTCGGGTCGATACGCATTTTCTGGCCTTCGAACAGCTGGGGGCCGAGTATGTCACCAGCGACCGATATGAATTTCGCGCCAACAAGCTGGTCGGCGCCGACGTTTTTCTCGACGAGCCTTCGGTCACCGGCACCGAAAATGCGCTCATGGCTGCGGTCGCGGCGGAGGGGACGACGATTCTGCGCAACGCCGCCAGCGAACCCCACGTGCAGGATCTTGCACACTTCCTGGTCGCCCTGGGCGCGAAAATCGACGGGATCGGGACCAACACACTGGTCATTCAAGGTGGCTCCTCGTTAGGTCCTGCGACGCACCGCATTGGACCCGATCATATCGAGGTCGGATCGTTTATCGGACTCGCGGCGGTGACGCGATCGGAGCTCACCGTGAAGAACGCCGGAGTGCAGCATCTGCGGTCGATCCGGATGGGATTCGAACGCCTCGGCATCGAGTGTGACGTGGACGGCGATGATCTGATCATTCCCGCAGACCAGCCACGCGACATCCGTTCCGATCTCGGCGGCCACGTCCCGAAGCTCGAGGACCAGCCGTGGCCCGCGTTTCCGGCCGACGTCATGTCGATCGCGATCGTGACGGCGACCCAGTGCAACGGCATGATCCTGATGCACGAGAAGATGTTCGAGTCGCGGCTGTTCTTTGTCGACAAGTTGATCGGCATGGGTGCGCGTATCGTGCTGTGCGATCCGCATCGCGTCATTATCGCCGGTCCCTCGGCGCTACGGGGGGCGCGGGTCGAGTCGCCGGACATCCGCGCCGGCATGGCCATGTTGCTGGCCGCGCTTTGTGCCGAGGGAACCAGCACGATCCACAACGCGCGCCAGATCGAGCGCGGCTACGAGCGCATCGACCAGCGGTTGAATGCGTTAGGCGCGAAGATCGAACGGATTGTGGACGGCTAGGCGGGCAAGCGGGCAAACGGGCAAAACGGGCAGTCGGGCCCATCATGAATTGGCCGGCCGGGTTGTTCGTTCGTCTGCCCGTCTGCCCGGTTACCCGTTTACCCCAATCGCAATGATCCTCCCCCCACACGAAGAGGTCCCTGGTTTCCGCGAGCTTGGCTTCATTGCGTTCACCACGACGCGTGAGGCAGGCAGCTACAACCTCGCCTCGAATGAACCCGCAGCGGCAGTTTTTGGCCGCTGGATGGGCCTTGCAGAGGCGCTGCGTCCGGAGGCGAGACGACTTGCGACCGCGGTGCAGGTACACGGAAGTCGCATTCTCTGGCACGGCGATGGTTGGAGCGGTTGGCTTCGCGACACGTCGGGGGCGGATGGCCACTTGAGCCGCTCGAATCGCACCGCCATGGCCGTGACGCTTGCCGACTGCGTCCCGATCTTCATCGCCCACCCAGATGGCGTAGGCATTCTCCTCCATAGCGGCTGGAAGGGCACCGCGGCCGGCATCCTGAACGCAGGTTTCGAGGCGCTCGATTCACTTGGCCGCGACGTCAGCAAAGCGCACGTCCACTTCGGTCCGGCCATTTGTGGCAAATGTTACGAAGTCGGTCCGGACGTTTACGCCGCGGTAACCGGGGATGAGGTCGAGTCGCCAACGCTGCTCGACCTGCGCGGAGTGATGGCTGATCAGGCTCGTAAGGCGGGCGCCGCCGTCTCCGTGAGCGAGTGGTGCACGCGCTGTCATAACGAGCGATTCTTTTCGCATCGCGCTGGAGATGAAGGGCGGCAGCTGGGTGTTCTCATGCTGTGAACTCCGCCAATTGCGAACGGACCGGGACCTCACGAAACAAAACATCGAATCCTCTGGCCTTGGCCTCTTGGTTACGCCTCTTCCGTAAGGTCGAGTGGACCGGTAGATTGCCGGTCGCTGGGAAATTCCGGGTTGTGCTTGAATGTGGGGAAGGTCCCCACATTTTTTTGTTCTATGAGGGTCGAGTGCGCAACCTCGAAACGACATGAATGAGGCGCTGGAAGTCTTTATAAAACAAGAAGTTGAAGGTCTCGGATTCGATCTGGTCGAACTTCGCGTCGGTGGAATGGCGCGGCGTCCGTTGCTCGACGTTCGCATCGATCGCCGCGACGGAGAGAAGATCACGGTCGACGATTGTGCGCAGGTGTCGCGGGCACTCGAGCCTCGGCTCGATACGTCCGGATTGGTGGGTGGGAACTACGTGCTGGAGGTGTCGTCCCCGGGCGTTGAACGCCCGCTGCGGAATGCCGCGGATTGGCGGCGGTTTGCGGGACGCACGGCGAAAGTGTTGGCGCCGTCGCTGGGCGGACGCCTCGAAGTGGAAGTGATTGGTGTGGACGACTCGTCAGGCGAACCGGTGGCAGTCATGCGTGAGGCACGCGGGACCGAACATCGCATTCCCCTGGCGGAGGTTCGTGAGGCACGGCTGGTATTCCGTTGGGGGGCCAGCAAGCCGGGTAGCCAGGCCAGGGACCGGAAAGAGGGGAAGAAATGATTGGATCGGCCGAAATACTCAGCGCAATTCGCGAACTGACCAACTCCAAGCAGATCGATCGCACCGAACTGCATGGGTTGTTACAGGACGGCATTCATGCTGCCCTGGCGAAAAAGCACGGCCCGACGGTTCAGGCCGAGGTCGAAATCGACGAAAAGAACGGCAAGATCAAGATCATCCTGCTGAAGACCGTGGTGGACGAGGTCACCGACCCGGGTCGCGAGATCTCGGTCGACGAGGCGCGCTTCGAAGATCCCGAGTTCCAGCCCGGCGACGTGATGGAAATCCCGGTGGATTTCGCGGAATTTGGTCGCAGCGCGGTGCAGGCGGCCAAGCAGCGGATTATCCAGCGCGTGCGTGAAGGTGAACGGTCGAAGATCCGCGACGAGTTCACGAATCGCGTCGGTGAGTTGTTGTCCGGCGAAGTGCAGCAGATCGAGCGCGGCAAGCTCGTCGTGATGCTCAACAAGTTCCGCGAGGCGGAAGCGATCATCCCGTATCGCGAACAGAATCATCGCGAGCACTTCCACCAGGGCGACCCGATCCGCGCGGTTCTCAAGCGCGTCGAGGAAACTCCGAAAGGCCCGCGACTCATTCTGAGCCGTGGCGACCCGGGGTTCGTTCAGGCGCTGTTCAAGCTCGAAGTTCCAGAAATGCAGCAGGGGATCGTCGAGATCCGTGCGGCAGCCCGTGAAGTCGGCAGCCGCACCAAGATCGCCGTCTTCTCGAAGGACGACTCGATCGATCCGGTGGGTGCATGCGTCGGCCTGAAGGGCTCGCGCGTGCAGGCGGTCGTGAACGAATTGAACGGTGAGCGCATCGACATCGTGCCGTGGTCTTCGGATCCCGAGCGCTTTGCGAAGCTGGCGCTGGCGCCGGCTCGTGTGGCGCGCGTGCAGTCGGATTCAGGCACGCGCACGATTCAGGCGATCGTCGACGAGGATCAGTTGTCGCTCGCGATCGGCCGCAACGGCCAGAACGTGCGGCTCGCGTCAGAGTTGACGGGCTGGAAGATCGACCTGTACTCGAGTCGTGAATGGATGGAGCGCAGCGACAGCCCGGTGTTCGCGCCACTGCCCGAAGAGGGTGAGGCAGACGTGGCCGACGTCAGGCTGTCGGAGATCGAGGGCTTGCCGCCGGCTACGGTGGCGGTGCTCGAGGAAGGAGGCTTCCGCACGTTGAACGACATCATCGATCTTGAACGCGATGACTTCCTCAAGCTTCCCGGGATCGCTCCCGAGGAGGCCGATCGCATCATGAGCATCCTCGACGAACTGACCGAGGAGGGTGATGATGAATCGGGCGGGGGAGCACCGTCGGACAACGGGCAGGGAGGATGACGTGGACGCGGCAACGGAACGGCGCGTGCTCGGCCTGCTCGGGTTGGGAATGCGCGCGCGGAACGTCGTCGTAGGCACTGAACAGGTTCGCATGGCTGCACGGAAAGGCCGTCTGGCGCTCGCCGTTGTCGCGCCCGATGCCTCACCCAACAGCCTCAAGAAATTGTTACCGCTGTTGCAGGCCCTGCGCGTTCGCGTGGTGCAGGGTCCGGGGGCAGAGGCGTTAGGCTCGGTTGCTGGACGGCAGTCCTCGGCGGCGATCGGGATTACCGACGTGTCGCTGGCGAGGGGCGTGAGGAAGTTGTTTGACGAAGCGAGTTAATGAGTTGAAGAGTTGAAAAGTTGAAGAGTCTCTACGGACACTCACGCATCAACTCATCAACTCATCAACTCGTCAACGGGGATTGGAGGATCGGTTGAGCAAGCTGCGTGTGAACGACCTGGCAGGGGAATTCGGCATCACGACCGAGGAGGTCATGGACCTCCTGCGGAAAATGGACGTTCCCGTTCGGAGCCCGATCAGTCAGCTGAATGACGATCAGGTCGCGCGCGTGCGCGTCCGCTGGGAGCGTGAAAAACGGCACCGTCAGGAGAAGCCGGCGGCTGCTCCAACCCGTCGCCGTCGTGCGCCGGCCGTCGAAGCCGCGCCGGCGCCAACCTCCGCCTCCGAGCCGGCGGCGTCCGGAAGTGGCGTCCGCCGCCGTCGCCGCGTGGCTACGCCGGAAGTCGAGGAAGTGCCCGCGGTCGAGGAAGAACTGCCCGCGATCGCTGCCACTGCAGCGCCCGAAGTCGTAGACGTCATCGAGGCTCCTCCCGCGGCACCGCAGGAGCCGGAACCGGAGGTGGAGGTGGCCGAGGAACCGGTGGCCCCGCCGCCGCGTGTCACTCGTCAGGCACCGCAGGCCACGCATTCGACGGCCGGGCCCTCCGCTCCACCGCCGTCGCAGGCGCCGGAGCGTGCCCGCCCGCGCCCGATCGTACCGGGTGCACCGCGTCCGCGCTCCATGCCGGGGAGTTCGCCGTTTGGTCCGCCGCGTCCCGTGGCCTCCGCAACGCCGTCGGGCGGCATGGGCATGCCCACGCGCCGCGACGATCGCAAGCCGGGTGGTGGCGGCGGCGGTCAACAGGGCGGAGCCGGCACGGCACCGCCGTCGGGATCGCAACGCCGGAAGAAGGGCAAGCGCGGCGCGGTCGATCAGGAAGAAGTGAGCGCCAATATCCGTCGCACCATGTCGACGTTAGGCGGCGTTGCCGGTCGCCGCACGATCCGGCGGTCGGGTGAGGAAGGCCGTGAGGAGGTCGAGGCCAACCGCCTCGCCGCCCAGGAACGCGAGAAGAAGACCGTCCGCGTCAACGAGTTCATCACCGTCGCCGAGCTGGCCGGCATCCTCAAGGTGCCGGCGACGCAGATCGTCGCGTTCGCGTTCAAGAACCTCGGCCTCATGGTGACGATCAACCAGCGGCTCGACTTCGACCAGATCGAGCTGATCGCCGGCGAGTTTGGGTTCGAGGCGGTCCGCGAGCAGGAATACGCGGCCGACATGGGAGCCGAGCAGGTTGCCGATACGCCGGAACAGCGCGAGCCGCGGCCGCCGGTCGTCACCATCATGGGTCACGTCGACCACGGCAAGACGTCGCTGCTCGACTTCATCCGCCGCGCCAACGTGGTCGCCGGCGAGGCTGGTGGTATCACCCAGCACATCGGCGCCTATCACGTGACGCTGCCTAACGGCAAGCACATCACGTTCCTCGACACGCCGGGTCACTCGGCGTTCACGGCCATGCGTGCCCGTGGAGCGCAGGTCACCGATATCGTGGTGCTGGTGGTTGCCGCCAACGATTCCGTCATGCCGCAGACGATCGAGGCGATCTCGCACGCCAAGAACGCCGGCGTGCCGATCATCGTGGCCGTCAACAAGATCGACCTGCCTGAGGCCAATCCGCAGAAGGTCATGCAGGACCTGCTTGCCCAGGGTGTTGTCCTCGAAATGTTCGGCGGCACGACCCTCTCGACGGCGATCTCGGCCAAGAAGGGGACGAACGTTCCGGAACTGCTCGAGCAGATCCTGCTGCAGGCGGAGTTGCTCGACCTCCGGGCCAATCCAAACCGCGAAGCGGTGGGCGCGGTCATCGAGGCGCAGCTCGATCCGGGGAAGGGTCCCGTCGCGAGTGTGCTCGTCCAGAACGGCACGCTCAAGGTTGGCCAGAATTTCATCTGCGGCCTGTTCTCCGGGCGCGTGCGCGCGCTGCTCGACGAACGCGGAAAGCCCGTGAAGGAGGCGGGGCCCGCGATTCCGGTGCAGGTGCTCGGCATGGCCGGTGTCCCCATGGCCGGCGACCAGTTCCAGGTTGTCGACGACGCCACGCAGGCACGCGACATCGCCCAGCGTCGTGAACGGCTCGATCGCGAGGCGAAGTCGCGCCGCACGGCCAAGGGCTCCATCACGCTCGAAGACTTCATGTCACAGGCGGCGGCGGGCCAGATGCGCACGCTGCCGATCCTCATCAAGGCCGACCAGGGTGGACCGGCCGAGGCGCTCGCTGACGCGTTATCGCATCTGTCGAACGCCGAGGTGCAGATCCAGGTCATTCATCGCGGCGTCGGCGCGATCACGGAGAGTGACATCCTGCTGGCGCGTACCGCCGGCGCGATCATCATCGGCTTCCACGTGCGTCCCGACAACAACGCACGTGCCGCTGCGGAACGCGAAGGCGTCGACATCAAGTTGTACAAGGTCATCTACGAGGCCGTGGACGATATCCGTTCCCGTCTCGAGGGACTGCTTCGCCCCGAGGAGCGCGAAATCATCCTTGGCGAGGCTGTGGTGCGTGAGGTGTTCAAGGTGTCGCGCATCGGCACGGTCGCCGGCTGCGCTGTCCGCAGCGGCGTGATCAACCGTCAATCGAAGGTGCGCGTGATCCGCGACGGCGTGGAAGTTTACGCCGGTTCGATTGCGTCACTGCGACGGTTCAAGGATGACGTGAAGGAGGTCAAGGAAGGGTACGAGTGCGGCATCGGCATCGAGAACTTCAATGACATCAAGGTCGGTGACGTGATCGAGTGTTACCGCAAGGAAGAGGTAGCGCGCACGCTGCAGCAGGCCGGCGCCGCCAACTAGGCAATTCGCTTCCTGCTTCCTGCTTCCTGCTTCCTGCTTCCTGCTTCCTGTTTCCTGAGGCTCAATGAACTCACGCCGACCCGACCGCGTGTCCGAAGCGATTCGGGAAGCGGTCGCGATGTTTCTCACCGAGGGCGTGAAGGACCCACGCGTAAAGGGTCTGGTCACGGTGACCGGGGTCGACGTAACGCGGGACCTCCGCCACGCCCGTGTGCACGTGAGCATCATGGGCACCGACGCCGAGAAGAAGGAAACAATGGAAGGATTGCAGTCGGTCGCTGGTCACCTGCGCGCGAAGCTCGGACGCACGTTACGGCTGCGAGTGACGCCGGAACTCGATTTCCGCTACGACGCCAGCATCGCCCACGCCGCCCGCATCGATTCGCTCCTCGAGCAGATTCGTACCGACGACAAACCCTCGCATGGCGATCGCGAGCCGTGAGGGATTCCTGCTGGTGGACAAGCCGGCCGGCCTCAGCTCCCACGATGTCGTCGCGAAAGTCCGCCGGGCGCGTGGCGGAATACGGGGCGGTCACACCGGAACGCTCGATCCGTTCGCAACGGGCCTGCTGCTCGTCGCGTTAGGCCGCGCGACCAGGCTCATTCGGTTCGTACCGTCGGAGCCCAAGGTGTACCAGGCGTCGATTCTGTTCGGCGCGGCAACCGACACCGATGATGCGACCGGCAATGTGGTGGGAGAAGGACCCGTGCCCGATCGCGAGACCGTCTTGGCCGCCATTCCGCGCCTGACGGGCGCTCTCGAACAGGTGCCACCCGCTTACTCGGCACGGCACGTCGACGGGCGGCGCGCATACGAAGTGGCGCGGACCGGTCACCAGCCGGACTTGCGGCCGGCGTCGGTCGTGGTCCATGCATGGGACGTGGAGGCGTTAGGCGGCCCGACCTTGCGGGCGACCATCGCATGCAGCTCGGGGACGTACGTCCGGGCGCTCGCGCGCGACCTGGGCCGGCTCTGCGGCACTGCCGCCCATCTTGCCGCCTTGCGGCGGACGCGCATCGGGCCGTTCGACATTCGCGACGCCGTCCTGCCTGACGAGAGCATGAAGGCGCCGCTCGTGTCGGCGACGGATGCGCTGGTGGGGATGGCGCGCCAGGTAGTGGCGGGAGAGGACCTGGCACGACTCTCCCAGGGCCGTCCGGTCATGGCACACGAAGAAGGCGCCCACGTCGCGCTGGTCGATGAAGCCGGTGCGCTCCTCGCCGTGGGCGAGCGCGATGGCTCGTGGTGGCAACCACGCGTGGTGATCCCCGATGATTGAGCTCAGCGGCGAGTCCGGCTTGCCGCCCGACGTCATGCGCACGGCGCTCACCGTCGGCAGCTTCGACGGCGTGCACCGTGGCCATCAGGACGTGCTTCGCCAGCTCGTGGAGCGTGCCCGCCGGCTCGGTGTGCACAGCCTTCTCGTCACGTTCGATCCGCACCCGCTGGAAGTCGTCAATCCGGCTGCCGCACCCCGGTTGCTGACCGTTGGTGATGAAAAGCTGGAAGTGCTCGCCGAATCCGGCATCGACTTTGTCGCGGTACTCCCGTTCACGCCCGCGCTCGCGGCATTCAGCGCTGAGCGCTTTGTAGACGAAATCCTGCTCGGACGTTTCAGGATGCACGACCTGTTGATGGGACACGATCACCGTTTCGGCCACAACCGCTCCGGTGATGCCGAAACAATGCGGCGGCTGGGAGAAGATCGCGGCTTTGAGGTCACCGTCGTTCCTGCAGTGACCGTGAACGGTGGCCAGTCCGTGTCCTCCACCGCCATCCGCCGGGCGGTCGCAGGCGGCGATCTCGATGGCGCATTTCGCGGACTCGGTCGGCACTACTCGCTCGGAGGCCACGTCGTCGAAGGTGCTCGACGGGGACGGATTCTCGGCTTTCCGACGGCAAACGTGTCGGTTCCGGGCCCGCGAAAACTCCTTCCACCCGAAGGAGTGTACGCCGTCCGGGTGCAGACGCCGATGGGACCATATGACGGAATGCTCAACCTTGGTCCTCGACCGACATTTGGTGACGCAGAATCGGTCGTCGAAGCGCACCTGTTCGACGCCAACCTGGACTTGTATGGCGCGCGCCTTCGGGTCGACTTCGTGGCTCGTCTTCGCGATACGCAGAAGTTCAGCGGCGTGGACGCGCTCAAGGCGCAGTTGGAGCGGGACGCAATAAATGCCAAACGCGTGCTGAGCGCGTAGCGCCCTGCCTCCTGCTCCCGTTTCCTGCCTCCTCTCCTCACTTAAACTCTTGATCCATCGCACTTTGCGATTGACTCTCATGCTGCCGAGCCCTAACATTTCACGTTCCCTCAATTTCGACCTGAAAGTCGTATGACCAACCTGAAGTACCGAGTGGCAACGATCGTCGCCCTCGTCCTGATCTCCATCTGGGCGCTTTGGCCACGCACGGTCATTGAGCGCGTGAAACGCGATGGCGTTTTCGTTTACGACACCATCCAGCGCGTTCCCTTGAAGCGCGGACTCGACCTGCAGGGCGGCATGTACCTGGCGCTCGAGCTGGATGAGTCGAAGGGCGTGGTTAGCGACAAGGAAGACGCGATCCAGCGCGCGGTGAAGGTTGTGCGCAACCGCATCGACGAGTTCGGCGTCGCCGAACCTACGGTTCAGACGGTGGGCAACAATCGCATCATCGTCGAACTGCCCGGTATCGATGATCCGGAGCGCGCCGAGGCAGTCGTCCAGCAGGCGGCGCACCTCCAGTTCATGATCACCGACGAGACGAACGCGCTCGAGCGCGCGATGACGAGGCTCGACCAGATCGCGCGCGACGCCGGCGGGCCGACGTCGCGCGGCGCGTTAGGCGATACGTCGAAGGCGTCGCAGGTGACGGGACTGGAAAAACTGTTCACGCAGGATAGTGGAGCGAAGGGCGCTGACACCACGAAGGCGGATTCGGCAACCAGCCCCATCCCGCCCACCGGCGGACCGATTTCGAGCCTGTTGCAGCGCGGCGAGATGCCGGGTGAGTTCTATATCACCCAGGAGAACGTGGCACGCGCGGAGTATTACTTCTCGCTGCCGCAGATCCAGCAGGCGATTCCGCCCGGAAAGGCTGTCAAGTGGGGCGCGGATACGATGTCCATTGGTGGACAGGTGTACCGGACGCTGTATGTCGTCGATTCCCGACCGATCATCACTGGTGAGTCGATCAACGACGCGCGCCCGAACACCACGCCCATCGATGGCACGGTGGTCGAGTTCCAGCTCGACAATGAGGGAGGCCGGAAGTTCCGCAATGAGACGCGCAAGCACATCCAGGACTATATGGCCATCGTCCTCGATGATCGCGTTATGGGCCGGCCGCCGGTCATTCAGGGCGAGATCGGTGTACGTGGCCAGATCACGCTCGGTCGGCGCGATATGCAGCAGGCGCAGGATCTCGCGCTGGTGCTGCGCGCCGGGGCCCTGCCGGTCCCGCTCAAGATCGCGGACGTTCGCAGCATCGGTGCCAGCCTCGGTGATGACGCCATCCGCCAGGGATTGTCGGCCGGCGCGTTAGGCATCGCGATCGTCATCCTGATCATGGTGGTGTACTACCGCTTCAGTGGCATGCTGGCCGTGCTCGGCCTGGTATTCTATTCGTTGACGACGCTCGCGATGCTGGCG
This sequence comes from Gemmatimonadaceae bacterium, assembly GCA_035646395.1. Taxonomy (GTDB): domain Bacteria; phylum Gemmatimonadota; class Gemmatimonadetes; order Gemmatimonadales; family Gemmatimonadaceae; genus JABWBJ01. Next base: position 7,525 of record DASRPK010000165.1, on the reverse strand, counting down.
GGTTTCGGGGCCGTGCTCACGCTGCCCGGGATCGCCGGTTTCGTGCTCTCGATCGGTATGGCGGTCGACGCAAACTTCCTGATCTTCGAGCGGATTCGCGAAGAAGTCGACCGCGGCAAGACGATTCGAACGTCGATTGACGAAGGATTCAGCCATGCCTGGAGTGCCATCGTCGATACCCACGTCACGACCGCGCTGACGGCCGCGATCCTCTATCAGTTCGGGACGGGTCCCGTACGCGGGTTTGCCGTCGCCCTGCTCGCCGGTCTCGCGGCGTCGATGGTCAGCGCGATCTTCGTCGTTCGCACGCTCTTCCTCCTCTGGTTGAACCGCACCCGCGGCACTGCGCCGCTGAGCATCTGATGCTTCGTATTCTTCATAACACCAAGATCGACTTCATCCGCCTGTGGAAGCAGGCCGCGATCGTTATCGTGGTCTTCCTCATCCCGGCTGTGGTGATGATCGCGATGAGCGGCTTCAACTGGAGCATCGAGTTCACTGGGGGCACGCGCATCCAGCTCCAGTTCCAGAACCCTGCCGATGTCTCCGCCGTCCGCGCCGAGTTGGCCACCGCGGGCTTCCCCAACGCGGAAATCGCAACCTTTGGTAGCCCGAACGAGTTGATGATTCGCGTTCAGGATCCGACGGCCGTCGCCCAGCAGGATCGCGCCGCCGGCGTCGTGGTGACCGCGATCCGCGCCGCCCTCGACCGACGCTTTGGCGCTGGCTCGTACACTGTGGTCGGGGCGGAGGCGGTGAGCGCCAAGGTCGGCGACGAGCTCAGTGGACAGGCAGCGCTCGCCGTGCTCATCGCCTTCGGTATCACGCTCATTTACCTCGCGTGGCGATTCGAGTGGCGCTTTGCCCTGGCGACGATCCTCGCCACCATGCACGACATCGTCGCTACGCTCGCGTTCATGAAGTACCTGAACCTCGAGATCTCGCTGTTCGTCGTCGGCGGCATCCTCACCGTCATCGGCTATTCGATGAACGACAAGGTCGTCGTGTTCGACCGCGTGCGTGAAAATCTGAAAAAGGGCCGCAAGCTCCCCCTCTATGACCTCCTGAACCAGTCGGTCAACGAGACGTTGCCACGAACGGTCATGACCGGCTCCACAACGTTGGCCTGTCTGCTGGCCTTGCTGATCTTTGGCGGTGATGTCATCCGCCCGTTCGCATGGGTGCTGACTTTCGGTATCATCATCGGCACGTTCAGCTCGATCTACGTGGCGTCGCCGATCCTCCTCTGGATCGAGCGCAAGTATCCCCGCCTGGGGGTCGACAAGGCGCATATCTCGGCCAGCCAGGCGCGTGCCGAGTCGCAAGTCGAACCGGCGCCGCGTCCCATCCGCGGAAGCAAGGCGCCCGCAACGGGCCGCCGTTAGGCACGCTACGGAGAATGTTGTCCAGGCATTGGGTGGCGCTTCCCGTGCCTGGAGCCTGAGCGCCCATGCCGGTCTTTGCTGACAGCCACGTCCACCTCGCTGATCCGGCGTTTGAGACGGATCGCGATGCCGTCATCGAAGCCGCTCGTCAGGCAGGGGCGCGGGCACTGGTCTGTATCGGCGAGACGCCCGATGCCGCTGATCGCGCCCGCGCCGTGGCGTTGCGACATCCCGGCTTCGTCTGGCACACCGCCGGCATGCATCCCCACGAAGCCGCCGCTTTCGACAGGGAACGCGATCTTCCTCGCATCCGTGAGCACATCGAGCAGGGTGCGGTCGCCATTGGCGAGTGCGGGCTCGACTACCACTACGACAACTCCCCTCGCGACGTGCAGCGCGCCGTGTTTCAGGCACAACTGCAGCTGGCCGCGGAGACCGGAAAGCCGCTTGTCGTGCACTCGCGCGAAGCGGTCGACGATACGGTCGCGATGGTTCGTGAGGCCGGTGAATCAGGGGTTCGCGGCGTCCTCCACTGCTTCACCGGTCCGGCCACACTTGCCGAAGTCGCGCTGACTGCCGGATGGTGCGTCTCGTTTGCGGGTGTCATCACCTTCAAGAAATGGGCGGATGATGGTCTGATTCGCTCGATACCGACCGACCGCACCCTCGTCGAGTCCGACGCGCCATATCTGGCGCCGGTGCCGTACCGGGGGAAGCGCAACGAACCCTCGCACGTGTTGCTGACACTGACGCATGTCGCCCAGGCTCGGGCGCTGGACGTTGAGACGATGGCGGAAATGACGCTGGACAATGCGGCCCGTCTTTTCGGTCTGGCAGTGAAGGAGGCCCGCCCGTAGGTTGCTGCCCGCTCCTCCCGAAACTCCGGCACACACATCATGAGCGTTCCTTCCGACATCGAAATCGCCCAACAGGCTCGCATGCGGCCCATCACCGACGTCGCCGCCGAGCTCGATCTCACGCCTGACGATCTCGATCTGTACGGCAAGTACAAGGCGAAAATTCCACTGGCGATTTCCCAGCGTCCCGTGCGCGGAAAACTGGTACTGGTGACGGCGATCAATCCGACCGCCGCCGGAGAAGGGAAAACGACGACATCGGTCGGACTCGCCCAGGCATTCCGGCGCATCGGCAAGCGCGTCGCGTTGTGCATTCGCGAACCCTCGCTTGGCCCGGTGTTCGGAGTGAAGGGCGGTGCGGCTGGCGGCGGGTATGCCCAGGTCCTGCCGATGGACGACATCAACCTGCACTTCACAGGCGACTTTCACGCAATCTCCAGCACGCATGCGCTGCTGGCGGCGATGCTCGATAATCATCTGCAGCAGGGAAACGCGCTCGGCATCGATCCGCGACGGATTACCTGGCCGCGCACGATCGACATGAACGATCGAGCACTGCGCAAGGTGATCATCGGCCTTGGTGGGCCAGCCGAAGGAGTTCCGCGCGAGGAACGCTTCGTCATCATCCCGGCCAGCGAGATCATGGCGATCGTCGCGCTCGCGTCGAGCGTCAAGGATCTCGAAGAGCGACTCTCCCGGATCATCATCGGCTCGACGTATGGCGCGGACAGGAAGCCGGTGCGCGCCGGAGACCTCAAGGCCGCCGGAGCCATGGGGCTCCTGTTAAAGGATGCGATTCGACCCAACCTGGTGCAGACGCTCGAAGGGGGACCTGCGTTCGTTCATGCCGGTCCGTTCGGCAACATTGCGCACGGGTGCAATTCAGTCATCGCCACACGGTCTGCACTCGCCCTCGCCGATATCGTTGTCACCGAAGCGGGATTTGGCTCCGACCTCGGCGCGGAAAAATTCTTTGACATCAAGTGCCGCGCGGCCGGCCTCAATCCTGAAGCCGCGGTGCTCGTTGCGACCATTCGGGCGCTGAAGATGAACGGCGGTGCGCAGAAGTCGAAGCTTGCCGCCGAAGACCTCGGGGCACTCGAGCGCGGTCTGCCGAACCTCGAGCATCACATCACGAACGTGAAGCAGTTCGGGCTGCCGGTCGTCGTCGCAGTGAATCGCTTTACCTCGGACTCTGACGCGGAATTGAAGATGGTGGTCGAAGCCGCGCGGAAGGCGGGTGTGCGCGTCGCGATGAATGAGGTCTGGGCGCGCGGTGGTGCGGGAGGCGAAGAACTTGCCCACGAAGTGCTTGGAATTCTCGAGGAAGGCAGCGCGAAATTCGCGCCGCTGTACGATGAAAAGCTTCCGATTCGCGAGAAGATTTCCATCATCGCGTCCAGGGTGTACGGAGCTGCGGGCGTCGACTACGCGCCGAAGGCGGATCGCAACATCGAGTACCTGCAGTCCATTGGACTCGGGTCTACGCCTATCTGCATGGCCAAGACGCAGTACTCGTTGAGCGACGACGCCACCAGGCTCGGGCGGCCGACCGGCTTCCGCATCACGGTGAACGAGGTGTATCCCGCTGCCGGCGCCGGTTTCGTCGTGGCGCAGTGCGGCGATATCATGACCATGCCCGGCCTTCCGAAGGAGCCGGCGGCCGAACGAATGGCCGTCAAGCCGGACGGAAGCATCGTCGGTCTCTTCTAGTCGAGGACGCCTAACGTGAGCCTGCGCGCAGTCAGCACCGAGGCGGCTCCTGTCGCGATTGGACCATATTCACAGGGCATCATTGCCGGCGGCTTCCTGTACACCGCGGGCCAGATCGCCCTCGATCCGTCAACCGCCCAGGTGGTGGAGGGCGACGTGGTCGCACAGACCAAACGTGTGTTGCAGAATCTCGAGGCCGTGCTCGCCGCCGCCGGCGCGTCGTGGAAAGACGTCGTGAAAACGACCGTGTTCCTCCAGGACATGAAGGATTTTCCTCGCATGAACGACGTGTATGCCGCGGTCATGGGCGATGCGCGGCCCGCTCGCTCGACGGTGCAGGTTGCGGGGCTACCACGCGGTGTTTTGGTGGAGATCGAACTGGTGGCGCACCTGGGGTGAAAAACGAGGAAGCAGGAAGCAGGAAGCAGGACTGAATGAGGGCCCGCGGCCAAATGACCGGCGGGCCCTCAAGGTTTCAAACGTTTCGTTCATCCCCTGCTTCCTGCTCCCTGCTTCCTGCTTCCTGCGACTAGATATCCAGCGTTCCTGATGGGAGCAACCATGACTGACCTTCGCGAAAAGACCTTTCGTTTGACCCAGTTCGCCCGCTGCGCCGGTTGAGCCGCCAAGCTCGGTCCGGGTGACCTCGCGCGCGCCCTCGCGCCGCTGGACGCGAGACCCGATCCCCGAATCCTCGTTGGTCGCGAGACCTTCGACGACGCGGGGGTTTTCCGGCTGTCCGATACTCTCGCACTGGTCCAGACCGTCGACTTCTTCGCCCCAATCGTCGACGACCCGTATCTCTTCGGGCAGGTCGCCGCGGCAAACGCACTCTCCGATGTCTACGCAATGGGAGGAGAACCGCTCACCGCGATGAGCATCGTGGGCTTTCCTGTGGGCGAACTGCCGATAGAAGTGTTGACGGAAATCCTGCGCGGCGGGCAGGACAAGGTGCACGAGGCGGGAGCCTCGATTGTCGGCGGCCATTCGATCATCGATGAGGAGATCAAGTACGGTCTCTCGGTCACCGGTCGCGTCCACCCCGATCACCTTCTCACCAATAGCGGCGCGCGTCCGGGGGACACGCTGGTGTTGACCAAGCCTTTGGGAACCGGCTTCGTCACCACGGCCCTGAAGCGCGGCAGCATCGAGCCCGATGCCGTAACGCCGGCAATCGAGTCCATGCGAACGCTCAATCGTGACGCCTCTCGTCAGGCAGTAGCGCTCGGCGCCACCTGCGCGACTGACATCACCGGGTTCGGGTTGCTTGGTCACGTGTTGCATGTGGCGCGCGCCAGCGAGGTCACGGTGCGCATCGAGACCGCGGCGCTGCCGGTGTTGCCGGGCGCTCTCGAGGCCTGGCGCACCGGAGCCACTCCCGGCGGCGCCGAGCGCAATGACGCCTTCGTTCGCAGCCATACCGACTGGGGAAACACGGAACCGTTCCACGCGGCGCTCGTAATAGACCCACAGACGTCGGGAGGCCTGCTTGTTGCGCTGCCCGCTCCGCTTCTCGAAGACTATCTTTCGCGCGTTCCGGCGGCGGTTGTGGTGGGCGCGGTCTTACCGCGAGGAGATCACGAGATCGTCCTCGCGTAAGGTTGGACACGGGGGTGTCTGGGGCCTGGTGGCTCTCGTCGTCTTCAAAACGATTGTGACCTGACATCGTCGGGTTGGGTGGGTTCGATTCCCATACGCTCCCGCCACCACCTTCCGTTCGGTACGCGATGAGGACTCGTTGAAGAAGCAGACCGCGTCTCTACTCGTTGAGCAGTTTGTCTTCGGCGCGTCACTTCTGCTGACGCTGGCGATTTCAGCGTCGGCCCAGGTCACGGATACCACGCGCGCACGGCTGGACACCGCGCGATTGTCACCGCGCGATTCAATTGCGCGATTGCGGCAGGATTCGGCCCGTCTGCGTGAAGACTCGCTGCGTCCACCCGTATCCCCCGGCCGCGCATTCCTCACATCACTGTTTGTGCCCGGCCTCGGCCAGTCGCGTCTCGGCCGGCAGCTTCCGGGTGCCATCTACGCCGGCGTGGAAGCCATGTCCATCGTCATGATCCTCAAGGCGCAAAACGACCTTCGCATTGCCCGGCGCCATGCGAACGCGAGCATCGTGAACCAGTATCGGGTCGATCCGGGCACCGGCGCACCAATTCGCGATGAGCAAGGTCGCTTTGTCCCGCTGGACACCGTGCCCAATCGTTTCGATTCCGAGCGAGTCGATGCGCGGCGCACCCAGGTGGAAGACTGGATTGCAGTCCTCATCTTCAACCACCTCTTTGCCGGTGCCGACGCGTTCGTCGCCTCGCTTCTCTGGGACCTGCCGGCACGTGTTGGCATGCGCCACCTGCCCCGCGGGTTGGGGCTCGGCCTTATCGTCCGCTGGTAACAGTTACTGAGTCAGGACGCGGAACCGACGACAGTTCCCGCTCCGGATCGTCGACCGACCAGCGATGCAACCTGACGGCGTCTTCACGGATGGTCAGGTAGGTCGTGTCATCCATCCACGTGCCCGCATTTGCATAGACGCCTGACGAACCCCGCTCGAGCAGCGGCACATGCGAATGGCCGTAGATCAGGAGATCGACATCGGCCAGTCTCGACAGCTGGTCGTGAGCGACCCGTCGTAACCCTTCGCCCCCATCCCGGGCCCGGTAGGTGCGACTGGCGTGTGACGAGCCTAACGCGATGCGGCTGCCGAGATCCGGGTGGATCCATCGAAAGGCCCTGATCGACCAGCGATTGCGGAGTACGCTCCGCAGCACGCGGTACCGGCGGTCCTCGACGTCCCGGAGACCGTCGCCATGGTCGAGGCGCGTCCGCCATCCCGCGATGTCGCCCGTCCAGGCGCCCAGGTGATACGTCACGCCGACGTCCCTGGTGAGAATGTCGCCTCCCCAGCAGTCGTGATTTCCCGCGACCCAGAGCACCGGAATCCCCGCTTCAGTCAATCGGGCGAGTGACGCGAGCACGCGGAACCCCGCACGCGGCATGACCGTCCGCCACTCGAACCAGAAGTCGAAGAGATCGCCGTTGATGATGACGGATTGCGCCGCGCCACGCACGTGCTCGAGGAAGCCGAGCAGTGACCGCTCGACCTCGGGCGGTGTGACTCCCAGGTGCACGTCGGAGAACACGAAGCAGGGCGCGCGCAGCACGGGCTCAGTCTAACACCGAGAAGAGGCAGGAAGCAGGAGGCAACTTCCGCCTTCCTCGTTCTTCCGTCCCGCTTACTCTACATTCAATCATGCCCGATCTCCCGGCACACGAAATCCAGTTCAGGGTCCGTTATGGCGAAACGGACCGCATGGGAGTCGTGTACCACGCCGAGTATCTCGCCTGGTGCGAGATGGGCAGGACAGAATACATCCGCTCGCGTGGCATGTCCTACGCCGAGATGGAGCGCCGGGGCACACCGCTGGTTGTTGCGCAAGCCACTGTCCGGTACCACGCACCGGCCAGGTATGACGACATGATCTGCGTTTCCACGATCCTCAGCGAACTGGGGTCGCGTGGCCTAACCTTCGATTACCTGATCACGAATGCCGACTCCGGACAGCGACT